>JANNEU010000452.1:0-24258 GCA_031379035.1 Hyphomicrobiaceae bacterium | reverse complement strand
AGAAACATCGAGACCGGCGTAAAACTTCCTGGCAGTAGTGCTCGCGATCTGCGTCATGGGGTTACTCCTGACCAACTGTTGGTGCGGTCAGGTGGGCACGTAAGAGTGCCCTTGATACGACCAGCCACCATCACCCCATGTCACCCGTCAAGTATGAGACTCTCCGTAGCCTCGTGGTGTTTCCCCATGCGAACGGTAAAGACCCCGGATCCGCTTCGGCGCACCTGCGCCGGGGCGGTCCGGGGAAACGAGCGAGGGGAGACAGGCCCGAGGATGACATCGAGGCGAGGCGGGTAGCGCAACGCGCTCGACCTAACCTCTGTCATGGCCGCCGTCACGCTCCGCGTGCTCCGCACGACGCGGCCATGATGAAAGAGAGAGATGGGGTGCCGACGTAAGAGACGCTTCGTGCGACATGCAGCCTTAAGCATCGAAGTTAGCCAGCTGGCTTAACCATCTGATTTCACTTGATAAGTGAATAACGTATTTAATGCGATCCTGGCGCTAAATTTGGCCGCTGGTGCGGTTTTGGCTCACTTGGCTACACCCCTAGCCACCGACATCGCAAGGCCACTCAGCGCGCGTCTCTGTGGCTCTGGAGGGCTGTCTACGAGGTGGCCGGCGCGACATTCCGGTGGCACACACCAAATCGTCCGTGCGTGCGTCCCGTGCGCCACCCCCGTTCCGAAAATGCGCCAGATGACCGCTGCGACCCGCCGTTGCCGGCTAGGGTCGTTCCGCTTTTGGTGGAATCGAGAAACGACCCTAGCTCTGTGTTTGGTCGTGCTTCTTTCGGGAAAACCGCTCACACTTTTCCCGGAAGCACTCTAGGCGTGCGTGGGGTGCTGCTGTACATTTACAGCAGAGAGTGTGACGCTGTTTTTCGGCAGGGACGATCCGGCCAGCGTGATGCTTGAGGACTGCGGGGGCGTATTGGCAACTCGGGCGCGGGCGCGCGGCACGGGATTTGCTCACTGATAGTTGCGTGGATAGTTGCGTGACTGCTGGCCCGACGCCTGCAGGCCCCCAGGAGCAGGTAAATCCCATGGCAATCGGCGGCGTCGCCCGGGCCTTTTCTGACGATATTGCGATCGATCTCGGTACGGCTAACACGCTGGTCTACGTGGCGGGCCGGGGCGTGATCCTGAATGAACCGTCTGTCGTCGCCATAAAGACCCGGAATGGCACACGCGAGGTGCTGGCTGTCGGTCAGAAGGCTAAGATGATGCTCGGCCGGACGCCGGAGAGCATCGAGACCATCCGTCCCATGCGCGACGGCGTGATCGCCGACTTCATTGCGACCGAAGAAATGCTGCGCCAGTTCATCAAGCGCGCCAAGACCATGCTGGGGTTTCGCCGTCCGCGTATTCTGGTGTGCGTGCCGGCTGGTGCGACCCCCGTTGAACGCCGCGCGGTCTATGAAACGGCGCTGTCGGCCGGCGCGCGCAAAGTGTATCTGCTCGAAGAGCCGGTTGCCGCAGCGCTTGGCGCGGGCTTGCCCATCGATGAGCCGACCGGCTCCATGGTCGTCGACATCGGCGGCGGGACTACGGACATCGCCGTCCTCTCGCTGGGCGGTGTGGTGCAGGCGCGCTCGTTACGGGTCGCCGGCAATGCCATGGACGAAGCCATCATCCGCCACGTGCGCCGCAAGCATCAACTGCTCATCGGCGAGAGCAATGCCGAGCGCATCAAAATCGAAGCCGGCACCGCGATGCTCGAGCCGAGCGACAAATCCAGCGAAATTCACATCCGCGGCCGCGACCTCCGCCAGGGCCGGCCCAAGAGCGCCATCCTCGGCCCGCACGATATCGCCGACGCGCTGTCAGCGCCCATCGATGAACTCTCCGAATTCATCCAGCGCGCGCTCGAAGAACTGCCGCCGGAAGTCTCTACCGATATCTGCGAACGCGGCATCCATCTGACCGGCGGCGGCGCGTTGCTCGACCGGCTCGATCAGGAATTGACGCGGCGCATCGGTGTGCAGTTCATCGTGCCGGAAAATCCCATGCATTGTGTGATCGAAGGCACGCGCATCGTCCTCGACCAGTTCGCCAAGCGCGAGCACCTCTTGATCAAGCCGTAAGTGTGGCCGTGAGCGAGTACGAGTAACGGCATGACCCAGCTGCTTGAACACGACACCTACCGGCGCGACGCCTGGCCGCCTTTGCCGGGTGTGCGGCGGCGCACGCACGACACGCTCGTTTTCGGCCTGCTGATGGCCGTGTCGCTGGGGCTGGTCGTTGCGAGCAAGTTCGAACCGCCGGTGCTAGGCATGGCACGCACCGCCATTCAGGATGCCGCCGCGCCCCTGTTGCGGGCCGTGACAGTTGCCGTCGCCCCACTGCTCAATGCCGGCCGCATGGTCGCCGAGTGGCAGTCGATTGCCGGTGAGCGGAACAAGCTGCGCGAGGAGAATGATCGCTTGAAAGGCTGGGAGGCGCGGGCCCGTGCGCTGGAGCGCCAAACAACGTCGCTGGCAGAGATCGCGCGCGTTGTGGAAGAGCCCAGGCTGGCGTTTGTCACAGCGCGCGTCGTCACCGGAACCGGCGGCCCGTTCGTGCGTGCCGCGCTTGTCGATGCCGGTCGCGAACATGGCTTGAAGCCCGGCTACCCGGTGATGACAGCACAAGGTCTTGCTGGCCGCATCATCGCGGCAGGCAGTAACAGCGCGCGGCTGCTGCTCGTCACTGACTACAACAGCCGTATTCCTGTGGTGATCGGTGCGGGTGCGGCGCGTGCCGTGATGCAGGGCGACAACAGCCCGTTGCCGCGCATTGCCTACTTACCACCCGACAGCCGCGTGCAGCCCGGAGACGACGTCTTCACATCCGGTGTCGGCGGGCTGTTCCCGCGCGGACTGCGCATCGGCACCGTTGTCGAAACCGGCGATACGCTGCGGGTCGAGCCCGCTGCACGGCTCGACCGCCTCGACTATGTGAGTGTGCTGTTTTCGGAAAGTCTGTCGGCGTTGTTGTCGGATGAAGAACGCGCCATCGAAGCACGTGCTGGTGCGGGGCGCCGGCTCGGGCCCAGTTGGCCGACGAGCGCTGAGGGAGGACTCGCACGATGATGGCTGCCCTGCTTGCGCCGCTGCCCGCCGCCGTAACGATCCTGTTGATTATTGCCGCCATTATTCCGTGGGGTGGCCCGGCGTGGGCTGAGATGGCCGTGGCCTTGCTCCCAGTCTGCGGCATTTATTTTTGGAGCGTGCGCCGGCCGCAACTGATGCCAGCCGTGCTGGTGTTCGTGCTGGGGATCATGCTGGACGTTCTCACGCACGGCCCGCTTGGGATCTGGGCCTGTGCGGGGCTTATGGCGGCGCTGGCCGGACGTGTCGTGCGGCGGGTGCAGCCGCGGATCGGTTGGACCAGCAGCGCGGTGTGTCTTGTTGCGACGCTTGCGGCGTCGACCGCGTTGGTTGGTGCCCTGGAGGCGGGGTTCGCATGGCGGCCGATGCCAGCGCTGCTTTATGCGCAGGCCTTGCTCGCGGCCTGTCTTGCCTATCCGCTGCTGGCCGGCCTCTTGTCGCTGCTCGATCCACTGTGGCCCGCCGCTGATGGACGCTCGCTCTTCCTGCGTGGGGATTGATGCGATGCAGTCGTTTGATGATGATCCGAGCACAGGCCGGTCCCGCTTCACGCGGCGCGCCGCTTTGTTGGGGCTTGGCCAGATCGGCATTTTCGGCGCGCTGGCGGCACGGCTCTATCAATTGCAAGTCGTCGACGGTAACCGCTATGCGTTGCTGGCGGACGAGAACCGCATCAGCACTGAGATCCTTGCACCGGTGCGCGGACGGATCCTGGATCGTGGGGGTGCCGTACTGGCGTCGAACACCGAAGGCTACCGCGCCGTCGTGGTTCCAGCATTGGCCCGTGACCTGCGTGCCGTGCTCAGCCGGTTCTCACAGATCGTGCCGCTGTCGTTTGATGAGGTTGAGCGGATTGTCACGCGCGCACGCCGGCAGCCACCGAACTTGGCCATCGTTTTGGTCGCGGATCTGAGCTGGGAGCGGGTCGCCGAAATCAATCTGCACGCGCCGCTGCTCGCTGGCGTCAGAACAGAAGCGGCAGGCCAGCGGCAGTACATCGCCGGCACGCATATGGGACAAATTATCGGGTATGTCGGCGCGATTGAGAAGCGCGCCATGAACGACAATCCGGTGCTCCGCCTGCCGGGCATGCGGGTGGGGCGCGCTGGGGTTGAGCGCGGGCTCGAAGATCAGTTGCGCGGCACCAGCGGCAGCGTGACGTCGGAAGTTGATGCGCGTGGGCGCGTCATCCGCATTATCGATACCGTCGAACCAAAGCCGGGCCGCGATGTGCGGCTGACGATCGACACCACGCTGCAAAGCGAAGTGATGGAGCAGCTGGCAAAGCATCGCCGTGCCTCGTCGGTGGTGATCGGCGTCGCGACGGGCGAAATTATCGCGATGGCGTCCTCGCCGGGGTTTGATAGCAACGTGGTCGCGCGCGCTGGTGAAAGCCAGGAGTGGGCGCGTTTGCAAACGGCCCCTGGTGATCCCCTGAACAGCCGGTCGTTACGCGGCGTCTATCCACCCGGATCGACGTTCAAGATGGTGACGGCGCTGGCCGGCCTCGAAGCCGGTAAAATCGACACCCGCGAGCGCTTGCCGTGTGAAGGCCGCTTTCAATACTACGGCCAGACGTATCGCTGCTGGCGGCGCTCCGGCCACGAAAGTTGCGATCTGCACAAAGCGCTGCGGGAGAGCTGCGACTGTTACTTCTACGAAGTCGCGCGACGCACCGGCATCGAAGCCATTGCGGCCACTGCGCGCAAGCTCGGGCTGGGCGTGCTGCACGATCCTGGCATTGCCGGTGCCAAGGCAGGGTTGATCCCCGATCACGACTGGAAGCGCGGACGCTTCGGTCGTGGCTGGCTCGGGGGCGAAACGATCCTTGCCGGTATTGGCCAGGGGTACGTGCTTGCAACGCCGCTGCAACTCGCCGTCATGACTGCCCGCCTTGCATCAGGTCGCAGCATATCACCGACTGTCGTGGCATCTGAACCCGATGTGCAAGGACGGCGGGAGACGGCCGCGCCTTTGCAGATGAACCCGGCGCATGTGCAGGCGGTCCGCCGCGGTATGATCGCCGTCGTCAACGAAGATGGCGGCACCGGCGGGCGCGCCCAAGGCGAGGATGGCGACTACCTTCTGGCCGGCAAAACCGGGACGTCCCAAGTGAGCGCGCAGTCGCGAGACACCGCCCAGTCGGATCTGCCGTGGGATAAGCGCGATCACGCGTTGTTCGTCGCCTATGCGCCGGTGTCGGCACCACGCTATGCCATCGCGACTGTCGTTGAGCATGGCGGGGGTGGCGGTGCTGTTGCGGCACCGGCAACGCGCGCGATTCTGGACCTGGTGATGGCACGCGATCCGTTGGCGAAGCCAGCGGCAACGGTCTCGTCGGGGGCGTCGCGGCCTCGCGGAGATGGGTGACCATGCGCACTCTTATGTCCCGCGCCGAGGCACCACGCACGCTGGCCGGCAAACTGAGTTCAGTTGACTGGCTCGTGCCGTTATTGGCGGCGTTGATTGCGACCATTGGCGTTGGCGCCTTGTATTCGATGGCCGGTGGCCGCTTCGAGCCTTGGGCAGGGCGGCACGCGCTGCGGGCATTTGCCGGGCTTGGGCTGATGCTGGCTGTGGGACTGGTGCCGTTGCGCGTCTGGCTGCGGTTGGCCTACCCGTTGTATCTCTTTGTTCTGGGGCTCCTGGTGGCGGTGCCGTTTGTTGGCATTGCGCAGCTGGGTGCCCGCCGCTGGCTTGGTGCCGGCGAGATGTCCCTGCAGCCGGCCGAGTTGATGAAGGTCGCATTGTTGCTCGCGCTTGCGCGCTACTACGCGCGTCTCAGAGCTGATCGACTATCGCATCCGGGTTGGGTTGCGCTGCCGCTGGTGGCCATCGCGGTGCCGGTCGGGCTGGTGCTCAAGCAGCCCGATCTCGGGACGGCGATCCTGATCTTGCTGACCGGCCTCGGCGTGATGTTCCTGGCTGGCGTGCGGCCGCTGTACTTCGGGTTAGGCGCGGTGGGTGCGATGGGGCTTGGTCAGGTGGTGTGGCCACACCTGCAGGACTATCAGCAGCGGCGTTTGCTGACGTTTCTGGAGCCGGATCGCGATCCGCTCGGTGCGGGGTATCACATCGCCCAATCCAAGATCGCACTGGGATCCGGTGGCTTTCAAGGTCGTGGCTTTCTGGGGGGGACGCAAAGCCAACTCAACTTTTTGCCCGAAAAGCATACCGACTTTATTTTTACGATGTTCGCCGAGGAAACCGGCTTTATCGGCGCGCTGGCGTTGATGGCGCTTTATGCGTCGTTGATTGGGTGCCTGGTGATCATGGCCTGGCGCGCGCGAACGACGTTCGGGCAATTACTGGCCGGCGGCATGGCTGTTGTGTTCGGGCTGCACGTCAGCGTGAACATGGCCATGGTGATCGGCTTGGCTCCCGTGGTCGGCGTGCCGCTGCCGCTGGTTTCTTATGGCGGGACATCGCTTTTGACGCTGATGTTTGGTCTTGGGCTCGCGCTGTCTGCGCTCGTGCACCGCGCTGACAGGCTGCGCACTGATGAATTCGGCGCCTTCTGGTAGGGCTCCATTCAGCGATGGTCGGGGGTATCACCATCGAACCAGGCGCGGCCCGACACGCGTGAATGGGTGACGCCCGTCTCTTCTGCAACGCGTACGGGGCGGGGAACGGCCCGCGCCCGTGGTGCGGGTTCGTCTTTCTCCGGCTCAGCCTTTGCCTTTTGGACTTTCGCGCGGATCACATCGGTTGCGGGCTGCTCTGTCGTCAGACCTGGAATGCTCACCAGAGCTGCTTGCGCCGCGGACAGAGTGATGACACGGACAACGCTCGGAACGACGAACGTGGGTTCTGCTGCCGCCACCGCTGCCGCCTCAGGCGCGACCGTCTCACTGTCCGCCTCGATCATGCTGCTGTGCAGTTCCGGCGGTTCGACGACGTCGTTGGGCACGCTGGCCAAGGCTGCGGCCAGAGCATGCGACTTCATGTGTTGCTCGGTCGTCAACAGCGCCAGCTGCTGCGAAATGTTCAACGCTAAGGCGGGCACTGGCTGATTGCCCTGGAAAATGGCTTCGCGCGCGACGGGGTCTTGCAAGCTTGCAAGCGCCAGATTGTCGAAGGTCCCGAGATATCCGCTGACCCGTGGATAAACGCGGCCACGCCGATAGTGGGCGTCCGGCGCGCTGGGCGCGGCGATCACGGCGGACAAAAGCTGCATGACGCCGCCTTTGGCAAAGCCGAGCTTTTCGGCAACCCCACGCGAGACATCGAGCGTTCGGCCGGGATAATAGGGGCCGGCATTGTTCACCCGCACAACCGCCGCGCCGCGCGAAATCGGCGACCAGATCAGCAAAACCGTCCCATCCGGATGGATTGGGCTGGCCGCGTTGTCGGCGGTATCAGCGTCAAACATGGCACCAGACGAGGTCTCAAGCCGTGGGTTGAAGCGATCATTTTCAGGGGAATCGTAGAATGATGCAACCACCGGCTCAACATGGCCGCGCCTGGCGTGCGTTTCCTCGACCGTGCGGACGCGATGGCAGATGTCATTGTAGCAATGAACAACGCCCGGCAATTTAGCACTCGCTGGCTCTACGAACGTGCCGGTGCCGCACACCAGTGCGACTGCGGCCAATGCCGCGCGCACCGTGGATGACGGGTCGGCCCCGGTAGACTTTTGATGCACCCTCAACACTGTCACCCCAAAATCGCCATTGCCCCATTCCACTACCAGTCATGAGTGGTCAGATTATCGGCCTGCACGGCATGATACTTCTACAAATCAGACCAGTTCGGCGTTTGCTAAAAGTTAACGCCCCGCCCCCGTGGTTCGCTTTTCTGAGGAGAGTTGTTCGCTATGGTTGACGTAGCGTAAAAGGCTCTCGCGTCGCCGGGGGCGGCCACCAGACCGGCAGCCACGCCAGAGCGTGTCCGAGGCTGACGGATCATCTGACATCAGCGGGTTTCATTAGAACAGGGCAAACCGTGTCCGATACAGCTCTTGTGCCTGAGTTATTAACAGTGCGGGATTTCCTGCGCTTCGCCGTTTCGCGGTTTCGCGAGGCTGGCTTGGCCTATGGACACGGCACCACCTCAGCGCTCGACGATGCGGCGTTTCTGATCTTGGAAAGTCTGCATCTGCCGATTGACAGTTTGGAGCCGTGGCTTGAGGCGCGGCTGACCCGGGCGGAGCGCCTGCACCTCGCAGCGGTCATCGAGAACCGCGTCGTTACGCGCAAGCCGTCTGCGTATCTGACGCGCTCGGCCTATCTGGGGCGGCATCGCTTCTTTGTTGACGAGCGGGTGATCGTGCCTCGGTCATTTCTCGGCGAGCTGCTGCTTGCCGCAGAAGCCGACGATGCCCTCCCGTTCTCAATGGAGCAGCCGCCGTCGCGCATTCTCGATCTCTGCACCGGGTCGGGCTGTCTGGCGATTGTTGCCGCGCACGTATTTCCCGATGCCGCCGTTACAGCGATCGACGTGTCGACTGACGCACTCGCCGTTGCGACGCTGAATGTGGCGCAGCACAACCTTGCGAGCCGCATCAACCTGCTCGAACGCGACCTCTTTTCCCAACTGGGGGCGAGCACGTTCGATCTGATCATCTCCAACCCACCTTACGTGACTGCGGCGGCCGTTGCGCGCTTTCCAGACGAGCACAAGGCCGAGCCGACATTGGCGCACCTTGGCGGTGTCGATGGGATGGATTTGGTGCGACGCATTCTGACGGGTGCCGGGGCCTTTCTCGCGCCTGGTGGCACCCTGGTTGTTGAGGTTGGCCAAGGCCGTGCGACGCTTGAGAAGGCCTATCCACACCTGCCTTTTTTGTGGCTTGATACGGAACTGAGCGAGGGCGAAGTGTTTGCGTTGCCCGCCGAAGCGGTTCAGGCTGACATGAAGCTCGCGGCAAAACGCGCCCGCGCCAAGGTGCCGGTCCCCAAAGCACCGCGTACGAAATGATCTGAGGCGTGAACGACATACTGAAATGAGCGACGATGGCCGATCCGACAGAGATGCGCGTCAAGGAGCAGCGCCGCGCCGAAGCGCTCCGTGCAAACCTGAAGCGCCGCAAGGCGCAGGCGCGCGCGCGCGATGCCCATAGCGAGGCTGACGTGACTGAGCTGGTCCCAGTGTCGCCGAAAACCGATCAAGAGTCCGGCACGTGAGCGTCACGCGACCGATGGATGTCAAACAGGGGCGTATCTGATGCAGTTACTCGGTCATGGCTTTTACTGGCAGGAACTCAAGGTCGGAGACCGCTTCAAGACTTACGGGCGGACCATTCACGCCCATGACATCACGGCGTTTTGCAATGTTGTGGGCTACGTGGAGCCGCTGTTCACGGACGACGAATATCGCAAGAAGCATTCTGCAATGACAGGTTTCGCGGCACCCGCCGCCCTCGTTTACGCGGTCGCCGAGGGCCTCGCACTGGCCGGTACGGGGCATGGCACCGGCCTGGCGTTTCTGCACGCCGACGTGGACGTTAAAGGGCCAGTCGTGGCCGGCGACACGGTGACCGTTGAAATCGAGATTACTGAGGCGCGCGCCACGTCGAAGGGCCGCGGTCTGGTTCGCTCGCGCAACACCGTCCGCAATCAGAAGGGCGACGTGGTGTTGATCTATACGCCACTGCGCATGATGGCCGGTAAGCCCGGTGCAACAACATCGGTTTAGACGGCGAACTCGCGCCGCTCATAGCCCTGCAGATACAGCAACGCTGTCAGGTCACCGTGCACGATACTGGCATGCGCTTCGGCGGCGACGACTGGCTTGGCGTGGAACGCCACGCCAAGCCCGCTCGCGCCGATCATGGCAAGATCGTTGGCACCGTCGCCAACGGCGAGTGTGTCGGTGAGTTCCAGCTGCCGATCTGCGGCGAACGCTTGCAGGTTCGCCAGTTTTGCTTCTTTGCCGAGGATCGGGCCGAGCACGCGGCCCGTCATCACGCCATCAATGATCTCAAGCGTATTGGCGCGATGGGTATCGAAGCCGACCGCCGCCGCCACCCGCGACGTGAAGAACGTAAAGCCGCCCGATACCAGCGCGGTGAACGCGCCGGACGCGCGCATCGTTGCAAGCAGTGTCCGCCCACCCGGCATCTCCGTGATGCGGGTGTTGTACACCGCCGCAAGTTGGCTTTCATTCAGTCCCGCGATTAGCCCGAGCCGCTCCCGCAGCGCCGCCTCGAACGGCAACTCGTCACGCATCGCGCGTTCGGTAATGGCGGCGATCTGCGGCTTGAGGCCAAGCACATCGGCCATCTCGTCGATGCATTCCTGCTGGATGATGGTGCTATCCATATCCGCGATCAGCAGCCTTTTGCGCCGCCGCGTTCCGGGCACGACGTTGATGTCGACGGGTGCCGCGCTAAGTAAATCTGCACCGATGCCGTCAGCAACAAGCACAGCCAGATCGTCCGGCGCGAAATCCACGCCGCACGTGACGGGGATCTCCCACGCCTCATCCGGTGCCAGCCATCGCGCTGTACCGCGTGCGGCCGCCGGAATTAAAGTCTCGATCTTTGCGACGACCGCAGGGTCGAGGACGGGTGCGCCCGGTTGCGCGATCAGACTGAGGACGAGTGCGGTCATGGGATGTTGGTACCTGGGAGGTCGTGGCCCGCGATTGCCAAGTTATGCGCAGCGCCTAGCCCATCATAGCGTCCCGGTCTACGCCATTTCGAGTGCGGACGGGCTTATCGCCGCGTCGTGCGGCGGGTCGCTGGCGATTGGAGATAGGCAGCTTCCTTCTGCAGCCAAGCGGTGAATACGCCAGCGCTCCTGTTGCGGCGTTGGAGTTGGCGCACCACATAAAACTGTCCACTCTCGATGAAACCGAACGGTGCAATCAGCCGTCCGCTCGCAACGTCGTCGGCGACGAGATGAAACGGCGTGACACACGCACCCAGCCCGCTCGCGGCAGCCTCGATGGTGAAAGTGTAGTGTTCAAACTGGATGGGCTTGCGGGCACCCATCGCCGCTGGATCAGCATCCATCAAGACCAGCCATTCACGCCACGCCGTAGCGCGCGTTCGTGTCGTCAGCGCGGGCAGTGCGGTCAAGCCTTTCACTGTGAGCGCCGCTTTGCCGGGGTTGAGTCCGGGCGCAACAACAACGCCCAACCGCTCGGGAAACAAGGTCGCGGTACATGGTTCTGATGGACCATTTTGGGTGTTAAGCATGATCTCGATGTCGAAGCGGCGGCGGGACTGATGGGGTGGCCGCTCATCGGTACTGAGGCGGATATCAATGGCCGGTTGCGCACGTTGGAAGCGGTGCAGTCGCGGGATCAGCCAGCGTATCGCAAACGTGCTGTAGCAGGCCACGTCGAGCACGCCGGTGTCGACAATCCCAACCGTGCGCACAGCGGTATCGATCTGGTCGAATGCCGGGCGCAGCGCATTGAGTAGTTGGGCTCCCTCAGGCGTTAGAACCGGCCGGCTGCGAGGGCCTTCGAAGAGGTCCACACCCAGGTGGATCTGCAACTGGCGCACCTGACGGCTGATGGCACCATGCGTCACCGAGAGTTCCTCGGCGGCAAGTGTCATGCGGCCGAGGCGCGCGGCGGCTTCGAAAGCGCGGAGTGTGCCGAGTGGGATGTTTTTGCGCTGTGCCATGTGAGATTACCTCACATTGAAGCGGCAAAATTGTCAATTTAATTGGGTAGATACCTCGGTCTACAAGCGATCCGATCACAATCACGTGGATCGCGCATTGGAGGCTCCATGCCCTTCGTCAGAACTGCCATTCGTCGTGGAACCGATGCTGCTCGAAAAAGGGAAATCGTCATGAGCATCCACGATGCACTCGTGACGGCCATCGGGATGCCGGTGGAGGAGCTGTTCAATCTTGTCAGCGAATACGATCCCGATGATTTTTTCTATGATCGAATGTTCAACGGAATTGCACGATCTGACAGTCTCGTTGTCGTGGAGATTACAATGCGACGGGGACGCAGCGACGCGATGAAGACGGCATTGTATGCCACGATCGCGGCTAATCTTGAGGCGCGCGCCAGTGTGTCGCCGCGCGACGTCTTTATCTTCACGCACGAGAACGACTACTCGGACTGGTCCGTCGGCAACGGCCGGTTCGCGATGGCGCTCGTGCAGCAGCGCGGCGCTGACACTTGAGGTCAGAACATCAGCATATGCCCGTCCTTCGGGCCGGCCTTCCCATCAAGCACAGTTAGATAGGTTTGCGAGATGGCCGCCGCACCGCGGCTTTCGATGACGTGCAGTGTGTTGGTGAGCATGGGCACAAAGCCTTGCCAGGCGCGGCCCATCCGCTGCTGCAACTCGGCCGGTCCCCATTCGGTCGCCCGCTTTTTGATCTGGGACGGCGCAAAGAACAACTGCGGACGCGGGCCCGGCAGCGCGCCGCCGCCGCCGAGATTTTCCCAATGTGTCCCGCCCACCGAGCACGAGTAGGTCATTTGATCGCCGAAGCGTGTGTGCAACTGAGACCGGACCGAGGCATCGCCTGACATATCGACATAGACCGCTTTGGTCGCCGTCGGCATGTCGTTGATTTCGTCATAGGTGCGCACTTCGTTGTAGCACCCGAGCCCTTCGGTGAAGGCCTTGTTGCGCGCCGATGTGAGGCCAATGACGCGCGCGCGCGGTGGCGGCTGCTGCACCGACAAGGCATAAGCTGTGCCATAGGCCGTCTTGCTCGACGCGCTCGAGAAAATAACCGACTGCGCACCGTAGAAGGCGTTGTCGGCGAGCATGTCGGCGATCAGCCATGAGGTCATGTAGAGGGGCTTCAGCAGCGCCTGCTCGTTCTCGCGGGCCTTGTCGTAGCTCGGATCGGTGGCGCAGCGCACGTACTGGTTATAAACCGCTGCCAGCGGTTGGCGGAGCGCCGTGCCCTCGTTGAAGCCGGCTGACGTCGTGCGCGCGACGTTCAACACCACGTGGTTGGCCATCGGATAGTAGCCGTAGAACCGCTCACCCGCTTTGATGCCGTCGGCGGTTGATGCCACCACGTCGGCAAACCCCCAGACCGGAATCATGCCCCAGCCGTCTGGCGCAGGATAGAAGTCCCAGTACTTCATGCGGTCGCCGAAGGCCGCGTAGGTAATGTTGTTTGACGTCAACGCAAACCGGTCGATAGCCAGCAGCACGTGACCCGGCGGCAGGCTGGCAGCATCGGGCAGCGGTTTGGCGTGTATCGTGGTCTCGCGGAAATTCGCTTTGCTAACATGGAACTCGAGGAGGCTGGTGGCTGTCATGCGGAGGCTCCGGGGGCAAGCGCGGGCTTAGAGGTTGCTATAGTGCAGACCTACGGCCGTATGTGCAATCTGCGTCTCGTCGGCAGCGATCAGGCGGGCTAATGAGAGCTGATGTCATCGCCCGACCTTAGACCCGTTCTGATTGCCGGCCCCACTGCGTCGGGGAAGTCGGCGTTGGCGTTGGCGATTGCCGAGGCGGTAGGTGGTGTGGTGATCAACGCCGACGCGCTGCAAGTCTATCGCGAGCTCTCCATCTTGACGGCGCGACCATCGGCCGACGACGAGGCGCGCGCACCGCACGACCTCTATGGGCACGTGCCGGTGACCGAAGCTTATTCGGTGGGGCGATACGTCATCGACGCAGAGCAGGCGCTCACATCGGCGCGCATGAAGGGTTGGCGGCCCATCATCGTTGGCGGCACAGGACTCTACTTCAAGGCGCTGTTGGAGGGGTTGTCGCCAGTGCCAGCCATTGCAGAGGCTGTGCGGCTGCATTGGCGGGCGGAGGCGCAACGGCTGGGTGCGGCAGGGTTGCACGCGATCCTGTTGTCGCGCGATCCGGAGATGGCGGCGCGGCTGAGGCCGTCAGACACACAGCGGCTGACGCGGGCGCTCGAGGTGCTGCAGTCGACCGGCTCGTCGCTGGCGCACTGGCAGCGTCAACCAGGCGTGCCAGTGATTGACGGCGCAACGATCAATCTCGTGGTCCGGCCAGACAAGGCCACGCTGAGTGCCCGTTGTGCGGCGCGATTTGACGCGATGATTGCCAACGGCGCGCTGGACGAAGTCCGGTTGCTCGCAGCGCAGCAACTGGACCCGGCCTTGCCGGCGCTGGGGGCGTTGGGCGTTGCCCCGCTGATGGCGCATCTGCGAAGTGAAACGAGCCTTGCGGATGCCATTGACCGCAGCAAGCTCGAGACGTGGCGCTATGTCAAACGGCAGTCCACTTGGCTAAAACGAAATATGATATCGTGGAACGTTGTTCAAATAGATGAAATCGATAGAAATAGTCGTTCAATCATTCATTTAATTGAAAATCACCGCGCAACGGGTTAGGTGCAGTGCGGGAGGCCGGTCGCTTGACCGCGCCGCAGGACCCAGTCTGATTGCCCGTAATCACACCCAGATCATCCGAGGAGTTCCCCATGGCTCGCACCATGACCGGCGCTGAAATTGTCTTGAAGGCGTTGGCCGACCAGGGTGTCGAGCACATCTTCGGCTATCCGGGCGGCGCTGTCCTGCCCATCTACGACGAGATCTTTCAGCAGGATAAGGTTCAGCATGTCTTGGTGCGCCAAGAGGGCGGCGCAGTCCACGCGGCCGAGGGCTACGCGCGCTCCACTGGCAAGGTCGGCGTGGTGCTTGTCACCTCCGGCCCTGGCGCGACGAACGCGGTCACCGGCTTGGCGGATGCGCTGATGGATTCGATCCCGGTCGTCTGCCTCACCGGGCAGGTGCCGACCCATCTCATCGGCAACGATGCCTTCCAGGAGTGCGACACCGTTGGCATCACGCGGCCGTGCACCAAGCATAACTGGCTGGTCCGCAACGTCGATGATCTGGCGCGCGTGCTGCACGAAGCGTTCTATGTCGCGCAGACCGGCCGGCCCGGCCCGGTGGTCGTTGATATCCCCAAGGACGTCCAGTTCGCGCTTGGAAGCTACGTTGGTCCGCGCGACATCAAGCATAAGACCTATCGTCCGCGCACGGTGGGCGAGCCGAGCGCCATTGCTGCTGCCGTCAAGCTGATGGCCAGCGCCAAACGCCCGATCCTCTATACCGGTGGCGGCGTCATCAACTCCGGACCGAAGGCCTCAAAACTGCTGCGCGAGCTGCAGAAGCTGACCGACTTTCCGGTGACCTCCACGTTGATGGGGCTCGGTGCCTATCCAGCCTCTGGCAAAGCGTGGCTTGGCATGCTCGGCATGCACGGCACAGCCGAAGCGAACATGGCCATGCATGGTTGCGACGTGATGATCAACATCGGCGCGCGCTTCGATGATCGCATCACCGGCCGCATCGATGCGTTCAGCCCGGACAGCCGCAAGATCCATGTCGATATTGATCCCTCGTCGATCAACAAGAACGTGCGCGTTGATATCCCTATCGTCGGTGATGTCACGCTGGTGCTCGAAGAGATGATCGCCGTCTGGCGCCGCGAAGGCTATTCCAACGATAAGACCGCCATGAAGAACTGGTGGGCGCAGATCGAAAAGTGGCGCGCGCTGAAGTGCCTGCGTTACAAGCCGGCGACCGACTACATCATGCCGCAGCACGCCATCGAGCGGCTTTATGCGCTGACGCGCGACCGCGACACCTACATCACGACGGAAGTCGGCCAGCACCAGATGTGGGCAGCCCAGTTCTTCCACTTCGACGAACCCAATCGTTGGATGACCTCCGGCGGTCTCGGCACCATGGGTTATGGCCTGCCGGCGGCCATCGGCGTGCAGATGGCGCATCCCAAAGCAACGGTGATCGACATCGCTGGCGATGCGTCGATCCTCATGAACATGCAGGAGATGTCGACGGCCGTGCAGTACAAGCTGCCGGTCAAAGTGATGATCCTCAACAACCAGTACATGGGCATGGTGCGCCAGTGGCAGCAACTGCTGCACGGCAACCGCATGAGCTCGAGCTACACCGAAAGCCTGCCCGATTTCGTCAAGCTCGCAGACGCCTACGGCGGCGTCGGCATTCGCTGCGAAAAGCCCGGCGACCTGGACGGTGCCATCAAGGAAATGCTGGCGGTGAAAGATCGCCCGGTGCTGTTTGACTGCCGCGTCGCCCAGCTCGCTAACTGCTTTCCTATGATCCCGTCGGGCAAAGCGCATAACGACATGCTGTTTGGCGAAGACATCTCCGCCGACGAAATCGCCAAGGCGATCGGGAAAGAGGGGAAGATGCTGGTGTAGGGAGCACGCAATCAATGCTGCACAATTTCAGCTACAAGCAATTGCAAAAGTGCTGCGCATCGATGCCTGTCGGTGACGGATTGGCGTTGCAGAGATTTATCGAGGCAAACCAACGCAATCCAGAAGCCGACCCTCTTATTGATCCCGCCAGCATCGGTGGACCGGACTGGCAGGACGGTATCGGCGAAAGCCACGCCGCTGCTCTGATCGACTGCAGACTATTTCGGAAGCAGAAATGGACTAAAAGTAGCGGTGCTGATTTATATCGGTTAGCCCCTCACAGATCGGATTTCTTGCTGAGCTTAATGGCAAAACGAAAAAATGCGACGCTGAACACATGATGGGACTATCTTGGCATCCACGGATTGATGATCGTCACCCCCAGTCCTTTGAAGTCCTTGACGTTGCGGGTTGCCAGTGGGGCTCGGTGCGCACGCGCGACGCCGGCGATTTGGAAGTCGATGACTTTTTCGTCGCGATGACGATTGGCGGGCATCGCGTAGACTGCGGCGGCCTCCCCGGCTGCGACGAGGTCAAACGGAACCACGCGGTCGGCAATGAAAGTATCGAAAACGCGGACGCGCTGGGCTTCAATGTGGCTCCGCTTCCGACCAAAGGGTGCGCGCTCAATACCAAACTGGATTTCAAAGATGACCAAAATCGGGACGTGCAACTGGTTCGTGTCTTGTGCGGCCAACCATCGTTGAACGGCGGGCTCCTTGTCGATCCGCATCATGGCGGAGACCACATTCGTATCCAACAAGATCATTTGTCGAGCCGGACAGGACGCGCCCGCGCCCGCGTGCGAACTTGTTTGAGGTTCGCCTCGAACTCGGCCCAAACGTCATCCGGAATGGGATTTGCCTTCGAGACAGCGACCAGCTTTTCGACCAATTCTGCGCTGGTCATCTTCCTCAGTTCCGGCTTGTGCTCGGGCTCACGTGTCAGGACATCACGCACCTCCGCCTCCAGGCTGCGCCCGTGGGTTTCGGCATTACGCCGGAGCTTTTCTTTGACGTCATCGGGAATGTCGCGAACAAGGATCTGGGCCATTGATATCACCTCGCTGAAAATGATATCAAATGCGACTGAAAATTCAAGCGTGTGAAGTCTTAGCGAGCGCCCCCATGCAGCTTTTCATCGGCAACAAAGTCTACTCCTCCTGGTCGCTGCGGCCGTGGATTGTCATAAAGGCGATGGGCGTTTCGTTTCAGGAGACGCTGGTGCAACTGCGTGCCGACGACACACCCGAGCGCATCGGGAAGGTATCGCCATCGGGCAAGGTGCCGTGCCTGGTCGATGGCGATGTGACCGTGTGGGAGAGCCTCGCGATTATGGAATACCTGGCGGAAAAGTTTCCAGATCAAGGTGTCTGGCCGAGAGATGCGCATGCGCGCGCGCATGCCCGCTCGATTTCGTCAGAGATGCATGCAGGGTTCCAAGCGTTGCGCAACCATTGCCCGATGACGATCACGCAGCGGTTCAAGGCCAAGCTGCTGCCCGCCGACGTACAGGTCAACGTATCGCGCATTGCCGCGATCTGGAATGAGGCAAGGGCGACGTTCGGTGCCAGCACATCCGGACCGTTCCTCTACGGCGCATTTTCTGCGGCAGATGGCATGTATGCGCCGGTCGTGTCGCGGTTCCATACCTACAGCATCGCCGTGGATCCGATCAGCCAAGCCTACATGGACGCTGTGCGCGCGCACCCAGCCTACCAAGCATGGGTCAACGAGGCAGCGGCGGAGCCCTGGGTCCTCGCCCAGAATGAAACTGAAACAGTCACTGAAGACCTGCGCGCCAAGCGTTGAAGAAACCTTCAGTGCAGTCCAGAAAGTTTGAGACCGTCTCATGTCACAAAAAGCAACGGGTTCCGCTTATTTTCTCGAAGAGAAAAAGCAGGCGCTTGAGAGCCACACCATTTCTGTTCTCGTCGATAACGAGCCTGGTGTACTGGCGCGGATTATCGGGCTGTTTTCCGGGCGCGGCTACAACATCGACAGCTTGACGGTTTCCGAGACCGAGCACGAGAAGCATCTGTCGCGCATCACGGTGGTGACGAAGGGGACGCCGATGGTGCTGGCGCAGATCAAAAACCAGCTCGAACGCATGGTGCCGGTCCACAGCGTGCATGATTTGACCGAGGGCGGCGATCCGCTGGAACGGGAGTTGGCGCTGGTGAAAGTCGCGGGCACCGGCGAAAAACGCATCGAGGCGCTGCGGCTGGCCGAGATCTTCCGTGCCAACGTGATCGACGCTTCGACCCAACATTTTGTCTTTGAGATGACGGGTCGCACATCCAAGATCGAGCAGTTCATTTCGATCATGATGCAGCTGGGACTTGTCGAGGTGTCACGGACCGGCATCGCCGGACTGGCACGCGGTGCGGCCGGCATGCGCGACAAGGTTGGTTCGAGCTAGTTTTGCAGGTTTGGGCGCTGATCTTTACTTGCGCTTAAGGCGGAGCCTGTTATGCGGATCGGGTCGGCGCACCCCCAGTGCGTCACACTCTGCATCGCGTTACAGTCGTCGAGAGTTTGCAGCTTGGGCCGGTCCCGTTTGGCGTTGCCGACACCCCCTGCTGCGCTCTTAGCGAGATGTCGGGATCGCACCGCGGTATTCCGGACGAGCCTCCTTCAGTTGTGCGTAGCGCGTGCCATCCTGGATGGCGCGTGTGGGCCATGTCCGGGATGCCGCGGCACCGATTTGTCTTCTATCAGCGGCGCATCGGCGTGCATTTGGCACGCTTGAGTTCCTGCTGTACGGCCGCTTCAAATGCGACGCCCTTCAGCGGCGCACGGATCACGACCAAGCCTTCGGCGTCCGGGCTGGTCACTTGATTGACATCAACGTCTGTCTTGCGCACGCCCGGCTGCAGGTTCAGCAACCGGTCAGACGCTGGGACGAGCACAAACGCAGCCACGGTCGGTTTTAGGTTTTGGCCCGGCGTTGCATAGAAGTTATCACCTTGACGCGTGTAGAGAGCCAGCGACCACCCGGCCTCCGGCAGGCGCGCCGCGATCTCGATGGGCCCGCGCGAGAGATCAAACCGGCAGAGCGCATAAAGCATGTCGGGCGCGAGATAGGGCAGCAGTTGCGCACCGGGAGCTTGTGCTGGCAGCACAACAAGCTCGTTGGCGGGAAGCACCGGTCGCAATGTGCGATACGCACTGCCGGTGCCGAGCGCGGTAATCGAGAACGTCGTCGCGATGTGAACGATGCCGCCCGTTAGAATGGCCGTGAGAATATGTCCCGGCGCAAAGATCGATGGCTGCTTGACGGCGCGCTGGACGGCCACGGTGGCAATATCCGCATCGGGGTCCGCCGGCTTCGCTGTCAATCGCGCAGTGCGATCCTCCGGCATCTGCCGGACGATCTTGTCGAGAGCCGTGCCGAGGCTCAGCCCGGCACGCCGGCCACGGTCAATAATCTCACCGCGGACTTCTGGCGATACCTTGACCTTGCGCAATGAGAGCCAAGCGGGTTTGGCCGCGATGCCGTCTCGCACGCGCTTGGTCATGTGGGCCGCGATGGGGCGCACTTGCAAGGCAGCCGCGCGATTGAAAAGTTGGCCCTTCGCTGCGTCGCGGGCACGCTGTAGCCGCCCAACGAGCGTTGTCGCGCCGTATGCTGACGTGGCCGTTTTTTCGGCCTCGCGACGCAACTTGTCCCGTATCGCCTCGGGGAGCGCGGTGGCGTGTGTCGGATCGGACAGGGGTTCGTTCATAGATGGACTTGGGTCTCGTTACGGAGGTCTAGGGGGCTTCTGGGGGCCTCTGGGGGCTGAAGAACTGTCAACGGCACGACACGGTTTTGATGTCTGGTAGAGTTCGGCCGCGTGTGGGTTCTGCGGACGCCGCAGTGGTCCAGCGCGGGTCTTGAACGGTCAACGACAGGATCAGACGGCCGGCACCCGCCGTGGGCAACCAGTTGCCAGACCGTGCTTCACGGCCGACAATGATACGGGTGCCGCCGTCTGCATCGCGGAGCACAGTGCTGGCGTTGTAGGCGTAGCGGTCGGCGCTGTTGCGGATCAGACCGCCGCGCTCGTCAAACACGGCGAGGCTCCACCATTCCGCATCGAGCCCGGTGACATCGATGGTATAGACGCAGGATGAGTGAATGCGCTGACCGCCACCATCGGTCTGGGCCTGGTAGGTGACGGCGAGAGTAGAGGTCAGCGGCAGCAAGCCGAGGCGCACGGTGTGGGCCCGGGTGTAGGGATCGGCGTCCATGCGTCCGGCGGCCGTCCAAGTGACCCACGGCCCGGCAGTGGCAGCGGTGAGTTGGGAGCCGGAGTGGATCATAATCCAAGCCGATCCAAATCCGCCCAGCACTGCGATGCCGAGGAAAACGGCTCCGCGCATGACAAAATTGAAGATGGCAGCAATCGCGCGCAGCATCATGGGGGGAGACGGTTATCCTTGACGATGATGGGGGTGGGGGCGGCGTGCGGTTAGGGTCGCCTGACCTCTGCCGGCGGGAGACTGGAGCCGCCCGGCGTCACTGACAACGATGCGCGTGGCCCTGGCGTGTTGGCGGGCTGTCCGGGCCCTGGCGTCGAAGGGGCACCCGGCGTTAACCCAGGTGTTGCGCCGGGCGCGGGAGACGTGGGCGGCGCGAGGCCGGCGACCTTGCGGAGGGTTTCAGCCAACCGCTTCAGGCTGTCGCGCGTCGCATCCGGCATAATGCTGCCTTTGCGCGTACCTTGCGATTGCGCGGCAGCCAGTGCGGGTTCAGTCCGCTTGAGTTCGGCGAGCCGTTGCTGTTCCTGGATCAGCTTTGGATGCGGGCTGAGCCCAGGCAAGGTCGGCACGTTCGCGCTCGTATGCGCAACTGTATTGTAGGCTTGCCAGGTCTGTGCCGGCAGTCCGCCACCGGTCACACCGTGGGCGGTTTCGCCGGCCGACGCCGAGATGGTCATCGGGCGAAAATCGTCGTTGCCGAGCCAGACGCCGGTCACATATTGGCCGGTGAGCCCCATGAACCATGCGTCGCGATAGCTCGAACTGGTGCCTGTCTTGCCGACGGCTTGTGTGATTTCCAATGCGGCTTTCTTGCCGGTGCCTTCCGTGACGACCGCCGCCATCATCTGGTTCATGTCGGCGACAATTTTGGGCTTGAGCACTTGTGGTGCGACCCCGTCCTCGCGTTCACGCGAGTAGACGACGTCGCCCTTGCTCGAAACCAGTTCCAGAATGCCGTAGGGCTTGGCGAGCTTGCCGTTGTTGGCGAATACGGCATAAGCCCCGGTGTGTTCGAGTGGCGACACGCCCGCATCACCAAGAGCCATCGAGCACGTCTTCTTGACGCCCTGCACGCCGAGGCGTTGCGTCATCTCGACGACCTTGTCGCGGCTGTTGGCACCAAGTTTGTAGAGCGACAGGTCCGTCGCCACCGTGTTGAGCGACGTTTTGAACGCGTCAATCATCGCGACCGAGCGACCGCTGCCGCTGCCGCCTGAATAGTTCTTTGGCGTCCAGCCTTTGGGGCCACAGGGTGCGGGCGAGCTGTCCGAAAACGATGAGCGCGGATTGAAGCCGTGTTCAAGGCCGGCCGCATACACATAGAGCTTGAACGATGAACCCGCCTGCCGCCGCGCATTGGTCGCGCGGTTGAACTGGCTCTCGCCGTAGTCGACGCCACCGATCAGTGCGCGCACCGCGCCATCTGGCTCCATCGAGACGATCGCACCGGAACGCACGCGGTGGGATTTTGAATACTGCCGGATGGTCGATTGCAGGCTCTCGTCGGCCGCGCGGTTGAGGCCCACGTCGATGGTTGTGCGGGCCGTCAAATTGAAGGCGTTCTTGCCATCGGCGAGTCGCTGCGCTTCTTCGAACGCCCAGTCGAGAAACCAGTCGGGGCTGGTGGTTGAGCGTGTTTCAATGGCGCGGGCTGGATTGTTGCGGGCTGCCTCCACTTGCCCGGCGGTCATGTAGCCGGCTTCCACGAGGTTGGAGAGCACGATGTTGGCGCGCATCCGTGCGTTGGTCGGGTTTGAATGCGGGGCGAATTTGGTTGGTGCCTTGAAAAGGCCAGCCATCATGGCGGATTCGGCAAGCGTCACGTCGCGCACCGATTTGCCGAAATAGAACTGCGCTGCGGCGGTGACGCCAAACGCGCCGCCACCCATGTAAGCGCGATCCAGATACAACTTGAGGATTTCGCGTTTGGAAAAACGCGATTCGAGCAGGAAGGCGATGTAGACTTCCTTGAGTTTGCGCGTGAACGAGCGCTCCGGCGACAGAAACAAGTTCTTCGCCAGCTGCTGGGTCAGGGTTGAGCCGCCTTGCACCGTCTCGCCGGCGTTGACGTTGGTGACGAAGGCCCGGAAGGTGCCGTATAAATCGACGCCGAAGTGTTCGAAGAAGCGGCGGTCTTCGGTGGCCAGCGTCGCCTTGATCAGGTTCTCGGGGATTTCTTCCAGCGGCACAGCGTCGCTCGTCAAAATCCCGCGCGTACCGATTTCGTTGCCGTAGCGGTCGAGAAATTTGACGCTGTATTTGGTCGCGTTGATTTTGGCTTCGTCGAATTCGATCAAAGCCGGGATGGCGGCGACGTAGAGCACAACGAGACCGCCGGCAAGCAGCGTGAGCCCCTCTGAGGCCACCTCCGTGACCCCGCGCGAAACGCCGCGTAGCCGGAAGCGTGCAAAGAAGCTCGACGCCGCGTTGTAGCGATCTTTGAAGGTTTCCCACGCCCCAGCGACATTGGAGTCCAACCACGCGTCAATGCCAAGCCAGTTAATGGCCCGGCGGCGCTCGGTGGGGCCGGTCGTGCGGGTTCTCAGTGCATCAGGTTTTGGATCGATGTCTTGCAAGATCCGCCTTCCGCCAGTTTGGGCTGCCCATTGGGGTCGCCGCGCACTTCAGCCGGCGGCATAGAGTGTACCATTGCCACACGGTGCTGTCGCGACATGCCTGTGAGGCCGTCACGATCTAAAGTCTCAGCCCGATTCCCGCCTCCAAGTCGATGCACCTGTTGATGGGTGCGCCTTTGCAGCACATGGGATTTGACAAGATCGTGCTGCTGCGCGACCTGATGCCTGACGTAGGGCTCGATATTCACGACGGTGTATCATGCCCAACTGTGGCAAAACGAGAGGCCCCAGTGCCACACGATGAGACGCAGGACTTGTCCGGAAAGGCGGAGCGCCCCTTTTGGGAGACCAAGACGCTCGACGAGCTGTCTCCGACCGAATGGGAAAGCCTGTGTGACGGTTGCGGGCGCTGCTGCCTCAACAAGATCGAGGACGAGGATACCGGCCAGATTTTCCTGACCAAGGTGGCCTGTAAACTGCTGGACGTGCGCACCTGCCAGTGCCGGGACTATCCAAACCGTCAGAAATTCGTGCCCGATTGCATCCGGATCGACCCCCAGCAGGTGCGTAGCCTGTCTTGGCTGCCTGAGAGCTGTGCCTATCGGCGGGTCGAGGAGGGGCGCGGACTTGCAGACTGGCACCCGCTGGTTTCCGGGTCTGCAGAGACCGTCCACGAAGCCGGGATTTCACTGCGCGATTGGGCCAAGAGCGAGCGGCGTATCAAAGCCGAGAACTTTTCGAAGTATCTGATCGAGGATTTTCCGGGGAAGGGGTGACGGGGGCGACTTGGAAGTCTGCCTCACGCCCACTGTCATGCGCGCGACTCTGGAAAAAGCAGAGACGGACTCGGAGGGCACAGGAAACGCCGGCGCGAGCGCTCTCAGTCGAACACTGAAGGGAGCGACTTTCCTTCGCCCCTCCGGGGCGCTCAAGGCCTCGCTGGGGCAGGCACGTCCGCTGTTGGCTCTGGCTCAATTTCGCCTAGAGTGCTTCCGGGAAAAGTGTGCAGCGGTTTTCCCGAAAGAAGCACGACCAAACAAAGAGTTAGGGTCGTTCCTCGATTCCATCAAAAGCGGAACGACCCAGAGTGCTTCCGGGAAAAGCATGCCCTCGGACTTGATCCGGGGGTGTGCAGCGGTTTTCCCGAAAGAAGCACGACCAAACAAAGGGCTAGGGTCGTTCCTCGATTCCATCAAGAGCGGAACGACCCTAGCGGGGTGGTCGCTTTGACC
>JANNEU010000396.1:0-13570 GCA_031379035.1 Hyphomicrobiaceae bacterium | reverse complement strand
CATCGCGCCTGAGAACGCGATGACCCATATCTTCGGCTTCACCATCTTCAACGACTTCTCCGCCCGCGACGCACAATTGGCCGAAATGGGCGGCCAGCTCGGCCCTGCCAAGGGCAAAGACTTCGACGGTGCCAACGCCTTTGGTCCCTGGATCGTCACCACCGACGAGATCGGTGATCCGCATACCCTCGACATGCAAGCCCGCGTCAACGGTGAACGCTGGGGCGGCGGCAATTCCTCCACCATGCATCACCAGTGGCCAGCCATTCTCGCCCATATCTCAGCTGCCGAAACGCTGCGTGCCGGCGAGATTATCGGCTCAGGCACCGTCGGCACCGGCTGCGGCCTCGAACTCGGCCGGCAGCTGAAAGATGGCGACGTCGTCGAACTGGAAGTCGAAAAGATCGGCGTGCTGCGGAACAGAGTTGTGGTGGGATGAGGCATCGCCGGCCGTCGCGCGTCGCGTTTTGAAGTGCTCGATCGGAGCTTGGTATCTGGCGGGAACGGCATGGCAAGGGTTCCGAACATTGACAGCGCCACAATCGATCCGAGGAAGGCGACTGAATACCTTCTGGATGAAGACCATAGGGTTGGCGGTTCAACGGCTCGCCTTTTGATGTCTTTTGGCTTTAATCCACAACATCCGGAGCAGCTTCTTGCGGCGTTGCGCGATCATGGACGCATCCATGACGCTCAGCCATTGCCGGCAACGAAGCACGGGGCCAAGTATGTAGTCAGAGGTTTGCTGAAAACCCCAGATGGGCGGGCGTTGCGGATACGCACCGTCTGGATTATTGATGCCGGTGGAGCGTTCCCACGTCTTGTCACTGCAGTCCCGGACTAAGGATCAGTCCATGTTGAAAGAACACGATACGGTCGTGCTTACCCGCGACCTCCCGGCATCGGGATTAGCAATCGGAGATCTCGGCGCGATTGTGCACGTCTATCCGGATGGCAAAGCGTTTGAGGTCGAGTTCATCGGCCTGACGGGTGAAACGATTGCTGTCGAAACACTGCCAATTGATGCCGTTCGCCCTGTCCAACCTCGCGAAATTGCGCACGTCCGCGCCGTCGCGTGATTCAGTCATGCTATACGGCGGTGGCGGGCGAGACCTGTAGGGCGGGTTAGCGTCGCGTAACCCGCCGGTCCAGAGCGAAATCTCTCCTCCCCATCGTCATCCCCCTGCATAGTGGGTTGCGCCGCCGAAGGGCGCCTAACCCACCCTACAGATCGAGCTCTGCATCGCGTTTGGTCACGCTGCAGTCGTTATGCGGCAAGCCATCTGATTGCTAGCTTGCAGGTCGGTCCCACGCTATAAGCCCCACATCTGCACACCCCTTTCAACGGAGCCCCCACCATGACCCTCAAGGTCGGAGATCAACTGCCGGAAGCCACCTTCATGGTCATGAGCGCCGAAGGCCCCAAACCCACCACCACGGCTGAGTTTTTCAAGGGCAAGAAAGTCGCCCTCTTCGCCGTGCCCGGCGCCTACACCCCAACCTGCGACAAGCAGCACATGCCAGGCTTCGTCGAACGCGTGGCGGAACTCCAAGCCAAGGGCTTCGATACGGTGGCCTGCACCTCGGTCAACGACGTGTTCGTGCTCAACAAATGGGCCGAAGACTCCAAGGCCATGGGCAAGATTACCATGCTCGCCGACGGCAGCGCCGACTTCGCCAAGAAGGCCGGCCTCGAGATCGACCTCACGGCCCGCGGCCTCGGTGTGCGCTCGAAGCGCTACGCCATGGCCGTAGACGATGGCGTCGTGAAGATCCTCAACGTTGAAGACGCCCCGCCCCAGCACGACAAGTCGAGCGCAGCCACATTGTGCTCCATGATCGATCGTTCGCTCTAAGCGCCATCCCACAAAGAAACCACAATACTGCGCGCCGGATGCCACACGTCCGGCGCGTTTTTGTTTCCAATTGCAGGCTCCGGTTCATTTTTCCGGTGGTAGGTGCCATACTCCATCGAATGCCAGAAATGCATGCCAGCAATGAATGCATGTGTTCGATCGCGTGTGATGTCCCAACGACGCCGGTGCAGTCCCTGCCCGGTGGCGTCCAACGTCAGGAGGCGGCGATGTCGAAATCGATCAAGTGCCCAAGCTCTGTTAAAGCCCAGGCCTCTATTAAAAACCAGGCGATTGCCGGGACGTGCGTGAGCCTTGTCGGGCTTTTCGCGGTAACGACCGGTGCTTTCGCCCAAGGAACAGCGCCATCCCCCGGCCCTGCGCAAAGTGCCAGCGCGCGGCCGCCCGTCGCCCGCCAGATCGAACCCATGGTCGCGCCGGTGCGCCGGAGTGCTCCCAAGCAGATGGCATCGCCGAACTATGTGGTGCCACCGGCGAGCGCCCAAGGCTTAGTGCAGGCTGCGGCACCCGTGGCCACGGCGGTCGCACCAAAAGGTGCTACGACGCCTGTCGCCCAGGCCCAAGCGCAGGCCCAACCTCAGGCACAACCTCAGGGGCAGGCGGCAATCCCCGCAGCAACCTCCCCCATCACCACAAAATCAACCCTTACGCCGGTGCAAGCGACGGCCCAGGCCCAAGCTAAAGCCACACCACCGACAAAGACGCAGAAGATTGTCGTGCACACGTGCAAGCTCGGTCAGGACTACTCGGAAAAGCTCAAATCGTGCTTCACGCCCGGTGTGACCGCCAGGGCAGCCACCAAAGTGGCCAACGCTGCCAAATCGGCACGCAATAGGTTTGGTGCCTCCATCGAAAGCGTGACGCGCTCGGCCTTGGGTGCCAAGCGGAAGCCGTGAGCCGTTAAGGCGGTCCTTGGTGGCCGACGGAACTCAGTGCAACGGCGGATCAGACCAGCCAGGCTCAGGCCAGGCTCAGGACTGCACAGGTATCGGGTTATAGCAAAAATATAGCACATGACCGTCACGGGGGGACGGCTAGGTAATTACCTAGGTGCCCGAAGCCCCGGAAAATGGGGCTTTTTGAGGCCATCGGAAAATGAGGGCGCGCGGCGAAAAAATAAAACCCCCGAAAAATGGGCGTTTGACCTGAAGAAATTAAGCGTGTTTGGCCCCAAATCCCCGCCTCGATTGTGCGCCGGAACGACTTCGATGCCAGAATTCAGCAAAATAATTCTGCGTCTGACGCGCTTCAGAACGGCAGCGTCGTGATCTCAGCCGCCACAATGACCTCCGCGCGCAACACATCGAGACCGATCCGTGTCTCCGACGACGTGGCGCACACGCGCGGAAAGGCGGCCGGCTCCTTGTGCAACGCCTCGGTCACCGTGGCGATCACTTTGGCCTGCTCGTAGCTGTTGAGCTTATCGAGCTTGGTCAGCACGCCCACGAACGACACTGCGCTCTCGTTGAGCAGCGTGAAAATTTCGCGGTCCGGCGCCTTGATGCCATGGCGGCTGTCAATCAGCACAAATACCCGGCGCAGCGTTTTGCGACCGCGCAGGTAGTCCTTCACGAATTTCGTCCAGGCATCGACCTTGGCTTTCGGCGCATCCGCAAAGCCATAGCCCGGCATATCGACAAGCCACAGCGGCACTTCCGGAACCTGGAAGAAATTCAGATCCTGCGTGCGCCCTGGCGTATTCGACGTGCGCGCCAAACCGTGCCGTCGTGTCAGCGCATTGATCAAACTCGACTTGCCGACGTTGGATCGCCCAGCGAAGGCGATCTCCGGCCGGTCAGCGTCCGGCAACCAATCCAGGCTCGGCACCGTTCTGAGAAACTCCCACGGCCGCGCGAACAGCGCTTCGCCGAGCAGCAGCGCTTCCGCTGGAAGCGCCAGCGGATCGGGTGTGCCAGCAGACTGTGGGTCGTCACTCATAGTGCGGGTTCAAGCGAATTACTCCGCAGGCCTGACGTCATCTTTGCGTTTCAGTTTCGCGAACCACTTCTCGATCCCCATATTCTTCCAGAGATGCACCTCAGCGCCATTCTTTTTCATGATGTAATACTGCTGCAGCAACGAGAGCAGGTTGCTCCACGCCCAGTAGATCACCAGGCCCGCCGGGAAAGCGGCCATCATGAACGTGAACATGACCGGCATCCAGTTGAAGATCATCTGCTGGGTGGGGTCGGGCTGCTGCGGGTTGAGCTGCATGGTCAGCCACATCGTGACACCCATCAGCATCGGCCAGAAGCCCATGTGCAGATACTCGCCGATCACCGGGATCAGGGTCGGATCAAACTTCAGCAGGCCGAACAGATTGAACAGGTTGGTCGGATCAGGCGCGGACAGATCGCGGATCCATCCAATGAACGGCGCGTGCCGCATGTCGATGGTCAGCACCAGCACCTTGTAGAGCGCGAAGAACACCGGGAACTGCAGCAGCATCGGCAAGCAACCCGACGCCGGGTTGATCTTGTGCTCCTTGTACATCTGCATCATGGCCTTCTGCTGGCCTTCGCGGTCGTCCTTGTATTGAACCTTGATGCGCTCCATGTCGGGCTGCATCTTCTTCATACGCGCCATCGACTCGTAGCTCTTGCTGGCCAACGGGAAGAACGCGCCCTTCACAAGCACCGTGACCGCGAGGATAGCCCAGCCGAAATTCTTGAGCATGCCGTTGAGGCGCTCCATCAGCCAGAACATCGGCTTGGCGATAAAGCCGAACCAGCCCCAGTCGATCATCATTTCGAAACTTTTGATGCCGGTCTCGGCATAAGCGTTGATGGTGCGCACTTCCTTGGCACCCGCAAACAAGCGCGACTCCGTTGACTGTGCAGCACCTGCGGCAACCGCCACAGGCTCCAACAGATAGTCAGTCTGGAAACCTTCCTCCTGCACACCAGGCACCGCCTTATAGGCCGTCAGATGCGCGTCATACGTCGCCGTTGGTGGCGGCACGAGCACAGCCGCCCAATACTTGTCCGTGAAACCAAGCCAGCCGCCCTTGGTGCCGGCGAACACCTTCTCGCCGATCGCCGGCTTCTTGACCTTCTCCGCGTTCGCCGCTTCCTTCGCGAGATCGCTGTAGACGATCTCCTGCAGACCAATGCTGGCATCAGCGCTCAGCACGCCGATCAGCCCTTCATGCAGCACTGCATACCCTTGCGTCTTCGGCGTGCCGAGACGGAAAATTTTACCGTAGGGCTGCAGCACAATAGCGCTCGCCCCCTTGTTCTCCACGTCGTCGCGGACCGTGAACATATACTTGTCGTCGATCGAAATCGTCCGGCGGAAAACCTGACCCGGACCATTGTCATGGCTCAGCACCACCGGCGTCGCCGGCGTCAGACTGCCGCCGCCGACTTGCTTCCAAACCGTTTCCCGGTTCGGTACCGCCACCGTCTGCCCGACGGCCGGAATCCACCCGAACTCAGCAAAGTAGCTTTCTTTCGATCCAGCCGGCTCCAGCAGCACAACGTTGGCGCTGTCCGGCTTGGTCGTCTCGCGATAGGCGGCGAGCACGATATCGTCAATCCGCCCGCCCTTGAGCGACAACGAGCCGGTCAACTTCGGCGTCTCAATCGCAACGCGTGCTGACAGCTTGAGCGCGCCCTCGCGCGTAAGCCCACTCGGTTGCAGACCGGGCGTTGTCCCGCCACCAGCCGATGGCAGTGCACCGCTCGCCGTCGCAGCCGGCGTTGCCGCACCGGTGATCGGGGTCGAGCCTTGCGCACCAGGCACCGTCGTCTTCTGCGCCTGCGCCTGCTTCTGGCGCTCGGCCTCCTTCGGCCACACAAACAGATACTGCCAACCCAGCAGCACCGCGAGCGACAACACGATCGCCATGATCATGTTCTTCTGATTTTCCTGATCGTTCATCAAATGGCTCGCGGCTCTCGGCAGTCGGAATGCGGCGTTTCTGTCTGGGGGTGCCGCTCACATGGACGTGAGGGGCTGCGGCGTCAAGCGCCGCGGGCGGGCGGTTTCAAAGATATGCTGTCGCGGCCACCGCTCGGAGGTTTCGCATCAGGTGCTGGCGCACGTGCCAATCGCTTCAGCGCGGCTTCAAAATCGCGCACCAGATCGTCAAACGGGCAGTCCTGTGCCGGCCGTCGCGCGACAATCACGCAATCCCATGTCGAAAGCTGCGCCGGCACCGCGACGCTCCGCAGCGCGTGCGACAGCCGCCGCCGCATGCGGTTGCGCTCGTGCGCCTTGCCGATTTTCTTGGTGATTGTGAAGCCAAAGCGGATGCCAGCGACAGGCGGGCGGTCCGTGCGGAGTGGCACTCGCGGCTTGCCTTCCAGCAGAAACGCCGCACCCGACCACCGCACGCCGCCGCGCAGCCGCTGAAATTCACCGCGCTTCTTGAGAGTGACGAGTGCCGCGCCATAGCGCCGCAGGGCCCCGTCGGAGTGAACCTTACCTGCCTGATCCGCCGCTTTGTTCAAAGTCGACGCCATCGAGGCACCGGTCCGGTTCAACGTGGTGTCCAGCCCAAGCGCAGGTGGCACCCGTCCGCAGGATGCCGATCTTTAGGCCGCCGAACTTTAAGCTGCCAATTCTTACGCCGAAAGCCGCTTGCGGCCTTTGGCCCGGCGGCGCGCCAGCACGTTGCGGCCACCCACCGTCGACATGCGATGACGGAAGCCGTGACGGCGCTTGCGCACGATTTTGCTCGGCTGATAAGTACGTTTCACGTCAAATACTCCATCGCGTCCATCCGCGAGAACAATCAACCCCTAAAGGCCGGCGTCACGGGTGTGTTTCGAGCGGATTGATAGCCGGCCAGTGTCCCTGCGCACGAAAACGCGCGTCCCGAGCCGTGGCCGATCCGAGTGGCGGCTTATAGGGCGTGAGGCCAAAGCCGTCAACGGGCCGACATGGGGACAGCCACCATTTCGGTTCGACGGGTAACGCTATGGGTTCTAAGAGATGGCGAACCGGAATGGTGGCTGTCCCCAACTTGCCCCCAAACTTACCTCCCGGCACGAATGGCTCTTGTTGCCGGGCCGGACTGCACGCCTATATGTTTTTATGACACCCACCTCATGAGACCATCCGCCCATGACCACCACCCCCCCCTACGTGCCCCCCAAAGTCTGGACTTGGGAGAAAGGCAACGGCGGCCGCTTTGCCAACATCAATCGCCCGATCGCCGGCGCGACCAGCGACAAAGAACTCCCCGTCGGCAAGCACCCCATCCAGCTCTATTCACTCGCCACGCCCAACGGCGTCAAAGTCACGGTGATGCTGGAAGAACTGCTCGCCCTCGGCCACAAAGGTGCTGAGTACGATGCCTTCCTGATCAAGATCAGCGATGGCGATCAGTTCGGCTCAGGCTTTGTCGGCATCAACCCGAATTCGAAAATCCCGGCGATGGTCGATCGCAGCACGGCCACGCCACAGCGCGTGTTCGAGAGCGGTGCCATCCTGCTTTATCTCGCAGAAAAATTCGGCGCGTTTCTACCCAAGGAGCACGCCGCGCGCACTGAGTGCCTGTCTTGGCTGTTCTGGCAGATGGGCAGCGCGCCTTATCTGGGCGGCGGCTTCGGCCACTTCTACGCTTACGCGCCCGACAAAATCCAATACTGCATCGACCGCTTCGCCATGGAAACCAAGCGCCAGCTCGACGTGCTCGATCAGCACTTGGCGAAACACCCGTTCATGACCGGCACCGACTACACCATCGCCGACATGGCCATCTGGGCCTGGTACGGCCAGCTCTGCCTCGGCCGCCTCTACAGCGCCGGCGAATTCCTCGACGTCGAGAGTTACAAACACGTCCACACCTGGGCTCAGCTCATCGACGCGCGCCCCGCCGTCAAACGTGGCCGCATGGTCAACCGCATGTTCGGCGACCTCGACACGCAGCTCCACGAACGCCACGACGCCAGCGACTTCGACACCAAAACGCAGGATAAGTTGGAGAAGAAGGGGTGAGGGCGTGGCGCGCGCCAACGGAGACATGACCTAACGGAGACATTGCCATGGCGCTCTCGTCATTCGGATACTTCGGCATCCACTCTGACCGCCTCGACGATTGGGAGGCCTACGGCACAACGCTGCTCGGTCTCGAACTCGTCGATAAGTCGCGGACGGCGCTGAAGTTCCGCATGGATGACCGCAAGCAACGGATTCTCGTTTCCTCGGACGCCGGGATTGCGGATACGTTTGGCTGGGAGGTCGCGGATGCGGCGGCGTTGGATGCTGTGGCGCATCGTATCGAAGCCGCCAAAATTGCTGTCCATCGCCTTGTCCAGACAGAAGCCGATCAACGCGGCGTGGCTGCTGCCATTCGCTTTGCCGACCCGGCCGGCAATCGAATGGAGGTGTTTCACGGCGCCGAGCTCGCAGACGCAGCGCTTCGGCCAGGGCGCTCAATCTCTGGGTTTCGCACGGGTCCGTTCGGCATGGGCCATGCCGTGCTGTACGTGCCAAGCGTCAAAGACGTACAGTGGTTCTATGAGGATGTGCTCGGCTTCCGCCTGAGTGATTTTACGCTGCGGCCGTTCAAAGCCTTCTTCTTCCATCTCAACGGTCGCCACCACAGTCTAGCGCTGATCGAGGGCGGCAATCGACGCATCCATCATATCATGATGGAACTCGGCAGCCTCGACGATGTCGGGCAGGGCTATGATCTGATGCAAGCCGAGCCTGGGCGCATTGCCACGACGCTCGGTCGCCACACCAACGACTTCATGACGTCGTTCTACGCCAAGACGCCGTCAGACTTCTTCATCGAGTACGGTTGGGGCGGTCGCGAGATCGATCCGGCGACGTGGCAGCCGCAGGAAATGCACTATGGCCCGAGCTTATGGGGGCACGACCGCACCTGGCTCGCGCCCGATCAGTTGACCGAAGCCCGGACCATCCGCGCCCGGGCCGCCGCCGACGGCTTGCGCGTACCCCTGCAGGTGGCCGATGGCAATTTCCGCACCGGCGTGTCGGACTGCGCGTGGTGGGAAACCGTGCGCGGCAACCGGTGATCGCTGCCAAGGTGGGGGCCCGTCCCTGCTCGTCGTCTCGGGCGCTGGCGCGTAGTAAGCAACTGCTAGAGTGCTTCCGGGAAAAGTGTGCAGCGGTTTTCCCGAAAGAAGCACGACCAAACAATGAGCTAGGGTCGTTCTTCGATTCCATTAAGAGCGGAACGACCCTAATAAGCAACTGTCCGCCGCTTCGATCCCAAACAAGGGCTGCCGCTGGACTAATCTGTTGCATTCAATCCAACACAACCGGCGCGAACATAAATCATTTCCACACTCTGACGTTAAGGTGGCAGGAAGGACAGCTACACCATCGATGCAGCGCGAGACCCGTAGCGGATAAGGTGCCCTTCAGCGCCGTCATCCGCCAGTGCAGGGCGATGGTCATGGAGCAGCGAAATCGCGCCCTGGACGGCGGGTTACGCTAGCGCTAACCCGCCCTACGGATCCCGCATTCCATCGATGCAAAGCGCAGCCACGCATCGCCGCTTTTCCACGGCGCTCCCTCTATCCTGGCCTTACCACTCAGCCGCGCCGCATTGAGAGAACCTTGACTTCCCCTACCAATCGCCGCATCTACCGTTTCATGAATAGAGTATCAGCCTCAACCCGACGTCGCCTCTTCCCCTGCCCGCGGGTGCGATGACGCTTGTCTACTGACACGTCCGCAAGCCGCGCCCAATGCGCGGCTTTTTTGTTTTCAGGGCCCTTCGAAGGTTCGAGACTATGGCAAAGACATCTTCCAAAACGCCCACCATCTTTATCGACGGCGAAGCCGGCACCACCGGCATCGAAATCCGCGAGCGGGTGGCCAAGCTTGGCTCCGTCAGCGTTAAAAGTATCGACCCCGCCAAGCGCAAAGATCCGAAAGCGCGGCAAGCCCTCATGCGCGAGGTTGATCTCGTCATCCTCTGCCTGCCCGATGACGCCGCAAAAGAAGCCGTGGCCCTTGCTGATGAACTTGGCGACGCCGCCCCGCGCATCATCGACGCATCGACGGCGCACAGGGTCGATCCAAAATGGGTGTACGGTTTCCCGGAGATGGAGCCTGGGCATGCCAACAAGGTCGCGAACGCGACGCGCGTTTCAAATCCGGGGTGTTATCCGACGGGCGGCATCGCGCTGATCCGGCCACTGATCGACGCTGGCATCATGCCGAAGCATTTCCCGGTAACGGTGAATGCTGTCAGCGGATATTCGGGCGGCGGCAAATCGATGATCGAAGCCCATGAGAGTGGCGCGGCGCCAGCGTTCGACATGTACGGCCTCGGCTTGATGCACAAGCATGTGCCAGAGTTGCAGCAGTACTGTGGGCTGACACGGCGGCCGATCTTCGTCCCCAGCGTCGGCACGTTCCGGAAGGGGATGCTGGTGTCGGTGCCGCTGCATCTCGATCAGCTCACGGGCAAGCCGAAGGTGGCGGATCTGCGCGCGGCATTGGTGAAGCATTTTGCGGGCGCGACACTGGTGCGTATTATCGATGCCGACGATCACGCCGCGAAGTCAGGGCGCATCGAGCCAGAAGGTTTGAACGGCACCGATGTGATGGAGCTGCGCGTGTTCGGCTCCGACGCCATGGGGCACGCGCTGCTCGTCGCCAAACTCGACAATCTCGGCAAAGGGGCCTCCGGTGCCGCCGTGCAAAGCATGGGGCTGATGCTCGGCATTGCGACCTGAGCAGCAGTCCGCCGCGTAAGACGGCCATCGACGAACCAGTCATCAACCAAATCCTAACCATCCGCCGCAAATCCACACATTTGCGGCGATTAGTATCAATTGTCAGTGTCGTTTTCAGAAACCGGAAAAGCGCAGCGCCATAACCTTCCCTGACGATCAGGCTCGTTTTGGGGACGCGCAGATGAAAGTATTGGGTCTCGCAGGGTTCGCAGTGGCGCTGTTCGCGCTCGCGGGTTGCAAAGCAGCCGGACCATCGGAGCGCGCCGGACTGAACGTGCGCGAAGACGCCGACCGTGTCGTCCTCCATTGGAATGGCCAGGTCGAAGCGCCGATGCGCGAGCGCTTCGCTGAAGCCCTTGAGAAATTCGAAACCGATCCCCGGCGGATCGTCATCTCACTCAACTCACCCGGCGGCAGCGTCGCCCATGGCCATGAAGTCATCAGGGTCATCCGCAAAGCGTCCCGCGAACGCGCGATCGATACGTTGGTCGAGGCCGGCAAAAGCTGCGCATCCATGTGCGTACCGATCTATCTGGTCGGTGCCGAACGCTTCGCACAGCCAGCAGCGAAGTTCATGTTCCACGAGGTGAGCTTCAAACTAAAGCCAGGCATGGATCGTGCGGTGCGCGACCAACTCTCCAACCCAGCCATCCGCAAGATGGCCGTCAATCACTTCACCAACGAACTCTTCGAAGACGACCTCGGCCCCCGCAGCATTGACGCGCGCTGGCTCGAGGAGATGCGGAAAAAGATCCGTGGCCGCGACGTCTGGCTCACCGCCAAACAACTGATGCAGCAAGGCTCTGGCGTCGTGGACAGGCTGCTGTAAGGCCGGCTGTTGAAGCCCCGGTCCTGCATTTGGTCAACAAATCTTCTGGCAAGATGCCATTTTACTTGAGTGGCGAGTGCTTAAGAGGGCGTCGAATGTGGGGTAAACACGTAAGGCAAGCCAAAAAATGTTCTAGCTTTGTTCTTATTGACTCTTGACGAATCGTATTAATTTTGCCATGGTGCAACCCGGCGGGTAAGCGCTGGAAAGTCCCCAAGTTGCCTTCGGGCGGCAGCATCCGACGCGATGTGAATCAGGGGCCAGGGACCCGCCACTTTCTATTTTGCGAAATCCAGGAAAAACGCTTTTTGTTCAGCGTTGGGTTGGCACTTCTGCAGACTTGGAACTGGCGTGACGCCGAACCCCAATGCCGAACCTGATCTTTCGATCATCGTGTTACGTAATCCGTTCGCATACCTTGTTTCAAGATTGCCATAGCCGTTTGGCTCAACGGCATTGAAGAATGCACTTGTTATCGCGTCGGCAATTTGCAGCCCGGCCCACTTGCTATGTACTTCAACCACGATATCGACGGGCGAAAAAACGGCCCAATCGATTGAACCCGCTGGTGGAAGTTTCTCTCGGCCATCACGCATCAGGCACATATATTCGTTCATAGCCCGATAGTCAGTCCCGCCTCGTCGCGAAAAAACAACCTTCACCCGGCCTTTTATCTTCAAATCTTTTGCGTCGGTCGCGCAAAAATTCGTCACGCGTTCCAGGAGCCACCGAACAAGAAAATTATATAACTGGCCCGGGCGCTTGAAGAGTTCAGCCCACTTGGAGCCTGGAATTGTTGTCTTGTTCGATAGAGTGACGCAACCTGCAATACGGCGTTGCGCAATTTCTTGGCACACGACCACTTTTTGTGCGTGGTTCAAGTTGCGAAAATGCAGATCGCGTTGCTTCTTTTCAGGAAATCTCTCCAGGATTTGATCACGCCAAGCTGGCAAGAACCGATCGTCTGCATTTCGAACAATCGCTGCGCCGAGAAGGAGCCAGCGCGATTGGCCGCCGGACTTGTCCGTTCTTAGCTTGCCAAAGCCCTCGTCACCGGCTTCGTCAATGTAAACGACGTGAGAATACTGAGACAAGTATGACCGCCAGTTCCGGTGTAGGACATTCGAGAGAGTATCCTTTGAAATGGAAAATAAGCAATGTGTTGATTTATCGTGGAGCTACATTCACCGCACAAACCGCATCGCCGTGAACCGCCCGCGGAACGCCGTCACATCGCGCGCCACGGCGTCCGGTGCGTCGTTCCCCACCAGCGCGCGGCTGATCAGCCCGGCCAGCTCGGCCATATGCTCCGGCCCCATGCCGAGGCGCACGATCTCATTCACACCCAACCGCAACCCGTTCACATCACCCTCGATCGCCGCCATCGGCAATCCGATCCCACACGCCAGCAGGTTCGCCGGCCGCATCTTCTTCGACGCTGCCTGTCCACCGCCCCACCGATGCGCTTCTATCGCGATCTGATGCGAGGTCGTCCCACCACGCGCCATTGCATGCACTGGCAATCCACGCGCATCCAGCGCCGCAACCAGCGCCTTCGCTGTCGCCAGCATCGCCGCACCATAGGCACGCCCGTGCACCTTCCAATCCAGCAGCGTCATCGCCAGCGCCGCCGACTTGGCCGCGTCGAAGTTGGCCGTCAGTCCAGGATAGGCAATCGCATCCAGCCGCTCCGCGAGCGCCGCATCGTTCGTCAGTACCAACCCGGAAGGCGGCCCACCCAGGCTTTTATACGTGCTCATCGTCATCAGATGCGCACCCTCGACCAGCGGTTGCTGCCACGCGCGCCCCGCGATCATTCCCGACATATGCGCGGCATCGAACAGCACGTGCGCGCCCACGCCGTCGGCAATCCGCCTGATGTCAGCAATCGGATGTGGAAACAAATTGAGACTTCCACCAATCGTAATCAGTTTCGGCTTCAACGCACGCGCCTGTGCCGCCAGCTTATCCAGATCAACCGTGAACCGCGCCGCATCCACCGCCATCGGCACACAGTTGAGCCCGTACAGCCCCGCCGCGCCCGCCGTGTGATGCGTCACATGCCCACCGATATCGCCCGGCGGCACCAGGATCGTATCCCCCGGCTTCGCTGCCGCCATAAACGCATAAAGATTGGCCAACGCGCCGGACCCAACGCGGATCTCTGCATACTTTGCATCAAACACTTCCGCCGCCAGCTC
>JANNEU010000371.1:0-1586 GCA_031379035.1 Hyphomicrobiaceae bacterium | reverse complement strand
TCATGCGAATGCGTCGCCTAGAGATGGGTGATCTCTTGGGGCGGTTGCTCACATGGCAAAACCGGCCGCTGCGGGTGCAACGGCCGGTGTCGAGATGGCTAGGGTCGTTCCGCTCTTGTTGGAATCGTGGAACGACCCTAGGAGCCTGTCCAGATAGCGATCTGGCGCGCTCATTTTTATGACTTTAGCTTCATCACGCGGCTTTTGCGAGTTTGGTGAGGTTGTGGGCGGTGCAAATCATCGCCCATTCGGCTGCCACGGCGTCGACGCCGCGCAGCAGGAACTGGCGGAAGCCACGCGCCTGTTTGATCTGTCCGAACACCGGCTCCACAATCTGCTTTCTCAATCGGTAGCGACTGCGCCATCCGGCACGCTTCAGTTTTCGTCGCATCGCCTGCATCAGGGGGCCGCCGACGTTGCGGGTCTGTCGGGTGGGATGCTGGGCGCGGCCCATGGCGACATAGCCAGCGATGCCACGATCAGTGAGCGATTGCAGGTTCGCTTCGCTGAGATAACCGCTATCGGCGGAGGCTTCCTTGGGCTTGCGACCGAGGTTGGTTTCGATGCCGTCGATGAGCGGCACCAGTTGATGGTGGTCGCTGGCGCTCTGCGTCAACACATGCGCGACGATGATCTGATGCGCTCCATCGACGGCGGCCTGCGCGTTATAGCCTTGAATGAAGCCATCGCGCGTCAACAGCACGCGGCTCTCGGGGTCGGTGAAGTTGCGCTGTGCGTTGCCGTCGGGGGCGTCTGTGCGCGGCGGTGCTTTACGTCCGGTTTTCTTGCGGTTTTCGGCTTCGCGTTGCCGTTCCTTTTCGGCATCAATGCGACGCTTGTCCTCGGCGGCAGCCTTGGCATCGGCTTCGAGTGCGGCCATCGCCGCGCGGATCTTTGCCAGCCGTTTCTCTTTGTCGGCAACCCACGCCGGCATCTCGTCACCGCGCTTGTCGCCGTGGACGGCGTCTTCGTCGGCGTCCGCCGCCTCGGCGGCCTCCAGCCAACGATCAACCTCCGCCTGCAATTCCGCCTCGCGTTGCTTCATGCGCGCATAGCTCATCGCTTTGTGTTTCGATGCATTCGCCTTGATCTTGGTGCCGTCGAGGGCGACGTGACCGAGCTTGGCGAGGCCAGCCTTCTCGGCGAGCCGCAGCACCTGCACGAACAACGCCGCCAGCGCCTTCAAATGCCGCTTGCGAAAGTCCGAGATGGTGCGGAAGTCAGGTGGATCGAGCGCCACGATCATCATGAAATCGGCACGCTCCTGTGCCGCTTTGGCGATCCGCCGCGACGAATAAACGCCGCTCGCGTAGGCGTTCAGCAGCAGCGCCGTCATCATGCGCGGATCGAACGGCGGCTGCCCGAGGCCACTCGTATAGCTGGCCGTGATCCCGGACAGATCGAGGCTCTCGCGCACCAGCGCCACGACGAACCGCGACAGGTGATCGGCCGGCACGAAATCCTGCACGCTCGGCGGCAGAAGGTGCGGCTGATCGATCTTCCAGGGGCGAAAGTGCTTGCTCATGGCTCAAGAAGGAATCAGACTCGCCCCCAAAACGCCAGCGACTACTCGGACAGGCTCCTAG
>JANNEU010000464.1:0-4591 GCA_031379035.1 Hyphomicrobiaceae bacterium | reverse complement strand
TTGATGATGGCGAGGTATTCGTCTTCTGTCGTCGCCGTGTTCTTGGCGGCGGAGAGCTGCATCACTTCGCCTTCGGCAATGACGGCCGCGGCATTCGAAAGAATCTTCAGCGCCGGCAGCGAGCCGACATCGACCATCATCCGGAACGCCTGCCCGAGCAGGAAGTCGCCGACCAGCACGCTCGCCTGGTTCGACCACAACAGCCGCGCAGTGGGTTTGCCACGGCGGGTGTTGCTCTCGTCGACCACGTCGTCATGGAGAAGTGTCGCCGTATGCATGAACTCAACGGCAGAGGCCAATCGAATGTGCCCTTGCCCCTGGTAGCCAACCAGTTTGGCCGCAGCGATCGTCAGCATCGGCCGCAACCGCTTGCCGCCACTGTCGATCAGGTGATGCGCCAATTCCGGGATCAGCTCGACATCGGAAACGGCCTTGTCCAGGATGATGCGGTTGACACCCTCCATGTCGGCCTTGACCAACGCCAGGATAGGCCCCAGCAGATCCGCTGGATCCCGGTTGCCTTCCATCTGGATGACGACGCCCATGGCGGTGTCCTGCGGCTTGCATGGTTTAGTTTTCAGTTACGACCAAAGTGTAACGCTTCCCGGGGGCTTCCGGCCACGCTACACAGTGTCCATCGGAAGGGAATAATGCCGCAGGGTGCGGCAGGCGAACTTGGCGCGGGAGCCACACATGCGTCCAGTTCTTTTGACGACCGATCCCGTATTGCTGAGCTTTGCCCGTGCCGTTCTCGCCGACTCCGGCATTGACGTGATGATCGCGGATCAATTCACCAGTGCCATCGAGGGCTCGCTTGGCATCTTTCCGCGTCGGCTGTTGGTGCCTGCGGAGGCGTGGCATCGTGCACGCACGGCCCTGAAACAGGCAGACTTGGGCCACGAATTGGTCCCCGATCCAGACGAGCAGGCCGCCTCGGAAGGCCCGGAGGCATGGCATGGGGCCCGCTTCAAACGGTGATGTGACGGTGGCGACGAAACCGGCTACGCCCCTGGCAACGACCACAGACGATTTTCTCGGTGGCGCACTGCGGCTTATGCAACCGCAGCATGGCTATCGCGCAGGCCTCGACGCGATCCTGTTGGCGGCAGCGTGTCCCGCGCGGCAGGGAAACGGTGCTTGCATCCTCGATTGCGGTGCGGGCGTTGGCACGGTGGGCCTGGCGCTGGCGCGGCGCATCACTGACGCGAAGGTAATGCTCGTCGAGCGCGATCCATGCCTCGCGGCGCTGGCCAGGCAAAACGCCGCCGCCAACGATCTCGCTGCACGTTCCACCGTTGTCACTGCTGATCTTGCTGCACCTCTCACTCGCACGCCGGCGCTTGCGGCGTTGGCTGGCACCTTTGATCATGTTCTCGCCAACCCGCCTTACTACGCCCACCACGCCGGCACCCGCGCGACCGACCCGCAGAAAGACGGTTCCCACGCCATGCCCGAGGGCACACTTGACGCTTGGCTGCGGTTTGCAGCTGCCATGACGCGCGATGGGGGAACTCTGACGCTCATTCATCGGCCCGAAGCGTTGCCTGAGATGCTCGCGGCTCTTGAGCGCCGCTTCGGCGGCACGCTGGTTTTGCCGTTGCATTCGCGCGCCGGCGAGCCCGCTAATCGCCTGCTGCTCCAGGCTCGGAAAGCTAGCCGCGCAGGCCTCAGTGTGCGCCCTGGTCGTATTCTCCACGCCGACGGTGCGCATGGGTTCACGCCAGAGTTCGACGCGATCCTCCGTGGTGGCGCAGCGCTGGAATTTTGAGGGCGTGTTCGCGATCAATCCCGGTCTGGCGCGCCGAGCGGAAAGTATGCGCGATAGGGCCGCGCCTCGTCGACTGCGCGGACAACCGAAGGCCGCGCCAGCAGCCGTGCGCGAAAAGCCCTCAGATTCCGATGTTTCGTGTCGATGGCATGCGCCCAGTCTGCATAAAGAAGGGACGGTGCCGCCGCGCAGTCGGCTAACGTAAAGTCATCTCCCGCAGCCCACGTCCGCCCCGATAGCGTCTGATCGAGCCACGCGTACGTGCTTTCCAACAGGGCCCGCGCTTCCGCGACACCGTGGGAGTCGCGTTTGTCTTCGGGCCGCAATTGATTGAGCACGATCTTCTGCATGGGCGTCATGACGTAGTTGTCGAACACGCGATCCATCATGCGAACGTCGAGCGCGGCTTTGGGATCGCTCGGAACAAGCCGAATTGAGCCCGGATAATGCAGCCCGAGATGCTCAACGATCACGCTGGCTTCCAACACCGTTATGTCGCCATCCACCAACACCGGAAACTTCTTCAGCGGCCACCGCCGCGCCAACTCGGTAAAGTTCTCCGGCGTCTCCGGCCCCAGCATTTTCAGCGCGAACGCGGTCCCGTTCTCATAAAGCGCAATCAGCACCTTCTGACAGTACGACGAAAACGGGTGGGCGTAGAGCTGCAGAGCCATCGTTGGTCTTGTTCGGTGCGTTGGGTCAGACCCATGGGTCTGACCCCGTGCCATTAGCTTTACTTCATCAACCCTTCCGCCTTCATCGCGGCCTGCACGGCCGGGCGCGCACCGACGCGGGCGTGATAGGCCATGATGTTCTTGTAGGGCGTGAGGTCGATATTGGTTGGCTTGGTCCAGTTCAGCGTAACGAACGCATAAGCGTCCGGCAGGGAGTAGGTGGCACCGCACAGATACTGGTTGGTCGCGAGGTGCTTATCCAGCACCGCGAAACGCTGGGCGAGCTTGTCGCGGGCAAGCTTCTTGGCCTCTTCCGGCATGGCCGGGTTGAACAGCGGCGAGAAGCCCTTGTGCATCTCCGTCGAGACGAAGTTCAGCCAGCCCAGCATCTTGATATGATCCAATGAGCCAACGGCCGGCGTGAGGTGCTTTTCCGGTGCCTTGCCGGCCAGATACTGAATGATCGCCGGACCTTCCGTCAGCATCGTACCGTCGTCGAGCTCGAGAGCCGGCACATAGCCGTGTGGGTTCTTGGCCAAGAAGTCCCCGCCGTCCTCGGTCTTCTTGGCGCGGATGTCGGTTTTGACGAGCGAATGCTTGAGGCCGGTTTCCTGGAGGATGATATGGGGCGAGAGCGAGCAGGCTCCGGGGGCGTAGTAGAGTTTCATGGGGGATCTCCTGAGGCGGATACAAGTAACCTCGCTACTGTTAGGCGCAGCCCCCCCCGGTCGGCAAGCCAGCAGCCCCGCACATTTCGGTGACTGGACCCGGCGTCTCGAATATGGTGGATTGCCAGCCAATTGACCGCTGGCGTAATTGCCGGCGCGTTTATCTATTCCGAGGCCATTTCTGATGTCGACCGTCGTTGCGCACCCCATCCCCACCGGTACTCTCATGAAGGGCAAGCGCGGCCTGATCATGGGCGTGGCCAACAACCGGTCGATTGCCTGGGGCATCGCTCAGGCGTGCGCTGCACAGGGTGCGGAACTGGCGTTCACCTACCAAGGCGACGCCCTCAAAAAGCGTGTTGAACCGCTGGCTGCAGAAGCGGGTTCCAAAATCGTGCTGCCGTGCGACGTGACTGATAACGCATCAATGGATGCGGTGTTCGCCGAACTCAAAGCCAAATGGGGCCAGATGGACTTCCTCGTCCACGCTATCGCCTTTGCCGATAAGGCTGAACTTGACGGCCGTTACGTGGACACCACCGAGGGCAACTTCACCAAGTCGTTGCTGATCTCGTGTTATTCGTTCACCGCGCTTGCGCAACGCGCCGAGAAGCTGATGCCGAAAGGTGGCTCGTTGCTGACGCTGAGCTACTACGGCGCTGAAAAGGTCATGCCGCATTACAATGTGATGGGCGTCGCCAAGGCCGCGCTGGAAGCGAGCGTTCGCTATCTCGCGGCTGATCTCGGCAAAAACAACATCCGCGTCAACGCCATCTCCGCCGGCCCTATCAAGACGCTGGCCGCGTCGGGTATTTCCGACTTCCGCTATATTTTGCGCTGGAACGAATACAACTCGGCGCTGCGCCGCACCGTTACCATTGAAGAAGTGGGCGGCTCGGCGCTGTATCTGCTCTCGGACCTCGGCCGCGCGGTGACCGGCGAAATCCATCACGTCGATGCCGGCTATCACGTGCAGGGGATGAAGAACGAAGACGCCCCCGACATCACCGTGTCGAAAGCTGAATAGAACCCGCGCGGCCGCGGAAGAGGCGCGTTTCAGCGGGCGCGACCACTTGGAAATCCCCTGGGGGCGTCCGCCACGTCACAGGCAGTCCCACCATCGCCGCTGCACCATCTGATTCATCATGCTTAACCCACACGGTTAACGCCCACGGTGGCCCGCGCGCCCCTGCGCGCAAACGGCACCGCGCGCCCCTGCGCGCAAACGATAACGCCCGCGGCGACCCACGCGCAACGGCACCGCCCGCGGCGGCCCGCGCGCGGTTACGCGTGTCGGCGCGGGCCAACAAAGTTAACGCGCGCGGCGGCCGGCTCGCGCTTACGCGTGTCGGCGCGCGCCAACAAGAACCTGTCGGCGCGGGCAAAAAATACGTAGAGCGCGATGGCGCCGCCGCAGGGCTTGCACCCGCTTCGCTTGTCAGGGCTTTCACCTGCTCGCTGGTCAGGGCTTGCACCTGCTC
>JANNEU010000339.1:0-34743 GCA_031379035.1 Hyphomicrobiaceae bacterium | reverse complement strand
CCTTGCCCATCGTCAATATGGGCGATGCCCTGTTCCACATCGCCTGGTCCGACGAGTTCCGCGCCACCAAAGACAAACGCGACCCCACCGCCGACCGCGACGCCGCCGAACCCCTCATGGACGAAGACGAAATTATTTGAGTGGCGATCAGGTGGCCTTGCCCTTCACGTTCACGAGCATGACCCCGGCGAGAACAATCAATCCGCCGAAAAGTATCGGCCAGCCAGGTACCTCGCCCGCAAAGTAGAATGCGATAGCCGTCGCGACAGGTGGCACGAGATAGAGAGCGTTCGCGGCGCGTGCTGCGCCAAACGCGGAGAGGGTCGCCATCCATGTGACGTAACCGATGGCACCAGGGAACACGCCCAGGAACACGACGGCACCAATCCCACGCGCCGGCGCGGCCATTGCTTGGGACAACCCCTCCTGCAGCCACGGCGTCAAAAACATAAAACCCATCAGGATGTTAATCGCCGCTGAAGTCATCGCGCCGTATGTTGCCACCAATGGCCGTTGCAGCACGAAGGAAACACCTGAGCATGCGGCCGCAGCCAACACGAGCGACGCGCCGGAACCAAATTCTAATCCGCCTGGCATGTCAGACGCGATGAATGTGACACCGATCACGCAGACAACAGTGCCAACCCAGGCCCAGCGGTTGAATGTTTCGCCCAGGAACAGCATCGCCAGCAACGCCGTCAGTACGCCTTGGAAATTGATGATGAAGCTGGCCGCGCCCGCGGTGACCGTCTGTTGTCCCGTGTTGAGAAGCACGTTGTAGAGCGAGATGCCGACCGCGCCGCAGAGCGCAAACCGCAAGAGATCGCGGGGAGTTGGTAGCGTCGGACGGCTCCACAGCAGCCAAGCCAGCGCAAGTATCCCGGCGATACCAAATCGTACTGCGGCGAGAGGAATGGGCTCAAAAGTGCGCAACCCAATCCGGATGGCCGGAAATGCGGCAGCCCACAGCACGACCGTGAGCGCGGCGAAGGCCATGGAACGATAGGACGGCATCACGATCAGGCCTCAACGGTCATAGCACTGCTCGGATCTCCCACGCAGAACGGCTGTTGACATAGAACACAGATGTAGGATGTCCTGTGCATATGGCGCACAGCTCATCGACACTCCCTCCGTTAGACGGCCTCTCTGCAGTGGTGGTTGTGGCCAAGACGGGATCGTTCAGTGCTGCCGCCATCGAAATGGGCCTCACCCACGGGTCAATCAGCCGGCGCATCCAACACGTCGAGACGTGGTTCGGCACGCGCTTGTTTGAACGTCATGGCCGCGGCGTTCGTTTGACGACGGCTGGAACACGCATTGTTCAGCGCGTCGAGGATGCCTTCAACTTGATCCAATCGGCAGGCGAGCCCTGGCCGCAGTCGCGTGGGTCCCAAACCGTGCGGGTGAGCATATTACCATCGTTCGCAAAGCTTTGGTTGATTCCGCGCATCCAGCAACTCCGAGGACCGCACAGCGATCTGCGGATCGAACTCGTCCTGGAACACAGATTCGCAGATTTTGACGGTGACAAAATTGATGTCGCTATCCGCTACGGCCTCGGGAACTGGGGCGGGCACTCGACGCAACTCTTGTTTCGCGAGCAATTGGTGCCGGTCGCGTCACGTGCGGTTGCCGAAGCGCTCGGCCCACGTATCAAACCCAAGGACATCTGGGCCAAGCCGCTCATCCACGACTCCGAAACCGATGGTTGGCGGACGTGGCTTGCCAGCCAGAGGATCGCCTACCGATCTCGAGTCAGTGACCTGCGCTTCGAAGATTATGATGTTGTTCTGGCCGCCGCAGCAGCAGGGATGGGCATCGCACTTCTCCGTCGACCGCTCGCCGACGCCGCATGCGAGAGTATGAAGCTGGTTGTGATGTCCACGCACGCGATTGCGAACCCGAAAGCGCACTTTGTTGTTTCGCGGACAAACAACCGATCGGCTGGGGCCGACACCTTTGTCGCGCGCCTGGCCGCCATCGCGAACCATGGATGACGTCACGCGACGGTAAGACCTGTTGCCAGTCTCGGCCACGCTCACCCCATCCGACGATCAGCAAAATCGGTAGCTCGTAACCCGCCTCAGATGTGGGCGCACATCTATCCCCCTCCCCAGAGCGCCTTCGCGCGTGCGGGGAGAGGGCCCGGCGCGTAGGCGCCAAAACGAAAGTACGTGAAAGGCAGCAACGAGTTTGCAGCTGTCAAAAAGGGTCCGCTTGTGATCCTCTCACGTCCAGCCCAGTGCACGAGCGGGATTCGCGCCCGCTTCTAGGGTAAAAATTGCTCCCACCTTTTGCGTTCCATCCACCCCGCGCCTACCCACCATGCCGCTTCCGCGCCAGCGCCGCGCCGGCGCCGAGTGCCACGAGTTTCGCCTCAGCCACTGCTTTCGGAAACGGGGCCAAGCCACAGTTGGTGCAGGCTTGAATGCGTGACTTGTCGGCATACTTCAGCGCTTCATCGATGGTGCCGGCCACCTGCTCCGGCGTCTCAATCGCCGCCGACGCCACATCAATCACGCCAACAAGGATCTGCTTGTCGCTCAAATGCCGGATCAGTGACAGCGGCACTTTTGAGCCAGCAGCTTCCAGCGAAACTTGCCCAATGGCACTTTTGTTCAACGCCGGGAAGATCGTCTCATACTGCCGCCACTGATCGCCCAGCGTTTCCTTCCACTTCACATTCGCTTCGATGCCATACCCATAACAGATGTGCACCGCCGTTGCGCAGGTGAGGCCTGCAGCGGCGCGCTCCAGCGCCGCAATGCCCCACTCATGGACCTCGGCCGTAAAGACATTGAACGCCGGCTCATCGAACTGGATGACATCAACGCCAACGGCTTGCAGCGCGCGGGCTTCCTGGTTGAGCACGTCAGCAAACGCCATCGCCATGTCGGCGCGGCGACCGTAGTGGCCGTCGGCCACCGTGTCGCAAATCGTCATTGGCCCAGGCAGCGTGATCTTCAGTTGCCGCTTGGTGTGGGCGCGCGCGTATTTCGCATCCGCCACATGCACTGCCGTCGGTCGCTTAATCGCCGCCGTCACCGTCGGTACATCCACCACGTAGCGGTTGTTGCGAATGCCCATTTTGGTTTTTTTCTGCCAGTCGATGCCAACCAGCTGCTCCATGAAACCATGCACAAAGTGCATCCGGAACTGCTCGCCGTCTGTGACAATATCAACGCCAGCATCCTCCTGCGTCTTCAACCACACCAGCGCCGCGTCTTCTTTCGCCGCTTGCAGCGCCGCGCCCTCGTGTTTCCACGGGGCCCAGAGTTTTTCGGGCTCAGCAAGCCATGATGGCTTCGGCAAACTGCCAGCGAGCGTGGTCGGAAAAAGAGGCAGGGTCATCGCAGGTGTTCCAAAGTGAAAGTGTCTTCAGCCGCGCTGAACGGCCTGAACGGCAAGTGCAGCCGCATCCGCTGTCGCATCCAGCACGAGAAAGCCAGCGGCCTCAAGCGTGCGGCGCTGGCGAGCGGGGTTCTGCGCGTCTTGCGCGGTGCCAGTCACCGCAGCGATGAGTGTTTTCCCATGGGCACCCGCACGCTCAACGGTCCGCGCAATCTCCGCCGCCGGATCAGCATGCCCACCCGTGCCGATCACCAGGTCAAGCAGCACGACGCCGATGGCCTGATCTTTCAAGGCAGCTTCCAGAGGCGCTGTACGCACCGCCGGTTCGATCATCGGGTGCGGCCGGCCTTGGGTGTACGCATCATCACCGAGGTCGAGCAGCAGATGCGCGCCGGGCGACTTCGGTGCAAGCGCACCTTTCACGGCGGCGTTGGAAGCCACTATCAATCCTGCCTCCAGCAGCACCACCTGCGCTTCCGCGCACAGCGTCCCCCCAGCAAAGAGTCCGCGAATGAGCTTGCCCGGTTGCAACTTCGGCGTACCGCCAGCGCGCGGCAAGGTCCGGCCCAGCGCCAGATCGGCCGCGCCGCGCAATGTTGCACTCGCCTTGGCATTCGGTGGCAACGCATGCGTGGTGCCGCCAAGAAAGCAGATGGTGCAGGGCTTTTTTGACTGCGCAACGCGCGCAAGAACCTTAGCCACCATCGCGTCAGCCGGCGGCTTTGAAATCAGCACAATGTGTTTGGTCGCCGGATCCGCATCGAGCAGATCAAACGCCATCAACGTGGTGACCGCGCCGACCTCAGCCTTGAGGTCACGCCCGCCGACACCAATGGCGTGGCTGATGCCGCTGCCCGCATTGGCAATCAGACACGAGACCTCCTGCAGCCCCGTGCCGGACGCGCCGATCAGCCCAATCGGCCCGCGCGGGACCGCATTGGCGAACCCCAGCGGCGTACCGTTGATGATCGCAGTGCCGCAGTCCGGCCCCATCATTAGCAGGCCGCGCTCCCGCGCCAGAGTTTTCAACGCCACCTCTTCGGCAACCGGCACGTTGTCGGAAAACATCAGCACATTAAGCCCACGCCCTAGCGCCTTGCGCGCTTCCGCCGCCGCAAAAGCCCCTGGCACAGAGATCAACACGAGATTGGCCGTAGGAGACGCAGCAAGCGCCGCACGAATTGTTCTCGGTGCCCAGGCCGCACCCGCGGCACCGGAGGCCTTCGGCGCATCCAGCAAAGCGCGCGCCGCCACTAACGCCCCATTGGCGGCACCCGCAGTCGCCGCGCGGATCGCAATCACGAGATCGCCGGGCCCCGCCGCGCGACCGTCCGCACCAAGCACGCGCGCATCGTCCATGATGCGCATATTAGCCGGTGTGCCCATCATCATGCCGCATTCCGCGACGCCCTCCATGGCCGCCACCGTCCGCGACATGCGCATCAGCGCCACCGAGTCGAGATACAACCCACGGCGCACTTCATTGGCGATGGCTGACATGCAGGGTGTCCGGTGGGTCTCAGTGGTTCACGGCGTGTCGCTGTCTACGACAGGTCCGCGCCAAGCGCGAGAGGGCGCGAGAGCAAGCCTCAGCGGACCATCACGTCCCATGCTCATCGGCATCGCGGGCGCGGGCCTGGGTGGTGTCGCGGGCCCGCTGGGTGCGGGGCTTGAGTTCATGGACGACCGCATCGGCATTGTCGGCGGTGCCATGCTGGCGTTCGTGCCGCGTCACATAGCAGTTGCCAAGCACCAGCACGTCCATGTCCGTTCGCCGAAAGCAGGCGATCGCTTCTTCGGGCCGTGCCACGATGGGTTCTTGCTCGTTGAAGCTCGTATTGATCAGCACGGGCACCCCGGTCAACCGGCCAAACTCCGAGATCAGCGCATGATAACGGGGGTTTTCTTCAGCCGTTACGGTCTGGATGCGCCCGGTGCCATCAACGTGGACCGCTGCCTCGATCAGCGCCCGCATCTCTGGCCGCACCTTGGGTGCCAGCGTCATGAACGGGTCCGGTTGGCTGATCTCGAAAAACTCTGCCGCCCGCTCCCATGGCACCACGGGCGCAAACGGCCGGAACCCTTCCCGTTTCTTGATGACCGTATTGATCTTGGTGCGCATGGCGGCCGACCGTGGATCGGCCAGGATCGAACGGTTGCCCAGCGCCCGCGGTCCCATCTCGAAGCGCCCCTGATAGAGCCCGACAATGCGGCCCTCCGCCAGGTCGCGCGCGACGCGGCCGACCAAAGCCGCCTCCGGCATGCGCTCAAAGGGAACGCCAGCCGCTTCCAGCGCCGCTTCGTTCTCAGCCTCCGTGCTCGCCGTCCCAAAGTAGGCGTGCGTGAGCTCGAACGTGCGCGGCAGTCCGCACGTCTGATGCGTATGCCAGAGCGCTGCACCCAGCGGCGCGCCGGTATCTGACGCGCACGGCGGCACCCACAAGCGCTCGATGCCGGTCTCCGCCAGCACCCGTCCATTAGCCACGCAGTTGAGCGCGACGCCGCCGCTCATCACCAGATGGCGCGAGGGAAAACGCGCCAGCAGGCCGCGCACCAAGCGCAGGATCGTCTCTTCCGTCACACGCTGCAGTGCGAACGCCAGATCCCGATGATGATCGGTCAGCGGTTCGCCCTTGGCGCGCGCCGGCCCGAACGTATTGATGAACTTCTGCGTGACCGGCCTGATCTGCCCGTAGGCGTCGTAACTGAAGAAATCCATGTTGACGGCGAACGCGCCATCGGCAGCCGGTCGCACCAGGTCTCGAAACGATGCAACCAGCCGGTCGGTGCCGAACGCCGCCAATGCCATCACCTTGCCTTCGTCGCCGAAACCTTCGAAGCCGAGATGCTCAGTGACAAACGTGTAGACCAGCCCCAGCGAGTTAAACACCGCCGTCGACCAGACACGCTCCAGCCGGTTGCCCTGGCCCAGATACGCACTCGCCGATGCGTCATCGCCGTAGCCGTCCATGACCAGCACCAGCGCGTCCTCGAACGGCGAGACGAAAAAACTCGCCGCATGCGCGTCGTGATGGCCGACGCCAATAATGGGCGGTAGAGTGCGTGTGGCGAAGTGGGCTCGCAGGCCCTTCTTGACGTAATGATCGAGCAACACGATCTGGTTGCGTTGCGGCAGATGTGCGCGCGCGTGCATCAGGTTGAGACTGGCCGGGAAGCGCTTGAGCAACGCACGGCCGACGAACGCGCGCAGCGCACGCGTGTCCCACGGGAGCGCAATAGCATCTACGTCCGACAGATCGCGCCCTCGGTCATCGAAGGCCACCTTCAGCGACTGTGATGGAAACGCTCGGGTGCGCTTGATGCGAGAGAAGCGTTCCTCCTCCAGGACCAGATCCGGCACGCCATCGTCCACCAGCGCGAGGCCGGTGTCATGGGTTTCGGAAACGATGCCAAGAACGCGCACGACTCTTCCCCAGAGCAATGGTGAGACCTTTCCGTCACGCCATGACCCATCAACGCCACACGGTACAAAGCATACCGGCGAAAGGCAGCAACTGTCGAGGGTTTCGGCGTATTTTGTGCGCTTGCCACCGCAACTTGAGATCCGCTGTGGCCATCTGAAGACAGGAGCTTAACCCCGCACTGCACCATCGATCAGCTTGGCACCGAGCAGGCCCAGCAGACCGGCCATGACGCGGTCAATAGCGGTCTTCGCCGAGAGATAGGCCTGCCGTGGCCGTTCGGCCGAGAACAGCACAGCCACCGCCGCATACCAGACCAGTTCGTTGAGAAAGACGATCCCGAGGATCGCAGCCGCTAGCCACAGCGGCGGCGACGGCGGCAGAACGGCCACAAAAATTGACCCGAAGAAAACGGCCACCTTTGGGTTGGCAATCTGTGTCAAGCAGGCCTGCCATAGGGCTGCGCTGGTGGAGACCCGCTCGCCCACCCCCGTCATCACAATAGGATCAGCCGCGTGCCGCCAGACCATCACGGCCACGTAGATGAGATACAGCCCGCCGGCCACCCTCAATGCCGCATAGAGCCAGGGGGCTTGCGCAAAGAGCACCGCCAACCCGAGCATGGCTCCCACGGCCCATGGAAGCACGCCGAGCCCCATGCCCAGCGCCGAGGCAACGCCCGCCGGCCGGCCGCTCATCAACGCCGTGCGCGAAACGACAAGGAACGATTGCCCAGGGCTCATGGCCGCCAGCAGGTGCACTATCCACAACGTCGCTAAGGGCCACACATACTCCATTCAAGCTCTCCGCGTGCGCAGCTCATGCTGATCAACGAAGGCGCGGATCAGCGCGCGCACGTGTTCGGGCTTCTGGTGGACAATCCAATGATCGGCATCAGCGATCTCGTGCACCGTCAGGTCAGCACAGAAGTTGCCAAGACCCGCCCGTGACGAGGGCCGGAGCGCCTTGTCCTCCATGCCCCAGATCAACTGGTGCGGCGGTGTCACGAACACTTTCGCCGGATCAAGCTTCGCCAGCGGATTTTCGGTGACCACCACGCCCGGCTCAGCCACCACCAGCGGCGTCGCCTTGTACCACGAGACCATGCCTTCCATGGCCCCCGGCTGCGTCCACGCTGTCAGATAGCCGGCCCGCATGTGCGGCGTCAGCCACGCGCCACCGCCAAAGCCACGGGTCAGGACATCGAACACGCGCTTGCAATCATCCGCCAACAGCAGCGCTGCCGCATCATCACGCCTCAGGAACCGAATGTATTGGCTGGCAGCCCGTTGCTCCGCATCTTCGATCAAGGCCCGCTGGAACGGCACCGGATGCACGCCGTTGAGAACGGTAAACGAGGCAATCTGCGCGCTCGCCATGAATGCCATCAGGTAGCCGACGGAAGCACCCCAATCATGCGCCACGAGGTGAAAGGGTCTACCCGGCGACAGCACGGCCGCCAGATCAAGCATATCTTTGGCGAGGTGATGGGCGCGGTAATTTTCGACACCCACCGGTTTCGAAGAGCCCGCATAACCGCGCTGGTTAGGTGCCACTGCCAGATAGTGATCCGCGAATGTCGGCAGCACCTCCGTCCAGGCCCCCGCATACTCTGGAAACCCATGCAGGAACAACACCAGCGGCGCGCCGTCCGCTCCATCCAGAAGTGTCTCGAACTCAAGTCCGTTGGCGGCTAGGCGCTGGGTCCGGATCATAACGCGCTCCAATATGGGCCAGCAATATGGGCCAGCAATATGGGCCAGCGTGCGAAAGCCGCCAGCCTTCTTTCCGAAGCTTAGCGTCCAGTGCCCACCCGTCTACTTCTTCTGTTGTGATTGTGGCACATTGGCCAGAAACTTCTTCGGCACCTCGCCCGCGTCGACCAATGCCTTGACGCACTGTTTGCTGATCTGGTTGCGGTGCGCCTCCATGCAGTAGCGCAGCTCACTGCTCTCGGGACTGTGTTCCTTACAGTAGGCGAAATAGTCCTCCGTGCAGCTCTTGATAATGTCATCGCTCCAGGCGCGCGCAGCACCTGAACCTGCAAGACCTGCCACCAGCAGCGTTGTGACAGCAGCACCCAATGCCAGCACACGCCGGCCCGTCGAAAATGTCATTGAATTGCCCCCAGCTAGCGAGTCACACGCTCACAGACGAGGCAAAGTGTGCTGTGCGTCGCTCCGATGCGCTAGAGGCGCTACGGCACACTCCCGGAGATTTTCTTCGACTGGCAGAGTGAATAATCCGAGGCGTGGCGTTCGAAGCACACCCCGGGACGCGACCACGTCAGCTTCTCAGTCGCGCCAGCTCGGTCTCCAGCGCCGCGAGGCGCGCGGCCAACTTTTCATTTTCCTCGCGGGCCTTCACGGCCATCGCTTTCACGGCTTCGAATTCTTCGCGCTGGACGAGTTCCATGGCACCCATGACACGCTCGCCCTGGGCACGCATCACGCCCTCCACTTCGCGGCGCATCCCATCGGCAGCGCCGGCGGCATCTGACATGAGTTTGGCAAGGTCATCGAAAATTCGTGATGAGGTTTGCGGCATGGCGCGTCTCCGTGGCGACTCGGTCAATGTATGAGCGCCTGCTGGCCAGCTGGCAACATCTCTGGTACCGCGGCGCAGCGAAGCAGGTGGGCCAAACCCGGACAGGGTGCGGCTGACTGTCGAACGGCTGCTTGCACACGAGGATCGCCATAATGACACTGCTGACGCTGCCGTTCCCGAATATTGATCCGGTGGCGCTCTCGCTCGGGCCGATTTCGATCAAATGGTATGGCCTCGCCTATGCCTGCGGACTGCTGCTCGGCTGGCAGTATGTGCGCCGGATGCTGGCCAATGCACGGTTGTGGCCGAACGGCTCGGCACCCGTCGATGTCGAGAAAACGGACGATTTGCTGCTCTACATGACGCTCGGCGTCGTGCTGGGCGGACGGCTTGGCTACGTGCTGTTCTACAAACCGGCCGACTATCTCGCGAGCCCCATCGACATCTTTAAAGTCTGGAACGGCGGCATGTCGTTTCACGGTGGTTTCATTGGCTCCATTGTTGCGATCCTCTACTTTGCGCGCCAGCATGGTGCACCGCCCCTGCGCATTCTCGACCTCGCGGCCGCTGCGACGCCCATTGGTCTGCTGTTTGGCCGCCTCGCCAACTTCATCAATTCAGAACTGTGGGGTCGGCCTTCGAACGTCGCCTGGGCGATGGTGTTCCCGGATCGCGACGCTGGCGATATGCCGCGTCATCCGAGCCAACTTTACGAAGCCTCGCTTGAAGGGGCCGCACTGTTCATTGTCTGCTGGTGGCTCATCTATAAGCGTGGCGCGTTCAGGCACCCAGGACTTGTCGCGGGGGTGTTCACCGCCGGCTATGGTGCCGCGCGCGCCTTTTGCGAATTATTCCGCGAGCCTGATCCCGGTCACTGGGCCACCTCCGGCCTGATGACGGCAGGCATTCTTTACTCTTTACCGATGATCGCCGCCGGGCTTTGGCTCGTGCAGCGCGCGCGAACGACACCGGATCATGAAACGGCATGACGGGCACGACCTACGATCCTGATTTGCGGCGCGACACACCATTGGCGCGCAAGCTGATTGAGCGAATTCGCGCGTCCGGGCCGATCACCGTCTCAGACTACATGGACGCGTGTCTCAACGACTCCGAACACGGCTACTATCGCACGCGTTCCGCCATCGGCCGCGACGGCGATTTCATTACGGCACCGGAGATCAGCCAGGTCTTTGGCGAGTTGATCGGGTTATGGTGCGTCGTCGTCTGGCAGCAGATGGGTTCGCCTGCGCGTCTCAATCTGATTGAACTCGGTGCCGGGCGCGGCACGCTGTTGGCGGACGCCCTGCGCGCCGTCCGTTTGCTGCCGTCGTTTCGTGCAGCGCTGTCCGTGCATATTCTCGAGGCCAACCCAACGCTCACTGCGCAACAGAAGTCAGCGCTCGCAGCCTGCGATGTGCCCATCGCTTGGTACGGGACACTCGACGCTCTCCCAGCGGATGCGCCCTCCATTTGGATCGCCAATGAGTTTCTCGACACGCTGCCTGTTGCCCAGCGTATCATCACCGCCGATGGCGTGGAGCATTCCCGTCAAGTCGGGCTCGACGCCAATGGACAGCTGACGTTTCTCGATCCCTCCGGCACGACGCTGCGCGAAGTCCAGAACTACGCGCCCATCGCCGCAGCGCTCCGCGCGCGCGCACACTGCCCCCTCGCCGCCCTCTTCATCGACTATGGCTACGCAGGTGGTGCCAGCGCCGATACGTTGCAAGCCGTACGTAACCATGCCTTCGAGCAGGTGCTGACGTCGCCTGGTGAGGCAGATCTTTCCTGTCACGTAGCCTTCGATGGCTTCGCGGCGGCCACGCACCTGCCCACCGACGGCCCCACCACTCAATCCGAGTTCCTGGGCCAGCTTGGCATCATGGAGCGGGCTTCAAAACTAATGGCCGCCAATCCGGCACACGCGAACGCGCTCGAAATGGGCATCGCACGGCTGATGGCACCCGGCGGCATGGGTACGCGCTTTCTGGCGCTCGGCGTGCGCAGCGAGGGTCTGCCGCCGCTGCCGGGTTTGCATCGCGCAATCAACTAATCATCAGAGCGTGGAGACCCGCATCGCTCGGCGCTTCACCCGCATCAGCAACTCCGGGAACGATTGGCCGGTCATGGCGCGCTCTGTCGGCGGCAGCACATCAAGGCTCGGCCACCGCCCGCTCAAAAGCGCTCGGGCGTAGCCATCCGCATGCCCGGCAAGGGCGGTACTCGCGGCTGCGCGCTCATGCTCGTAAGCCAGCCGGTGCGTGGACAGCACCAGATCGCCACCGTCGCGTGTCATCAGCCCATACCAGACGTCCGGCGTGCCATCATTCGCCGGCATCCCGATGACGCCAGGATTGAACCAGACGCGTCCGTCGGCCTCGGCGACAAATGGCAAGCCGGCGTGCCCGCCAACGACAATGTCGGCCCCCGCCGCGGCCAACTCTTCCGCAATCACATCGCGCTCTGACGCGAACACAAAGCGGTTGATGCGCGAGACGCCACCATGCACCACCCGCACCGTGCGGCCAGCAAACGTGAAAGCGAGATGCCCCGGCAGCGCGCTCATCCACACGCGGCTCTCCGCCGAGACACGCTGGCGCGCGAACGCGTACCAATCCCTCGCTGCTCGATTGCACGCGGTGTCGTCGGCGAACCCGCACCCGCAATCGTCCGCGTTGGCCGCCAGCTGTTCCTCACAGTTGCCAGCGATCACGTGGCATCCCCAGTGGCAGATGGCCGCCACGGTCTCTTCTGGCTCAGCGCAATAAGCGATAACGTCGCCGGTGCATATGGTGTGCTTGGCATCAATGCCGAGCTTGCGTGCCGTCGCGCGCATCGCTGCAAGCGCCCGCAGGTTCGAGTACGGCCCGCCGAATACGAGCAACCGATCAGCGTTGTCGAAATCCAACACCCTGGGCCCCGCGCCGTCGCTCATCCGCTGCACGAGGCGCCGCCCAGCACGCAGAACTTTGCGCAATGCCGGTGATTGAGCGATACTGGCCGCGCTGCTGCTGCCAAAGTCGCACCCATCTCAAACTCAGTCTGATAGGGCAGCAGCGTGCACGACGCGACAACCGGTGCCGCCGCGCCCTTGCGTTTGATGACCATCCGCGACGTCGCGCACATCACGTCATCCGGACGCTTGTTGAGGATCTTCCAGCAGCCGACCGAAATCTCCGGCACCTCGGCGTTCGGATCCATTTCCGGAAACAGCACCAGCCGTGCCGGATTTTGACAATCGACCGTCACGCCTAAATCCGCGAACGCTGCGGCATAGCCCGTGCGCAACACCGTCTCCGGCTCCGACCATAGCTTGCGGCCAGCAATCGCCAAATCAAAGCCGTTATCCGCCAGCCACCGGATACCGTCCAGCGCCGGTTTCCATGTCTGCTTACCGCGCACCCCTTCATGGCCGGCGCGTGTATAATGATCGACTGAAACGCGCACCGTCAGTTGGCCGGGAAAGCGCAGATTGAGCGCCAACAGGCCCGCTGCCTTGAGCTGCATCGGCTTCATGGCGTTCGTCAGCACCAGCACATCAAAGCCGCGCGCGAGGCTATCCTCCAGAATGCCAAGGAAGTCTGGGTTCATGAACGGCTCGCCGCCTGTGAAACCGATCTCGCGCGGGCGCACGGGCGCGCTTGCAGCTTCATCCAGAAACGCCGACGCCTCAGCGCGCGTTATGTAGACCAGCGCATCGTTTTTCGGTGAACTCTCAATATAGCAGCCCTTACACGTGATGTTGCACAGCGTTCCGGTATTGAACCAGAGCGTGGTGAGCCCGTTGAACGGTACACTGGCCCGCCGTTCGCCTTTGGCGGTCCAGTTGGGGTCGGTGAATTTCCCTGGTCGACCTTCCGGCAGGTCTCTCGGCCGGTCGAGTGTGCTGATGGCATCAATTTGGTGCTGCTTCATCTGTAAAGTCAGGCCCACTTGCTCGTGATTGTTGCGCCGGTCATGCGCGGGTTATGCCGGCCGTGCAATGACATGCCACAGCTCAACGCGTTCAAAGTGCCGTGAATCCATGCAGCAAGCCACTCAACCCCCATCACAAAGCCGTGACGGCTGGCGTCTCAACGCCCTGGTTTGTCAGGCCACGCCTCGTGCGAGGTCAATAGTCATAATCTCTTCCAGCACCCCTACTCCGCTGCGTGCTTTGTTATCGCAGGGGCCTTGTAGACAAGCGTCGGTTCTCGCGCGGCCTTGGTCTCGTCCAATCGCCGGCGCGGCGCGAAGCGCGGGGCTTGCTTGAAGCGTTCGACGTCGCCACTCTTTGCCGCCCCTGCCAGCGCCCGCAGGGTCCCAATGAACTGATCCAGGCTTGCCTTACTCTCACTTTCCGTGGGCTCGATGAGCATAGCGCCATGCACAACCAGCGGAAAATACATCGTCATCGGATGATAACCCTCGTCGATCATCGCTTTGGCAAAATCGAGCGTGGTAACACCGGTGTCCTTCAGCCAGGTGTCATCGAACAGCACTTCGTGCATGCACGGTTGATCGCCAAACGGCTGGCTCATCACGTCGCGCAACCCAGCGCGAATGTAGTTCGCATTGAGCACTGCGTCCTCGCTGGCCTGTCGCATCCCGTCGGCACCATGGCTCAGCATGTAGGTCAGCGCACGCACAAACATGCCCATTTGACCATGAAATGCCGTGAGCCGTCCGAAGGCGTGGTGGCCCGCGCCACCGTCGCCGGCTTCAACGAGACGGTAGCCGTCCACACCCTTGGTCACGAAGGGGATCGGCGCATAAGGCGCGAGCGCCTTCGACAACACCACCGGACCCGAGCCGGGGCCACCGCCACCGTGCGGTGTCGAGAACGTCTTATGCAGGTTGATATGCATCGCGTCGATGCCGAGATCACCCGGCCGCACCTTGCCGACGATGGCGTTGAAGTTGGCACCGTCGCAGTAAAAATAGGCCCCCGCCGCATGCACGGCGTCGGCGATGGCGACAACCTCTGGCTCGAACAGGCCGCAGGTGTTCGGGTTAGTCAGCATGATGGCGGCGACATCAGGGCCGAGAGCCGCCTGCACCGCCTCCACCGCAACTGTGCCGTCATCACGCGCTGGGATCGTCTTGACTGAGTAACCCATGAAAGCCGCTGTCGCCGGGTTGGTGCCGTGCGCACTTTCCGGCACGAGAACGACACTGCGCTTGGACCCTTTGGCGTCATGCGCGGCCTTGATTGCCAGCATGCCGCAGAGTTCGCCATGCGCACCGGCTTTGGGTGAGAGCGCCACAGCCGGCATCCCGGTGAGTTCCATCAGATAGCCGCCAAGCGCTTCCATCAACGCCAACGCACCCTGCACCGTCTTTTGCGGCTGCAGCGGGTGCAGATCACCGAAGCCCGGCAGCCGCGCCATCTTCTCGTTGAGCCGCGCGTTGTGCTTCATTGTGCACGACCCGAGCGGATACAACCCACTGTCGATCGCGTAGTTTTTACGGCTAAGCCGCACGTAGTGCCGCATCGTCTCCGGCTCACTCAAGCCTGGCAGTCCGATCGGGTTGGTGCGTGCAAGACCACCGAGGCGCGGTGTGTGCGGCTTCGGCTCGGGCACATCGACGCCGGACTTGTCATCGCCGCCGATTTCGAACAGCAGCGGTTCCTCGTGATCAAGCCCGCGGTGGCCGGAGAACGTGGCGATATCGGATTTGGCCGGCGCGCCGGGCTTCGTCGGTCGGCCTTGCGTGTTCATGCTCATCACAGCACCTCTTGGAGCGCTTTGGCATACGCCGTGCGGTCATCGTCGGTATTCACTTCCGTGGCGGCAACAATGATCAAGTCGTCAACGCCCGCCCCGCTGCCGTAGAGCCGGGACGCACGCACGCCGCCGAGGACGCCCCGGTCGGCGAGTTTATCGAGCACGGCCTGCGCGTCGCCGGGAACGCGGATCGTGAATTCGTTGAAGAAGGCCGTGTTGAGAACGCTGACGCCCTTGATCTTGCCGAGCCGATCAGCCAGATCGCACGCATGGGCATGGTTGAGCGCCGCAAGCTTACGCAGGCCTGCTTCGCCCAACAACGTCATATGGATCGTGAAGGCGAGCGCGCAGAGACCGGCGTTAGTGCAGATGTTGCTCGTCGCTTTTTCGCGTCGGATGTGCTGCTCACGCGTTGAGAGCGTCAGCACAAACCCGCGCCGGCCTTCAGCATCGACTGTTTCACCGCAGAGCCGCCCCGGCATCTGCCGCACGAATTTATCGCGCGTTGCAAAGAGGCCGACATAAGGCCCGCCGAAGTTCAGGCCATTACCGATCGATTGGCCTTCAGCGGCCACTATGTCCGCACCCATCTCGCCGGGCGGCTTCAGCGCCCCCAGTGCAACGATCTCCGTAACGACGACGATCAGCAGTGCGCCGACTTTGTGGGCGGCATCTGCAATAGGCTGCAAGTCATGCACGTGGCCGAACACGTCTGGGTATTGCACAACGACGCAGCTGGTTTCGGCAGTGATCGATGCCATAAAGTTTTCGCCATCCGCCGGCGCTGCTTTGAGAGCGACAACACTTGCGCCGCCGTGATGCGACAATGTCTTGATCACGTCCGCATAGTGCGGATGCAGATTGCCCGACAGCAGAGCCGTTTTTCGCTTGGTGATCCGATGTGCCATCAGCACAGCCTCAGCCGCACCAGTTGAACCGTCGTACATGGAGGCGTTTGCCACATCCATACCCGTCAGCCGCGCGACCTGTGTCTGAAATTCAAACAGATACTGCAAGGTGCCTTGCGTGATCTCTGGCTGGTAGGGCGTGTAGCTGGTTAGAAACTCCGAGCGCTGGATCAAGTGATCCACTGACGCCGGCACGTGGTGCTTATAAGCGCCACAGCCCACAAAGAACGGTACGCTGCCCGCCGGCGTGTTACGCGCGGCCAATGCGGATAATTCCCGCTCCACCTCCATCTCACTTTTTGCACGCGGCAGGTTGGGCAGCTTTTGCAGCAGCTTACCCTTGGGCACACTTTCAAACAGGTCGTCGACACTCGTGATGCCGATTGCCGCGCGCATGTCGGCGCGGTCGGCGTTAGTCAGGGGGAGATAGCGCATGGGGGCTCCGGGACGAGGCGAGTGATATCCATTTTTCGTCATCCCGGCGAAGGCCGGGACCCACGGTAAACTAGAGCAAACTGGCTAGTGCAGCGTGGGCGTTGCGTGCTTTGCCTAGTCTCTGCAATTCGTTATTGTCGATGGTCCCGGCGTTCGCCGCGATGATGATAAGAGAAAGGTGCGCATGCATTTCAAGCACTTTCTGCGCAGAACTTAGCGTAAGCTGTCTTGTCCATCAGTGCGTCGAGCTCCTTTGAGTCAGCGAGTTTGATCTTGAAGAACCACGCCGTGCTTTCAGCGCTCTCGTTGACCAGCGCGCTGTTGGCCACGATCTTATCGTTCACGGCGATCACCTCGCCCGACACCGGCGCGTAGATATCGCTCGCCGCCTTCACGCTTTCAACCACCGCGCAAGCATCGCCCGCCTTCAGTTTGCTGCCGACGTCCGGCACTTCGACGAACACCACGTCGCCAAGCGCTTTCTGCGCATGATCCGTAATGCCGACCGTGCCGACGCCGCCATCGACGCTGATCCATTCGTGATCTTTGGAGAATTTGGTGGGCATGAGTGGGCTCCGGGGTGAGTGAGAGGCACGCGAGGCGGGTTAGGGGGAAGAGAGCTATTTTCTGGCATACCGATGCGGATGGAATGGCAGCGCAACGACCGTTGCTGGCAGCGGCTTACCGCGCACCATCAGATTAAGTTTCGTGCCGGGCTTGGCGTGCGAGGTGGTCACATAACCCATCGCAATGGGACCGTTGACGCTTGGGCCGAAGCCACCAGACGTCACGGTGCCTAATCTGTCGCCTGTTTCGGAGAAGATCTCTGTGCCTTCACGCGCAGGCGCACGGCCTTCTGGCGTGATGCCAACGCGCATTCTGGCAGGCCCATCGCTCAACTCGCGTTGGATGCGTGCGGCACCTGGGAAGCCGCCTTCTAGCCGCCGCCGCTTCTGAATGCTCCACGCAAGCCCGGCTTCGATCGGCGACGTGGTCATATCGATGTCGTGGCCGTAGAGGCAGAGCCCGGCTTCAAGGCGGAGACTGTCGCGCGCGCCCAGGCCGATGGGTTGCGCGCCTTCGGGCGAGGTGAGGGCTTGCGCGAGTTCGACGGCCGCAACGGCCGGGACTGAAATCTCGTAGCCGTCTTCGCCTGTATAGCCTGAGCGCGAGATCATGGCTGTCAGCGTCCCAATCTTGAACGCGCCCACTGCCATGAAGACCAAGCGTTCGGCTTCCGGTGCAATGCGCCCAAGCTGCCGCGCTGCGCCGGGGCCTTGCAAGGCAAGCAAAGCCTGGTCCGGCAAGATAGTCAGTCGAACCCCTTTCGGCAGATGCGAATGGATGTGCGCATAGTCACCGTCTTTGCAGCCGGCGTTGACGACGAGTGAGAGCGTGCCGTCGTGCTCGGGGTCAGCGGATCGCGCCACCATCAGATCATCAATGATGCCGCCGTCATCGGCAAGCAGCTGGGAGTAGCGCTGCTGGCCGGGTTTGAGATTGAGGATGTCGGCGGGCACCAGTGCCTCAAGAGCGCGTGCAACAGTCTCATGCTTGCCGTCGTCGGCGACCAGCGCCGCCTGCCCCATGTGGCTGACGTCAAACAGGCCGCACTTCTCGCGCGTCCAAAGGTGCTCTTTCAGCACTCCGGTTGGATACTGCACGGGCATCTCATAGCCCGCGAACGGCACCATCTTGGCACCGAGTGAGACGTGCAAAGCGTAGAGTGGGGTGCGCTTCAGCGCTACAGCAGACGGCGAAACTGGCATCAAGCGTCCTGACACGGGCTCGTTGACGCGCGCGGGAGTGCGAGCGTTGCGAGCCTCCTCTGTCAGGGGACCTGAGAGTTTAGATCGCACCCATCCGCTTTCGCGGTTGCATACGATCTTGCACCGTCGGTGAACACCAGGACTGTCCCGGCATTGCTTTCCAGAGTGTCATCCGACTGCGGTCCGTTTGCCTGAGAGATTCCGGAGGCGGTTGCTCCTTCGGCGCTGACTGCATTCACCCCAAAGGGCAAACCGCCAGTCTCTTCCACAGTCGTCGTTTGACCCGCGCACCTAAGCCACCTTCCCACGATCAGTCAATTGCTACGATGGCGGAAAGCTGTGCAGTCGATACGGCCACGGCCTAAGCGCGCGCCAAGTCCCGTCGCAGTCGCCGCCGCAAGGCCTCGACCCAAGGTGAGCGGGCACCGCCTGTGCCGATAATTGAGGGGTTGTTGCCCAAAAAAGTCAGGAAGTTGAGACGCTCAAACGTGCGCTCAGCCATGACGTAGGCCACCGCTCCCGAAATGAGGCAGGCAGCAAAATAACCCGCGCCAATATAGTCTTCGCCGAGCCTGATCGAGACTGCGGCGAGCCCGACGTTCAACGCGAAGAAGAGGGCCTGCAGCAACAGGAACCGGCGGCGGCGGTCAAAGAACAACAGGATCGACGTTGCTGCAATGAACACGAAATGGAACACCGCTCCCAGCGCGCCATAGCGCAGGATCGCGATCTGGCGAAACTGCAAGCCGAGAGCATCAATGATGATCGGTGCCGTCAGGATCACAATGGCGGCCAGCCCAGCCAATGACAGCGTAATCAGCGCCAGATGCTCCAGAGTGTAGCGCGCCAGGCGTTGCCGTGCAGCCTCGATCTGATTGAGAGTGCCGTGGTTTGCTATCGTTGCAAAGTACTGCTGATATCGGTCAAAGAAGCCGGTTTCCAAGCTCATCACGAGCGACGATAGCGCGGGGACAATCACCAGCGAGGCGATAAACATTGTGCTGTCATAGGCTGGCGCATGCAGCAGGCCGTTCTCCAGTCGGCTGCCCTCCGACGACAGCCAGAAGACAACCTTGTCGCCCCACACGCCAGCAGCCCCAAGAAAACTGCCAACCATCAGGCGGTGGTAGCGGCGTGCGCCGGAGCGAATCCTGGCCAGACTGGTCGCGAGGGGGCCAGGCGCTTGCGGAAATGTCGCGAAAATCCGCCCTGTCAGCCCAAAGAGCGTCACCGTCAGTCCGCCGGTGAACGCCCAAGCAAGCCCGGCCGCGCCCAGGCCGAGAATGGCACCGGCCACCGTGGCCAGGAGTGCGATGATGAGGCCGGCCAGAAACGAAAGCGTGACACCGCGATAGTCGCGCACCGCGCCACAAAACGCCAACGAAACCCAGATGAGCGACACCAGCATCGCCGCTCCCGCCAGTGCCAGCGTTGTTGGCCCGTCGAGTTTCAGCAGCAGACTAACGATACCGACGCCGATCACGATCAGTGGCAGTGCAGCGACGTAGCTAGCCAGCAATAGTCCACGCACATCTCCCGGCCGCTTGAGCCAGAGGGCATCGCCCACCAACCGCGTTGCGACGATCGACACCGGCGCAGCCATGACAAGCGAGGTGGCGAAGCCGTAAATCACAATGGCGCGAAAATTGGCCAGCACCTCGCGGCCAGAAATCTGATCAGCGATAAATGAAATCGACGCCAGTGCAAAGATTGTGAACAGCCATGGACCGGCGGCGATCACAGCCGCGTGCCCCGCTGCCGCGATCATGGATGAGATCGTGTCCTGGCGCATCAACCGCCGGAGCTGGAAGCCGATACCGGCCATCAGTCATACCCCTCCAGATGGCGCGCGTGCACGCCGCCACATGCTGGTGCCTGGTGCGGTCGGCACGGTGCGCCCTGGGCGGCCGCGCAAGTCCCGATAAAGGTCTGTGTAGGCCCGCGCTGCGCGCTCAGAGGTATAAAAGGCGCGGACCCGTTTGCGCAGCGTTTCGCCATAGGTACGCCGCAACTCAGGGTCTTCGAGAAGCCGGCCAACAGCGTTGGCGATCGCCGCTGGATCAACAACGGGGGTAATCAGACCGCCCGGACCGAGCGGCGGTTTCTCATCACTTCGGCCTTCGATGATCTCGCGGCACGAACCGACGTTGGTGGCAACAAACGGGATCCCAGCCGCGCCCGCTTCAAGAATAGTCAACGGTTGGCTTTCGCTCAGGCTTGTGAGCACCACCACATGAATGCGGCCGAGATACTCGACGATATTGACCGCGCCCGTGAACTCAACGCAATCACCGAGACCGAGTTCAGCAACCAGGTGCTGGCACTCGGTCGTGTAGTCTGGATCTTCGTCTAACGGGCCCAGGATGAAGGCTTTCAAATCCGGCACGCGCTCGCGCAAAACATGCGCAGCAGTTATGTAGGCCTTGACGTCCTTGATTGGGACCACGCGCCCGATCAGCGCCATGGTTGGACGCTCGGCGTCCCCAACCGGTTTCACTGCGCCGAAGCGTTCCACATCGATGCCGTTGGCGATCACCCGGCATCGCCTTGGGTCAGCACCAAGCAACTGCTGAACCTTCTGGTTGTCCTCATACAGAGTGATCACGTGGTCGCAGGCATCGTAGCATGTGCGCGCGTAGGCCTCGAAAGCGTGGATCCACATGTCCCGGAGGTCGAGACGCGGATCATCCAAGGTGTGTCCCTTATCAATGGTATCCGCCACCCAGTCGGCCATCAGCAGTTCGATGCGCCGCTCGTTAGTATAAATGCCGTGCTCAGTCATGATAACGGGCCGACCGGTCTCGGCTGCGGCTCTGGCTGCCAGCAGACCCGCGTAACCCGTCGAGATGGTGTGGTAGACCTTTGCTTCCGGAAGCGGAAATTCGAGCGTGGCGAAAAGTCCGCCGAGCAGCGCCCGCCACGCCCAAAAATAGTGAAGGAATGAACCGTAGGGCATCCGGCCCTGATACATCCGTTGGACGAGCTCCCAGGCCACCGGGGAGTTAAAGATGCGATCCAGAGGCATATCGCGTTCGGTATCCGCAATGGCCAACATTAGTGTATCGAGCGCAGGTGCACCGCCCGTGGACACGAAAGCCTGAAGCGCGTTTGCGAGCGCATCGAGCCCGCGTGGTCGGCGCGCTGACTGCGCCGGTGAGGCCCCAAAAGCTTGCAGATAGAGAGGATGGAAGGCAACGGCATTGGGAGGCATTGCATAACGCGGAGCATGGTGACTGGGGGCAGGCCACAGCGAGACGATGGAAAAACTGGTATCGGGCTGGGTTCGGATCAGCCAGTCGATCCAGCTTGAGACCCCACCAGGAACGAACGGATAGCAACCCTCGACAATGAGGCAAACGTCGGCAGGCCGCGCCTGCGTGCGCGTCCAGGAGGCCGCCCGGTTGCTCATGAGTGCGCCCCCGCCGGCGGACGCGTCGCACCGCGTTTAAATCGTGCGCCTGCCATAGCCCGCGTCGTCAGCACAACGCGCCGTCGGCGGTAACGGCCAGATACAGGAAAACGCGTCCGCGCGCGGGCTGCCCTGAAATCAACGATCCGGCCGGTCTCCAGCAGGTGCGTCAGATAGGCTTCAGCAACCTCGGTCGTGGCCAGAACGGGATGGCCTTGGTGAGGGTCGCGCGCATTGGCATCGATCCGGGCAAATGTACGCGCGCGCAAGCCTGTGCTTGCACGCAAGGCGCTGGCACGCGCGGTATCTTCCAGCAGACCCGAAGCCGCGCTGACGTCCAGATCCCCAGCCAAGGCAAGCGCATCGTGTGGTGTAAGCTGTGGAACCGCTGCGCGTGCGAGCATGGGTCCGATGTCGCGCTTAAGTGTTTCACGGACACGAGCCGCCACAGCTGCCGCCTGCACCCGGATGACCGGTTCCGGACTATCCAGCGCGATTTTGAGGGCTGGCAGGTAGGCGGGATGAAAGTTTCGCGCAATCATCCCGAGAGCCGTTTGCTGCGCAGTGGTGGCCCCTGAGGCGAACGTCACCGCAAGTTCTGCCGGGGTTACTGCCGCCAGGTTGGCAGTCCGGCCAATGACAATTCGATCCGAGACCCGTGTGAATTCGTCCTGATCGGCTGACAGCGAAATGCGCTGATACCAAGCGGCCAGACGTGCGGTACTTTCAGTTCCGGAGGCACCTAACGTTGGCAAAAGCAGTGTCCCCGCCGCGCCGAAAGGTCCGGTGGCCAGTGTCGATAAGACACCAAGCAGGGCGACACCGCCGTCCGAACCGGATCGAAGTGGTCGCCAGAGCACCAGTGACATGATCCCCACCAGCATGAGATGCGCGCCAAGAACGAGCACGGACGCGAAACGGCCGGTGGCAGCAATGCCAAAAATGATGATCTCACCGATCAGCGCAGCAGACATCACCGCCAGAACCAGTCGCGGTGCCGCCCCAGTTATGGGCTCAGCCATGACCGTCCTCCGGCAACGGCATTGGACGCCCACCTGGCAACCAGCGCAGCATCCGCCAGCGACGCACCGTCGGAATGGCCGTGTCGAGAGGCGATAGCGCGGATTGCTGCGCCGTCGTCACAGGTTGAGAATTCGAGCCAACGACAGGTGTGAGTCGGCCTTGCAGCAATGCAGGGGCCAAGTGAGCCGCAACGACGCTTAGGCGGCGCGTCGTCGAAGCGTCGATCAGGCCAGGTGGAAGCTTATCGGCTTTGAGAAGTCCAATAACGCGCGCGCCGCCACCAGGCAGATCGGCAAAGACGGGCACTGCAGCAACGCCGTGTCCCGCCAACGCCAGGTCATCGGCAGCGTCGAGCACAGAAACCGCGCGCCCAGCGCCTACGACCGCCGCCAGCAATGGTGACGATGGATCAATCTCCGCAGCTGCGCGAAGGCCGGCCCCGTCACCGAGCTTGGCATCGTGGCTCAAAACAAGCCGAACTTTGTCGCCGTCAATGGCATAAAGCGAGAGCTGGCCGTTAGGAAAACCAGCAGCAAGTACGGCTCTAAAGGCGGGTGCCCAGCGGCCAGGTTCGGCCTCGCCAAGACGCCCTAACGCCGATAGCAAGAGGCTGGAGTCTGAGGTTTGGTGGGTCGCGATGTGTCTCTCGAGCCGCAAGCAACGGGCTTTGAGATTGGTGGCGTAATCCAGCAGTGTTGCGCCTCGCGTTTTCAACTCGTCAACCTGGATGAGCAGTTCGTCTCGTTGTTCGATCTGGCGCGCACGGAATGACCCAAGAAGCATTGCGACAAGCAACCACAACACTGGCTGCGACCAGACCCGCACCAGATAGTTGAAATATCGCTCTTCGATATCTGGCTCCGGCATTCCGATCAGCACTGTGCCGACAATGGCAATACCGGCGGCCATCAATCCACTGACCGTGCCGTACTGTAAGCTCAGCAATAGGACCGCGATCCAGTAAGGATGCGGGTTGATACGTGTGAGTGCCGGAAAGCCCTCAAGGGCATATTCGGCCGCCACAAGAACCAGCAGAAGACCCATCTCGATGAGTGCAAACCGAGGCGGGAGGACGGGCGAAAATGAGCCCATTCCCGTCAATTTATGAGGGGTGCCCTTCAGCCGTTCAAGCACGCCACCGATGTTCATGCCCTACCGCCCATGAGCCTGCCCAGCCAATCCACTGTGCCTACGGCACTGTCAGCGCGCCGAGCGAGATCGTTCTGCACCCTGATGCGCATGCTGTTGCCAGAAGTTGCGATCCGCCGCAATTGGACGGGACTGTTTCGAGTGTTTTGGACGCGCACGGTCATTGTTGCCCGTACGTGAACGAAGGCGATACTGCTGTCGGGGCCGTCGGGGCTGCTGGAGCCCCTTTTACGGCAACGGTGCCCGGTCGCGTTGCCAGCCGGCGCTTCTTGAACCGGCGCGCCACGTCAACAGGAACCAAGATGCGACGTGCTTGGACCTCACCCGGAGTCGTCACAGTCAACGGCGGGGTAAGTTGATTGTCGGTTCGCGTTGGCTCACGAACGAGAGACGACCCAGCCGACGCTGGTCGGCCGGCGAGAATAAGCAACCGAGCCTTCAGTGCGACCCGCCGCTCGTCTTGTGGGTCGATTGTGGATGACGCAAGCGTGCTGCGCGCGGCCTCCAGGCGACCCTCTCGTAGATCAATCGCTGCCGTTAGCAACGCAGACGCCGCAAGCGCTTCGACCGGCAGCGTTGCGCGGACCTTGTCGAAGCTCTCAACCTGTCCCGCCGCCATCAGCGCCTCTGCAAGGCCCGTGAGATCCGTTGGCCGAAAACGCCCAAGGCCATAGCGCTCGGCACCCTGCAAGGCTAAGCTTGGTGCCTCTGCATCAACGGCGGCCGCCACAAACCGCGCCGCTGTTTCCAGTGATAATGTTCGCACTTGCCCAAGCCAACCCGTCAGAAACAGCCGCGCTGGCGCGTATTGCACCTGATCAACCAGAATTTCGGCAGCGGCGAGTGAAACAGGGTCGCCGGGTTTGCCCAGATCTCTCGCCATCTGTAGCGCGAGGTCGCTCCGCTCGTTGCCGATCAGCTTCGTGATCATCTCGAGAGCGAAATCTGTGTTCGGCTGTCCCCGATACCAACGAACCCCTCGACGCAGCGCGTCGGCTGGTGCTTCGGTTGCCAGCAACGCCTCAAACAGCATAAGCCGTTCACGGGACCCACGGAGCCACCGCCGGTCGTCGACCGCTGACAGAATTTGCGCCGACGCGGACAACTTTCCGTCGGCTGCATACAGAAAAGCGAGGCGCTCTAGGTCCTCCTGCCTCCGATAACCGCTGTTGCGGCAATCGATGAGCGTTTGTTGTTCTGCAGCAAAATCACTCGCGCGCCGGAGTAAGCCGATCAGACGCTGGCACACCGGCTCCGAATATCGGATCGCCAGTTGTGCTTTGAGTGCGCGAACCTGACCGGGCTCGTCCTCGGCTTGACGGTAGAGCTGCACAAGTTGACGATAGAGAAACATATCCCGGGGACGTTGCTCGATCAGCAATTCCAGCATTGTCAACGATTTGGGTGTGTCTCCATAATACTCATAGAAGCGTCGTAAGCTCGCGAGCGTGCGTTGTTGGCGGTCCCCGCGGTTGAAACGTGCCTCAAGGAGCGCCAGAGCCCGACCGGTCTGACCATCGCGCTCAAGGGCTTCGATCCGCTCGTCTTCACCAGGAAGCACCGCCCAGCCTACAATCAGAGCGCCCGCAAACAGTACCGCTAAAACAAAGTTGTGGGCAGCCGGCCACCGCCGCCAACCGCCGGAGTCGGCGGGGGGATGCAAGGCATCAAGTGAGGTTGGCCGGTGCAGGCTGGTCATTACTGGGCAACGCTCCTGTCTAATCGTGGCAAGCGAATGTCAGGCGAAGTGGTGTGCGCGCGTCGATCGCGTATTGCAACGCCAGACGTCCGTTGGCATCTGTCCAGCGGATCTCCTCCGACAAAATGGTTTCGTCGCGGGAGACCTTTATTCTGAAGGGGCGGTTGCGCCGACCCTCGAACACGAGTTCGCCGGCACCGTATCCTTCCGCCGTCATCGATTGCACGCACTTCTCAACCTGCCGGTTAGAGATGCGCCAGCGGCCTTCCACGAGCATCAGCAATGGTTCGCCACCCTGCGCTGGGTCTGTTGAGCTGGCGCGACCTTGAGCCTCCGCAGCCTCACGCGCGCGCAGGACGACAACAGGCTCTCCCACAGCAGGATCAAGGCTGACATAAAGCGACCCTTGATGCCGGTTTGCGCCCAGAACGCCGAGGCTTTCCGCATCGTGGATTGCCAACTGATCCGCGTCGTCGAAACGCACGGTTTCGAGCGCCCCACGCTTGCGGATCACCCACTTAAAGAGGCCCGTCTGGGTAATTTCCGTTGAGAAATAATCGTCCGCCATGGCTGCGTATTGCGAAGCGTCAAGCGGGATCACGGGTGTGGCCCGCGCCAACTCCAAAAGTTTGCGGACGGCACGAAGCGACGCCTGCTTCTCACCAGAATACATATGATAGTACAGGTCAAAACCCTTGAGCCGTCGTGGCTTGTCGGTGTTGGTGAGTGTGTTGACCAGCATCGCTTGCCCGTTGAACGGGCCTGTCCAGTCATTCGTATAGGTATTCTCGTTGCTGTTGACGGCATAGATCTGACGTTCGCGGCCGACGGGCCGCGAGATGGACGGGACATAGGCGACTGACGGATATTCGGGGTCGAGCCGGCTATCGCCACCGTTCATATTTCGGACGCCAATGGCGCGTGTGGCCGCCACTGCCCCTTCGAACGGCGTGGCATCTCCACTCCACAAATAGAGCTTTGCTCGTTTCCCCGGAGGCGCAAAATTCTCTGATATCTTGAGGGCACCTCGAATTTCTAGATCAAGTGTAAATGGTGCTTTCAAGTATGTCCGTGGCAGATCGTCGGAGCCCGATACAAAAGGATCGTAACGTTGATCTGTGACGGGGCGTCCCGCCACACGTGCCAACGCTGATGTTACGCGTTCGCGCAGCGGCTGGTCCGGCGGGCGGTAGTTCTTGATCAGTTTTTCTTCCTTGGCGCGGTCATAGGCTTCAAAAAAGCTCCAGTTATAAGGATGCGTATGAGTATGGCTGGCCACTTCGACTTGCGGGAGGCGATAGAGCCGTCGCGCAATGGCGGCACCGGCGGGATTACCGCCAAGCAAGGGCTGCACGTCCGCCGCAATCAGGCCCACCGAGACGGGAAGGTCCGGGAACGGCTCGATTAGCTCACGCAACACCACCTCGGCTGAGAGGATTTGCCGATAACCCTCAACACCCGAGAGATTGTTCCAGCCGTCACCATCGATTTGGCTAAAATAGATGCGGCGACCGGAAACCGTTGTTACGTCGGGAATTGGAAACCGTTCTCCACCCAGGCTCTTGGCAAAGAATGAAAACGGATTGATCACCCAACTGAGCCGGTCAGTATTTGGTTCAAGGACCACTGTAAAATTCTGGGCGGCGAACCCGCCACGTGGGCCGGTTGCCACAACGACAGCCTTGCGGCGCCCCTCAACCGTGTCCGCATCGATGACCAGATGGGCCTCAAGTTGCGGCGACCGCTGCACCATCAAAGGGAACCCTGGCAAAGCCTTATCGAGCTTCTGCTCGAAACCAATCATCTCTGGGTTTTGAAACGCAACCTTGGACTTGTAAGTCAGGTCGATAAAAGTTCCAGCATGCGCAAGGCCAAGTGGGGCGAGGATGCGATTGATGGCACTCATCAATTCATCGCTCTCGCGTGGCGCTATCTCGCCAAGCATGATGTAGCGCTGCCCAGTGGCAACCGCCGGTTCGAGCCATTTGATGTAAGCGGCGGGGTCCGCCAACGGCTCAACGAACCATGTCACGACCGCGCGATAGCGAGCGAGCTCGTCCAGGGGCGGCAACGGACCGTTCACGTCCCTGTACTCGAGCATGTAGCCCAGATGGTTGAGAGGCATCTCGGCCAGCTTGTGCAGCCGGGTCTGGTGGGGTGGACCTTCTTGTTTGCCGTCGTAGATCGCGAGGACAGTGCGGCTTACGAGGCGGCCATCGACCTCAACATTAAGCGCACGACTTGACCGGGCCGCGTCGAGCAGGACTGCCGCACCGATGAATGCCAGCAGTATCAGCAGGCGCATGGCAAACTTAGCGCTCAATGTTGGCGCTGGCGGCAACGGCGAATGCAGTCGGGCTTCACGCATTGCGCGCGACATCCTTGATGCGGCCCGGGCACGAAAGAAGCACGGGTCTGGGCGATGCGCGGTATCTAACTCAATCCTCGGCTTTGCGCGAGGGCCGGACGGTCACACCAAGTGCTGCCACGGCCTCAGCAGAGCCCTGTTTGCCGCAATCGCTCGCGGCGGGTATCAAGAGCATCACGTTACATACTTGCACCCGGACCGGCCCCATGAAACTTGTCATGCTTGCTCGCAATCCCGGTCTCTATTCGCATCGGCGGCTCGTCGAGGCCGCCCGGGCACGTGGGCACAGCATCGATGTGATCAACACATTGCAAGTGCACATGAATATTACCTCATCCCGTCCCGTGCTTCGGCATGGCGGCAAGACCTTGCCACTCTACGACGCCATCATCCCCCGCATTGGCGCCTCGGTCACCCACTATGGCCTCGCGGTGCTGCGCCAGTTCGAGATGCAAGGCGTCTATCCGCTAAACGAAAGCGTGGCCATCGGCCGCTCGCGCGACAAACTGCGGGCACTGCAACTCCTGGCGCGTGAAGGCATCGGCCTGCCAGTGACTGCCTTCGCGCACGGCCCCCGCAAAGCCGAGGACGTCATCAAGGAAGTCGGTGGTGCTCCTTGCGTGATCAAACTGCTGGAAGGCACGCAAGGCATGGGCGTGATTCTCGCCGAGACGTTTCCGTCGGCCAAGTCGATCATCGAAGCGTTCAGCGCCGCCAATATCAACATTCTGGTACAGGAGTTTATCAAAGAAGCTGGCGGTACGGACGTGCGTGCGCTCGTCGTTGGCGGCGAAGTGGTCGCTGCCATGAAGCGCACCGGCAAAATCGGCGACTTCCGCTCCAATCTGCATCGCGGCGGCAAGGCGGAAGGCATCACGCTCTCCGACGAGGAGCGCAAGACGGCGATCCGTTCCGCCGAGATCCTCGGCCTCAATGTCTGCGGGGTCGATATGCTGCGCGCTAAGCGCGGCCCCGTAGTGATAGAAGTTAATTCATCCCCGGGCATTGAGGGCATGGAAACTGCGACGGGTGTCGACGTCGCCGGCCACATCATCACCCTGCTCGAACGGCGTGCGACGCCGAACGAAACTTCGACCAAGGGGTCCGGTTGATCGTCACTCAGCCCCAAAACCGCAACCTACCGGGCCAGGACGTCAAGCTGATGCAGTCCTCTTTTTTCGATGACCAGATCCCGCGCGAGACCGATACCGACACCGGGATGCCCATCGGGCCGCGCGTCGCCGACGTAACACCGGCCCCGCGCCCCGAGCGCATTATTCTGGATGGCCGCTTCTGCCGCCTCGAACCGCTCGACCCTGCCCGCCATGGCGATGATTTGTTCCACGCCTCAACCCCGTCGGATGCCGCAGCGCGCTTCATCTACCTTTCCGAAGAACCGCCCACGACCCGAGCCGCGTTCCAGGCCTGGCTCGAGACCGTAGCCACCAAAACCGATCCGCTTTTTTTCGCAGTCATCGATAAACGCACCGGCCGCTGCGAGGGCCGTCAGGCGCTGTTGCGCATTGAGCCAACCCATCGCGTCATTGAAATCGGCAGCATTTATTGGGGCCCCGCGATCTCCCGCTCAGCGGTAACGACAGAGGCCAATTTCCTGTTTGCCCAATACGTCTTCGACACGTTGGGCTATCGCCGCTCTGAATGGAAATGCAATGCGCTCAATACGGCGTCGCGCGCCGCCGCCGAACGCTTCGGCTTCACCTACGAAGGCCACTTCCGCCGGGCTGTCATCGTCGAAGGGCGCACACGTGATACGTCTTGGTATTCGATGATCGTTGAAGAGTGGCCCAAACTCCGCGTCGCCTACGAGCGCTGGCTGGCGGCCGAAAACTTCGACGCAAAAGGTCAGCAGATAACCTCGCTGCGCGATCTGACGAAAGCAGCGCTCAATCCGTAGGGTGCCATAGGGCGATCCGATCACTCGCGCCCGTACCGCACCGTGAGCCGCGCAAGATAAGATGCAATACGCTGCGCTATTGCATTCTACAGGCCGCTCTTAAGTGCCAGCCAAGCGCGGCCTACATCGTTGCCGGTGTCCAGCCCGCCAACAGCAACACTACGCCAAGGGCGGCGCAAATCGGCCCCCACCACTTCATTGGGATGAAAAAGAAGTCGCGGTTGCCGCCGACCTCAACTCGCTCTTTGGTTTGTTCATCAATCAAAACGCGTTTCGGGTATCGGGCAAGATTCCAATCAGCGAGTCAGATGATGCCGCCAGCCACGATCAATACGCATGCGAACGGCCAGCTCTGGTTCTCCCAATAGCCCTTACCGCCGAAGGCATTCGCCAGCACGTTGCCGCACAACGACGTCATCAAGACGATAAAAATAACCGACGCCCCGGCGCCTCGCCAAATGATCATGGGTTGTCCTTCCAGAAGCTGTTGGTCCGTAGCGGTGCGCGTTCACGCCCCCGCCACCTGCATCAGCCATTCGGTCAGATTGTAGTAATTCGTCACCCGTGTGATCTGGCCGTTTTTCACCGCAAAGAACGCCCCCGCCGGCAGCACATACGTCTGCCCCTTGGCCGGCGGCAGCCCCTCGTCGGTGTTCTTGTACGTGCCGAGCACGTTGAATTCCGCCGCCCCGCGCGCGCCATCCGCCGAGGCCATGATCACAATGTTCTCCAGCTTTTCTTTGTAGCAGTGCGCCATGCGCGCATTGAACGCGCGGAACGATTCCTTGCCCGTGCGTCGCTCGCCCTGGTTCACATCGTGCACCACATCGTCTGCCAGGCACGCCAGCATCCCATCGCTGTCGCCCCGGTTGAACGCCTCATAGTAACGGCCAAGCAGCGTTTGCGTTTCGATCGAGGACATGGCTGTGGAGCTCCGGGCGTCTGTTTCGGATGCCCTTACCAGCCTCGCGAAGCAACGTCACCTTCGGTGCCAACTGACTGTGGATCAATCGGTTCTTTGACGCGAAGAAGTGCCAGCGCCTGCTACCCCTACACCAACTGATTCGCTCACCGAGAGGCACGGCATGCGGCTGGCGACGTATAATGTCGAAAATCTTTTCACGCGCGCCAAGGCGCTGAACATGGATACGTGGGCGCTCGGCAAGCCCGTCATTGACCGCTACGCCGAAATAAACGGCCTGTTTGAAAATACAACCTACAGCGATGCCGACAAGGCGCGCATTCTGGTGCTGCTCAAGGAACTCGGCATCGACAAGAAAGATGACGCCTCGTCCTTCGTGCTGCTGCGCCAGAACCGCGGGCAACTCTTGAAGCGCGGCCGGATGGGTGGCGTCGAGGTCGTCGCCAAGGGTCGCGCCGACTGGACCGGCTGGGTCGAAATGAAGACCGAGCTCGTCAACGAGGTCTCGACACGCAACACCGCGCAGGTCGTGCGCGACCTCAACGCTGATATCCTCACCGTCGTTGAATGCGAGGGCCGCGCCGCGCTGTTGCAGTTCTCCCAAAAACTGCTGCCATCAGTGAACGGCACGGCCTATGCCGAAGCCATGCTCATCGATGGCAACGACACGCGTGGCATCGATGTCGGCCTGATGACTAAGACTGGCTACAAGGTCGGATGGATGCGCAGTCACGTGGATGATCCTGGTCCCACCGGCGGTCGCGTCTTTAGCCGAGATTGCCCAGAGTTCGGCATCTGGACACCCGGCGGGCACACCGTCTGGGTGCTCGCCAATCATTTCAAGAGCCGTGGCTATGGCAACCAGGACGCCTCGGATGCGCGCCGCTGGATCCAAGCCGAAACCGTCCGCACCATCTACGAGCGGCTCAAAAAGGAAGGCGCCGAGTACATTGCCATCACGGGCGATCTCAACGATAGCCCCGACGCTGACACGCTTGGCCCGCTACTCCGCGATACCGATCTCAAAGACGCGTGCACGCACCCAAAGTTCGACGATGGTGGCCGGCCAGGAACCTTCAAGGACGCCCACGCCAACGATAAGCTCGACTACATCCTGCTCAGTCCAATAATGTATGACCACATGAGCCAGGGCGGCATCTGGCGGCGCGGTGTGTGGGGCGGCAAGAACGGTACGCTGTGGGACATCTATCCGGAAATCACTGAATCGAGCCACGCCTCGTCGGACCATGCGGCCGTGTGGTGCGACATTGAGTTGTGATCAGCGCCCGCTGAACGAACGCATATGAAAGCGTCGCTGCGAGAGAGGGTACTGGTGCCCGGCACCGATTGGGCACGCCGCCCGCGATTTGCAACCGCCGTTGACACAATCATCACCGAGGGGCGTTGCGAGGTGAGATCGACAGCCCTGGTAGTCAAAGCCCTGTGCACTGAATGCCGCTACCGGGCAGGCCGTGAGACAAGGCTTCGCAGCGCACGTGATGCATGGCGAGACGGTTCGCGGCACTAACGGTAAGGCAACCGCGCGGTCAAACAGCAATGCGGCCCGCAATGCGTGCCATAGGCCAAACTCAGCATCGAGCAGCAATCCAAGCGGCGACATATGCAGCGGCCAAGCGCGTTGCGCCCAGCGTTGGAATGGCATGGGGGGCAAATCATAGGGATACATCGCGCGTGCGCCATGCTGTTTGGCGAGGGGCCCGATGACGCGTGCGACCCAGGCGTCAAGCGGGTTTTTTTCATCGCGTCGAGCGTTTTCGAACGCCGGCCACATCGTGCCATCGGTGTTGCCAACCATCAGCACCGATAATGTTGGCTTGCCGGCCGCAGCGTCAGGCACGCCGTCTCCCTCGGCGGGCACGAACCCGCCGCGAAGAACGAGACCGTGGGCCGCGACATCACGGGAAAGCGTCTGATAAAGATCAGTCAAGGGATGCTCCCGTGCCGCTGACGTACCGCAGCCACCGTGCTCTCTTTCACGACGGCACGTAAACACGAGACTAGGCTCGTTCCGCAATTGGTGGAATCAAGGAACGACCCTAGCCAGTTGTTTTGTCGTGCTTCTTTCGGAAAAACCGCAGCACACTTTTCCCGGAAGCACTCTAGCGCTGACCCGCAAGCACGTGCCACCTGCTCATCCAACATGATCTGTAAACCAGGAGCCGTTCCGATGACTGTGCGTGCGTGCGTTTTGGTCTTCGTCCTGCTGTTGGCCTCCGCCAGCGGTGCCGCTGGGGAGCCCGTGCGCGTTGCCGTTGGCGATGTGACATTGACCGCCGATTTGAGCGTTCCACCCGGGCGCGGTCCGTTCCCGGTCGTCGTCGCCCTGCATGGCTGCAACGGCATGCGGTCCGACGACGGCCAGCGGCTCAATGCGCGGCATCGCGACTGGGGCGGGCGGTTGACGGCAGCAGGCTATGCAGTGCTGGCGCTGGATAGCTTCTCGGCGCGCGGCGCAAAAGAAGTTTGCACGGAAAAGGTGCGTACGATCACCCCGCGCATGCGGGCAGACGATGTGCGCGCAGCCCTGATCTGGCTCGGTACCAACCCGGTTATCGATGCCAAGCGGATTGCCCTGCTCGGCTGGAGCCATGGGGCGATGACTGTTCTGTGGACGGTACGGCCAAATTTTCTCGTGGGTGTCCCGACGCCGTTCGCCGCCGTCGCCTACTATCCTGGTTGCACGGAGATCAGCAAAATTCCGGGTTGGAGGCCTTCTGTAGCGGTGACGATGCTGACGGGCGCGTTGGACGACTGGACGCCGCCTGCTCCGTGCCGGGCGTTGGCCACGCAGTCTGGGGGCATTAGGTACATCGAATACCCGGATGCCTATCACGCGTTCGACGCGCCGAACTTGCCCGTCCGCGTGCGTACCGGGCTTGGTCGCGTCAAAGGTGGTGAGGCCCATGTCGGCACGAACCCCGAGGCGCGTGCTGCCTCCATCGCCGAAGTGATGGCACTGCTGGCTGTCGCCACGGCAGCCAAACCGTAGTCTACCGATCCGTTAACGCGGGCACGGCGGCGTTCCCTGGATGCCGCACTTAGGCCGACTGGCCTGTGCAGCCCGCTGCTGGGCGGCGGCTTGCGCGGCACGGGCTTGCGCTTGAGCCTGAGCCTGAGCTTGTTGGGCTTGTTGCGCCTGCTGAGCCGCGCGCGCCTGGGCTTGGGCCTGTTGTGCCGCACGAGCTTGCGCTGCGGCCTGTTGTTGGGCCTGTGCGGCGCGGGCCTGCTGAGCCTGCTGAGCCTGGGCGGCAGCTTGCTGCTGCTGTCGTTGCTGCTCGGACCTACGCTGCTGATCCTGCTGTTGCTGTTGCTGTTGCTCGCGCTGGCGGCGCGCGCGCGCTGCCTCGTCCTGTTGCTGGCGCTCGCGGGCCTGAGCCTGTCCCTGAGCCTGTGCCTGCGCTTGGGATTGCGCCTGGGCACGCTGCGCCTCCTGCGCTCTTTGCTGCTGCGCGGCGCGTTGCTGCTCGGCCGCACGATCCTTTGCCTGTTGAGCCTGCTGCTCGGCGGCACGGTCCCTCGTCTGCTGCTCGGCACGTGCACGGTCGGCGGCACCTGTATCGCGTGGCGGCGGGGGGGGCGGCGTTGCGGCCGGCGTGCCCGTCGCCGACTTCGGCGTGACTATCGAGGGTCCACCCTGGGGTGCGACTGGCGGAGCACCGCTACCGGAGCCCTGTGGCGGCGGCGTGCCCGTCGCCTGCTTTGGTGCGAGGATGGAAGGGGCACCTTGCGGGCCACCAGCACCAGTTCCAGCGCCAGTAGGGGGTGTACCCGTCGCTTGTTTGGGGGCCAGGATCGATGGCCCGCCCTGCGGTGCGCCGGAGCCAGCGCCTGGCGGTGGTGTCCCCGGTGCTTGTTTCGGCGCGAGCACGGTCGGGCCATCCTGGGGCGTTCCCTGAGACGGTCCCGGTGGGGTACCCTGCGGCGCACCAGTTGAGCCACCTTGGACTGGTGGCGTTCCGGTTGCCTGCTTCGGATTAAGGATCGACGGCCCGCCCTGGGGTGAGCCTTGCGGCGCACCCTGGACCGCACCAGACGGTGGCGGGATAATCGCGGGCGGCACAGTCGCTGACTTGACGCCCGGCGCTAGCGTC
>JANNEU010000302.1:0-5685 GCA_031379035.1 Hyphomicrobiaceae bacterium | reverse complement strand
GGCGGCGGCGGGCCAACGGGCGCCATCAAAGGCCTGTCCCACATCACCGGCGGCGGCTTGAGCGAGAACATTCCGCGCGTGCTGCCAACAGGCCTCGCCGCACACATTGATCTCGCGACCTTCAAAGCCCCCCGCGTGTTCGAATGGCTGCGCCGCGCCGGCAACCTCGACGACGCTGAAATGCTGCGCACCTTCAACTGCGGCATCGGCATGGTGGTGGTGGCCGACGCAGCCAAGGCCCTGGCCGTGCTGACAGCGCTGACCATCGCCGGCGAAACCCCCGTCATCATCGGTACCCTCGAACCCGGCCGCGGCATCAAGAGCAACGCCAAAGGCAAAGGCGAAGCCGAAGCCGTGCGCTATTCGGGCGTGATGGGCTTTGCGGGGTGAGTGGCGACTGTGCTGCAAACCACATTCGTCGAGACTCGTTGCACCCTGGGTCCTGGGCACAAGGCCCAGGAAGACAAGTATGCGTGGGGTTGAAGGCACGGCGCACGTCCAGATATTCAGCATCCCACTGTTTCGTGTTTTGCCGTGGGGAGGACGCGCGCCTAAGATCACGCTCCCGATACGACAAGCAGCGGAGCCCCCATGGCGGCGCGGATACCGGAGCTGGCAGGGCTGAGCGTCTTTCGCGATCTACCCGCGGCGGCGAAGCAAGACCTGGAAGACCGCTTGCAACCGATGTCGGTGCAGCGCGGCGAAACACTGGTCCGCCAAGGCGACATGGCGGACGCGCTCTATGTGGTGGTGACAGGGCGTTTTGAGGTCCTGGTGGAAGGCCGCAGCGCGGCCGTCGCAGAACTCGGCGCTGGCGAACCCATCGGCGAGATCGCGTTCTTTGCAGGTGGCCAGCGCACCGCCACGCTGAAGGCCTTGCGTGACAGCGTCGTTTTGAAACTTGATCGCAACGAGTTCGACGTTTTGGCGCAGCAATCACCGGCAATCTGGACGGCCATTACGGCGACACTGGCGCAGCGGCTCGCAGCAACGACAGCGGCCGGCAGCGCACCGACGCAGACGCGGCCGCGCACCATCAGCATTATCCGCGCGGGCGCAGCGCCGGTGCCGCAAGAGTTCATGGCGCGGCTCGAAGCGGCGTTTCAGCCCGGCCGCGTGCTGCTGCTGGACGAGGCGGGCGCAGGCGGCGCGATCGATTGGGGCGTCTCGCTGACGCGTGCCGATGAAGCCCGCTGGTTCAACGAGATCGAAAGCCGCTTCGACACCGTCATCTATGCCGCCGATGACACGCTGACGGCATGGTCGGAAAAAGCCATCCGCCAATCGGATCTGGTGCTGTGCGTCGGCCGGGCCGGTGGCGATGCTGCGGCCAGCACACCGAGCGAACTCGAAACGTTCGCCGCCAAGCTGCACAAGCCGAACAACATGCGTTTGGTGTTGCTGCACGACGCGCCACCGCCGTTTTCGGGCACGCGCACGTGGCTTGCGGCGCGGCCCTGGGTGGGAATGCACCATCATGTCGTCGCGGGTACACCGGGCGACACCGCAAGGCTCGCGCGCTTCATCAACGGCACGGCACTGGGGCTCGTGGCCTGCGGCGGCGGCGCGTTCTCGGCATCGCACATTGGTATCTATCAGGCGTTGATAGAACGCGGCTTCGAGTTCGACATCCTGGGTGGCACCAGCGGTGGTGCGGCGATGACGGCGGCGTTCGTGAAGGGCGCGGGGCCGGACGAAATCGAACGCGTGGTGCGCGAGATCTTCGTCACACGCCGAGCCATGCGGCGATGGACGTGGCCACGATATGGATTGCTGGACCCGCGTGTGCTGGAGGCCGGGCTCGCCGAATATCTGGGCGACATCGATATCGAGGATCTGCCACGGCCGTTCTTTGCGGTGGCGACCAACCTGACCCGCAACGAGACTGTATGTCTGAAGCGCGGCCCACTGTGGCAAGCGGTGCGCGCGAGCAGTTCAATCCCCGCGCTGCTACCGCCGGTGATCGCCAGCAACGGCGACATTCTGGTGGATGGCTGCCTGCGCGAAAATGTGCCGATCGATACCATGCATCGCCTGAAGGGCGGGCCGAACATCGTGCTCGATTTTCAGCTGCCGATGATGCACGGGCCGGGTGCCAATTCGGCACAGTCGAAATCGCGGCTGGGGCCGCTCTATCGCGGACTTGCATCGCTGAGCCGGCCCGGTCTGCGGCGAATGCCGCAAGGCGGCCCGAGCGCCCAGGCCGTGCTCATGCGCAGCCTGATGCTGCAGAACGAGGGGCTGGCCGAACGCCTCGGGCCGGAGGATCACCTGCTGCTGGCACCGATGCCGGACGGCATCGCGCATCTCGATTGGCACCGCCACGCAGACTTGCGCCGGCATGCGTATCAGTATGCACGGCGCGCGCTGGCGGATACGGCTCCAGCGTGGCTGCCGAAGCCGGAGACGCCCAAGGCCGGTCCCTCGATCGGTTGACCAGCCTCTCTTGCGTCGATTTCAACCATAGTTCGCGGCTTCTGCGCGCGTTTCGGGTGGGCACCATTGACGGCGCACGGCCGGAGCGTCATAGCCAGCGCATCAATTTTCCGAGGCAAAGTGCCGACGGGTTGCTGGCGCATCCAGGTGCCTTGAATCCCGCCGTGCATGGCGTGCCGCCTCGGCCATTTACACCATCTGCCCCTAACGGAGAAACTTCCATGGCTGTAAAAGTTGCCATCAATGGCTTCGGCCGCATCGGCCGCAACGTGCTGCGCGCCATCATCGAGAGCGGCCGCACCGACATCGAAGTCGTCGCCATCAACGATCTCGGCCCGGTGGAAACCAACGCGCATCTGCTGCGCTTCGACTCAGTCCACGGCCGTTTCCCGCACAAGGTGACGGTTGAAGGCGATACGATCAACGTCGGCCGCGGCCCCATTAAGGTCACTGCCGAGCGCGATCCAGCCAAGCTGCCGCACAAGGCCATGGGCGTCGACATCGCGCTGGAGTGCACGGGTATCTTCACTGCGAAAGACAAGGCGATGGCGCACATCGCTGCCGGCGCCAAGCGCGTGCTGGTGTCAGCGCCCGCAGACGGTGCTGACCTGACGGTTGTCTTCGGCGTCAATCATCACAAGCTGACGAAGGCCCACATCGTGGTCTCGAACGCCTCGTGCACGACGAACTGCCTGTCGCCCGTCGCCATGGTGCTGCACGACGCGTTCGGCATCGAGAAGGGCATGATGACCACCATCCATGCCTACACCGGCGACCAGCCCACGCTCGACACCATGCACAAGGATCTCTATCGCGGCCGCGCTGCGGCATTGTCGATGATCCCCACCTCCACCGGCGCCGCCAAGGCTGTCGGTCTGGTGCTGCCGGAACTCAATGGCAAGCTCGACGGCTTCTCGATCCGCGTACCAACCCCGAATGTGTCCGTCGTCGATCTCAAGTTCATCTCAAAGAAGGCGACCACCGTTGCCGAAGTGAACGCGGCGATCAAAGCTGCCTCAGAGGGCAAGCTCAAGGGCATCCTCGGCTACACCACCGCGCCCAACGTCTCCATCGACTTCAATCACGATCCACACTCGTCCATCTTCCACATGGACCAGACCAAAGTCATGGACGGCACGCTCGTCTCCGTGCTCGCCTGGTACGACAACGAGTGGGGCTTCTCCAACCGCATGAGCGACACCGCCGTGGCGATGGGGAAGTTGCTGTAAGCTTGGCCCGATGAAACGTAGGTTGGGTCAAGGTGTAGCCGCGACCCAACATCGTGCCGCTTGCGAGATGTTGGGTCGCGCTGCAATGCTTGACCCAACCTACACCTCACCAAAGCACCGGCGCACCAAGTGCGGCGAGCTTGGCATCAGCCGTCACCAGCGTCAGCCCCTCGATCTGCGCCTGCGCGGCGAGCAACCGGTCGAACGGATCACGATGGGACGACTGCATCAGGCCTGCGGCGCGGACGTGCGCAACAGAAATCGGGAGCTGTGTCGCTGGCACATTTGCAAGGCGCGTTTCGATATCGGCGAGAAGTGGTTCGGCCTGCGGCCATTTCCCGAGACCAACTTTAATCGCGATCTCCCAAACTGACGCAACACTCACGAATATTTCTGAACTCGGCGCTCCGATCGCATCTCTAACGCGCGTCGGCAGACGCGCCGTTGCAGTCAGCGACCAGACGAGAGTGTGCGTATCAAGCAGAAGCCTCACGCGTCATCACCGTACCAAAGCTTCAACTCTTCCTCATCCATCGGATCAAAGAAGCCGTCTGGCGGAGGCTGAATAATCCCTTCCAGCTGCCCCAGCTTTCGTGGGCTCGCCAACGGCACGAACTTCGGCATCGTGTCGGTGATGCGGGGCGCGGAGAGGTCATAGGGCAGCGTTTGCGCAGCCGTCGCTGCGGCCGTTTTTGTGCCAGCACCATCAGCCGTTAACCGAAACGCACCGCGTGCCGGGTCGACGATTGATACGTCCTCGCCCCGGGCAGCCTTCTCGATCAGCTCCGCGAGATGCTCGCGCGCATAGGCGATATCGTACTGGTCCATGGCGTCACCTTTGTGCCGACAATACCACAAAGTGGGTGCAACTGGCGAGTGCAGCTTAACCGCTTCCCAGCCCCGCTATCGCTCAATCCGCTTGAACTTGATGCCGATCAGCGATGGCTAAACAACATCACATCCCAGCCTCACCATCGCCGGATCGACCATCGCAATGGGTATTCCGAGATCGAGCGCTTGGGCCGCCAACAGCCGGTCAAATGGATCGCGATCGACGAGATCGAGCGAGCCGGCGCGTTCAGCTTGGGCGAGAGTCAGCGGCAAGAGTTCAAAGCCGATGGCCTCAATTTTTTCCGATAGTCCGGTAAGCAAAGTTGCCGCTTCATGCCATTTTCCGATTTTGACTTTGATTGCAATTTCCCAGCCGGTGACCGCGCTGACATAGACGCGATTGTCGTCGCTTTCCAATAGGGCACGATGCTGACTAGTGAGCCGAGGGTCTTGCTTTACCCACCAGAAAAATACACGCGTATCCAATAGCAGGACTGTCACGGCGACTGCTCAACGGAAAGCCAAGACAGCTCTTCGTCCGTCAGCGGCTCAAAAAGGCGCGCCGGAACTTCAAACTTGTCCTTCCACTGTCCAATAACCCGCTTTGGGCGTGCCTTGGCCGGCTCGGCAGGTCCGACTTTGACCGTACCGAGGACCGGATCGCGGCTATAGACGACCTCGCCCTTCGCGGCCCGAGCGATCAAGTCTTCCAGATGCTCGTTGGCATGAGCAAGATCGACGGTGTCCATGGGACGCTCCTTCCGAACTCAAAATACCAGAAACGCCGCCAATTTACATCCCCTACCTCTCAAACCGCTTGAACTTGATGCGGTGCGGATCGGCGGCGTGCTCGCCCAGGCGGCGTTTCTTATCTTCTTCGTAATCGGCGAAGTTGCCTTCGAACCATTCGACGTGGCTGTCGCCTTCGAATGCGAGAATGTGTGTGCACAAACGATCCAGGAAGAAGCGATCATGCGAGATGACCACGGCGCAGCCGGGGAAATCTTCGAGCGCTGACTCAAGCGATGACAGCGTTTCGGTATCGAGGTCGTTGGTCGGTTCGTCGAGCAGCAACAGGTTGCCACCCTGCTTGAGCATCTTCGCCAGATGCACGCGGTTGCGTTCACCGCCCGACAACAGCCCGACTTTCTTCTGCTGGTCGGCACCCTTGAAGTTGAACCATCCGCAA
>JANNEU010000298.1:0-7400 GCA_031379035.1 Hyphomicrobiaceae bacterium | reverse complement strand
CCGGCGAAGCCCGGACTGCCGGTCGTGCAGCGCGGTGGAACCCGCCCGCAACAATGCGCCGGTCGACATCAGACGCGGTGACAAGCGGTTAGGGCCTGAAAGGCGGCCACGAACTGAAGCGGTTGAAAGTGCCGACGAGCGAGCAGGTGCAAGCCCTGACCAGCGAGCAGGTGAAAGCCCCTGACCAGCACAGCGGGTGCAAGCCCCGCGGCGGCGCCATCGCGCTTCATGCTTTTTGCCGCGTCCGACTCCGGTAAGCCGGAGCCGGCCGGACGCGGCGTTGCCGTTGCGCGCCGGCTGCCGTGGGTGGCCGCGGGCGTTAACCACGCTGGTTAAGCACGCGCGACACGAGTGAATGTCACCTGATGCCGTCTAGGGTCGTTCCGCTCTTGGCGGAATCGAGGAATGACCCTAGCTGATTGTTTGGTCGTGCTTCTTTCGGGAAAACCGCTGCACACCCTCGGATCAAGTCCGAGGGCAAGCTTTTCCCGGAAGCACTCTAGCGAAACATCCGACCCGCAGTTTCTTCTTCGTCATGGCAGTTAAGGCATGACTTGAACCCGCTCAACTCTTTTTGCCGCCGGCGATGAAGAGACAGCCAACGACCAGCGCTCCCAACAAACCCATCAGGATCAGATAAGACGCGATCCGCGTCGTCAGATAGTCGATGCCGGTGGTCGTCGTCAGATAGCGGCTGGCGGCAGGTCCGGAGCCTGCGGTGCGCCGTAAGCCAATGCCCTCGTCGCCCAGACCACCGAGAATGAAATAACTGAACTCGCGTTCGTTACCCGGCACACCGGCTCCTTGCGCCTTCACACCGCAAAACGAAATGACGAACAGCTTGGACTTACACTTGGCGCTAACGATCTTGGCGTCGCGGACATCCTCGAACGTGTCGTTGCGGTGCTGAAAATCGGCCCACAAGTCGCCGCTGAGCCACCAACCCATAAAACCAAACAAACCCAGCATGACCAGGAATGCCAGCAGGCGCTTGATGATGGTCATCGGGATCTCCTGTGCGACGTGTTAGCCGACGGTTACTCGGTATCTGTGTGCGGCCCATTGTGTGGCCGCTGCGCCAATGGCGTCGAATCGCTTGCAATGCTAGCCGCATTTCCATGATTCATCGACTTTCACGTCTGATTGCCCTCGCGGTGCCGCTGCTGCTGGGTGCCTGCACCCACGAGGGGTTCGGCACCGCGCAGCGCCACTATGCAACCTTCGGCGTCCCCCAGCCGGTAGGATCGACCGTCACCGTCTGCCACGCTTACGGTTGCCAGAAGCAGACGCGCTTCCGTTTCACTGACAGCGACCTCGCCGCGCTGTCCGCCATCATGGCGAAATGGCGCAGCAAGGCCGACACCGCCGACGAAGAGCGCCGCAGCGTGGCCTATGCCATCGGCTGGATTGAAACGCGCGTCGGCAACGTGATCGGCACCAAGGAAGACCGGCCGGGCATGGATTTCGCGGCCAGCGGCGATCCGACCCAGCAGGACTGCGTCGATGAATCAACGAACACAACCAGTTATCTGACAGTGCTCGCCAACGCCGGGCTGCTGCGTCACCACAAAGTCGGTGTGCCGTTCGCCAAGGAAAACTACCTGCGTGGCGTCGCCGGCTGGACCCATTGGACGGCGATATTGACCGAGAATCAGGGCGGCCAGCGCTGGGCCGTGGATAGCTGGATCTACGCCAATGGAGAGAACCCGGCAGTGGTGAAGGCGGAGGAGTGGTACATCGCTGATCTGGACAGCTTGCCGCCGCCGTCGCGATAGGTGACCAGCCGACTGCCCTGCCGTTGGGCGCGGCAAGACCGCGTGCTTAACGCTATTTGCTGAGGGAAGTGTCCTTCGCGCTGAAGGCCGCATACCGTGCGCAGCCTTTAAGGCTAAGGCGCAGCCGTCGGCGGGCGTGGTTCGCTCATGGGCGTTCGGACGCCAGTATTTTTAGAGGCTCGATACTGTGTTGCAGCGAACGGCTCCGATGTTGCGCCACGTACAGCCGTTCGTGAGTTGGTGGCCGCACGGGCTGGCCGCAGCGCTGATCTCCATCGCTGTGTTCTATCTCTACAAGATGCACGTGCTGTTTGCGGCGCGCAATCTGTTCTGGGATTTGTATGTTTATCGCGCGGCCGTGCGTGTGCTTGGCGAGGGCGGCAATCCCTATTTCGAAGCAACGGCGATGCAGGACAAAATACCGGATTTCCTGCACTACACGTCACCACCGCTGATCACGTATCTGCTGTCGATCATCGCCGCATTTGGCCTCAATGGGCCGTTCAGTGTGTTGCTGGTGGCGGCCCATCTGGTGTCGTTCACGGGGATTGCGGTTCTGCTGACGCGCTTGTTTCTCGGGCGCGACCGGGTTGTGCTGGCGGTGGCATTCGGCGCCTATCTGATGTTGTTCCAATGGGCCGGCGTGGGCAGCTTTGGCGCTTGTAATAATGGAACGCCGCTGTATTTCGTGATCCTGCTCGGGATGCTGCGTGGCGTTGAGCGTGCGGACTGGGCTTTTTTCTTTGCCGCGGTCTTCGGCGCTATGCTGTTCAAGCCTTTTTATATGGCTTTCTTGATCATCCCGGTCTTCCTGGACGGGTTCGCTTGGGATCGGTTGAAGGCGGCCGTGCTGACCACAAGTTTGGCGCTGGCGGTGTATGGTTTGTGCGCTGTGATCGACCCGGCGACCACGCGCGATTGGCTGGCCGTGCTGTCGCAGCAGACCTTCAACCTGGGGGACGCCGGGGGGCACATCTTCGGCTATTTCCGTAACAAGGGCGAGGCGGTGCCGCGTTGGCTTCCGGGATTGAGCTTTCTCAGCGTGGCCGGCGCGATGGGGCTGTTTGTGCTGGTCGGGCCGCGACGGCGGCTGCCACGGCTGGCGGCGCTGATCATTGCGGCGGTGTATGCCAATCCCCGCGCGCAGATCTACGACTGGTCGGTGATTGCGGTCCCGCTGGTCTATCTCGCGGCCGAGATCCTGCGAGCGCGGCATCCGGCGATCACGGCCTGGGCACCGCGCAACGTGGTGGCAACAGCCACGGTTGCGTTGTGCCTGCTGACGGTTGTGGCGACTCATAGTTGGCTCACAGGGATCGACCCGAGCCTGCTGACGCCACTGGTGGTGCTTGGCGTGGCCGGGCTCTGGTCGCGGGGATTGGCCGAGCGACGGTGGGCTGTTTGACCTGCGTGAGGCGCGGGCCGTTGTTGCAGGTGTGTCACGTCAGCGCGAGCGGCCAACAAATGGAGCATGCGCCAGGTTTAGCCAAGTCTGGACAGCTTGTCGCACCGCACAAAATAGACTACGCATCGGCGTGCTGGAGCATTGTCCGCCCGATGACAGGGACGCTAGGACAGGCCATCTGGCGGTGTCGCGGCCGGGTGCCTCCGGTTTTCGTCCGCGACATGGTCGCTATAAGAACATCAGGCCTCGCAGCATCGTTGCTGAGAGCGCCGGCCCAGGTCTACCGGATGCGTCCGTTTTCACGGCGACACCGCGCGAGGTTCGGGGAGAAGATGGCCCCCATTTGCAAGGGTCGCGCGCCTTAACTGGCGTGCGCTCGAGAGATCTGACGAAGGACACCCGCCATGAACGCACTCGACAAGGCCCCTGACAAACAGGACGCCGTCAAGTCCGCAACGCTGATCACCGGTGGCAAACAGACGACGATGCCAGTGCGCTCGGGCACGATCGGCCCCGACGTGATGGATATCGGCAAGGTCTACGCCAACACCGGCCAGTTCACTTACGATCCCGGGTTCACATCGACCGCGAACTGTTCGTCCAAGATCACCTACATCGACGGCGATGCCGGCGTGCTGCTTTATCGCGGCTATCCCATTGAGCAACTGGCCGAAAAGTCGAGCCACATCGAAGTCTGCTATTTGCTGTTGCACGGCGAATTGCCAACCGCAAAGCAGCTCGAAGAATTCCGCACGGTGATCACGCGCCACACGATGGTGCACGAACAGATGACGCGGTTCTTCTCCGGCTTCCGGCGGGACGCGCATCCCATGGCCATCATGTGCGGCTCAGTCGGTGCGTTGTCGGCATTCTACCACGACAGCACTGACATCCACGATCCCGTGCAGCGCATGATCGCGTCGCACCGCATGATCGCGAAGATGCCGACCTTGGCCGCAATGGCGTTCAAGTACTCTATCGGGCAGCCATTCATTTATCCGTCCAACGCGCTCGATTACACGTCGAACTTCCTGCAGATGTGCTTTGCGGTGCCGTGTGAGCCGTATCATGTGGACCCGGTGTTCTCACGCGCGCTCGACCGCATCTTCATTCTGCATGCCGACCACGAGCAGAACGCGTCGACATCAACGGTGCGGCTGGCTGGCTCGTCGGGTGCCAATCCGTTTGCATGCATCGCGGCCGGCATTGCGTGCCTGTGGGGGCCAGCGCATGGCGGTGCCAACGAGGCGGCGCTGAAGATGCTGATGGAGATCGGCGACAAGAAGAACATTCCGGCGTTCGTGGCCAAGGCCAAGGACAAGAATTCTGGCCAGCGCCTGATGGGTTTCGGCCATCGCGTTTACAAAAACTATGATCCGCGCGCGAAGGTGATGCAGCAGACCTGCCGCGAAGTGCTCGGCAAGCTCGGTATCAACGATCCGTTGCTGGAAACCGCCATGGAACTTGAGCAGATCGCGCTGCACGATGATTACTTCATCGAGAAGAAACTCTATCCGAACGTCGACTTCTATTCCGGTATCGTGCTGCGCGCGCTGGGCTTCCCGACGTCGATGTTCACGGTGCTGTTCGCCGTCGCGCGCACGGTCGGCTGGATCGCTCAGTGGAAGGAAATGATCGAAGATCCGGAGCAGAAGATCGGCCGCCCACGCCAGCTTTACGTTGGTGCGCCAAAGCGCGATTATCTGGACGTGCCGCAGCGCGTTTAAGCAACAGAACGCCATCCCAATGCGATGATACAAGGCCGCTCTCGCAAGGGAGCGGCCTCGTGTCGGTTCTGATGGCCATCACGGGGCGTCTCAGGTCAGCTTACGAAATAGGGGAAAACCCGCCCACGATCCGTCAAAAAGCAGCGCGGATGTAGGTTTTGGTCGGAGAATCGGTGCTGTGCTCGCGGTGGTGCGCTGTTTGTTCAGCCTCTAGTCACGCGCGAGCCGCTTCAATCGGCTGTCACGCACGCTGCAAATCTGTCGTCGCGTCAACACTCGGAACTGATCCAAGGGAGATCCCGCATGAAAACCTTTGCACTCGCCGCCACCTTCGCCGCCGGTTTGATGACCGCAGCGGTAGCCCAGACAGCTGCGCCGGCCCCCGCCGCCCCAAAGGCACCGGCCCCGGTCGCCGCAGCCCCCGCCGCTGCTATGGCTGCCGGTGCCACCTGTAATTTCGAAGTCGGTCAGAAGAAACTCGCCGGTGCCGCCAAGACCAGTTTCATGCGCAAATGCGCGTCTGATGCGAAAACGACCTGCAACACGCAATCCGGCGAGAAGAAGCTGGCGGGTGCTGCCAAGGTCAGCTTCCTGAAGAAATGCATCGGTGATGCGGTTGGCGTGCCGCCTGCACCGGCAAAAGCCGCAGCGGCACCAGCGGCTACTCCGGCCAAGGCCGCAGCCACCCCTGTAGCGCCTGCAGCTGCCCCGGCCAAGACAACGCCTCCTGTGCTGGCAACCAGCCCGGGCGCACCCGCCGCCGCACCTGCTGCACCGGCAAAGAAGTAAGTCACTCAGCTTGACCGGCGGTGCCAAGTGCGCCGCCGGTCGATCCGCTAAGCCACTTATGATCCAAGCCACTTTTGCGCTAAGCTACTTTTGATCTAAGGTTGGCCGTGTAAGTATGTCGGGAGCGCCGTCTAGCCAGGGGTCTGTCATGGGTCGCCTTCTCGGTTACATTCTCTACATTATTGCCCTCGCCATCACCGGTTTGGTGGTCGCAGCCAAGTATTTCAGCTTCGGTTATCCTCCGATCACCCCGCTGCTGATGAAGGACCCCACCCTCAGCCTGCTCGTGGCACTAGCGCTGGCCTTCATCTCCAAGTGGGTCTGACCGCGAAGCACTGACGCGTTGGTTTTGCGTCTGCCGTGGACCTGATGCGCTTGCCGTGATGGTTTAGTGCCAATAGAAGCCGAGCATGACCCAAGCATTCAAGCACCTCTTCTGGGGGCCGTTCTCCCGCATCGGGCTCGTCGCGGCGCTGGCAACATTCGTCGCCGATCAGGTGCACAAATGGTGGATGCTGCTGCGCGTCGGCATGCGCGAGGGTGAACGCATCACTGTGACGCCATTCTTCGACTGGTACTTCGTGCTGAACAAGGGCGTCAGCTACAGCTTTTTGACAGGCACGGATGCCCGTTGGCAGTACGCGCTGGCGGCCTTTGCGGTCGTAGCGTCGGCGCTGCTGGCCGTCTGGCTCGCACGGGGCGTCGACAATCGTTTGGCAGCGGTCAGCGTTGGTCTGATTATCGGTGGTGCCATCGGCAACGGGCTCGACCGTCTGACGCTCGGCGGCGTCGCTGACTTCTTCTCGCTGCACGCATACGGGTTCTATTGGTACGTGTTCAATATCGCTGACATCGCCATCGTTGCCGGTGTGATAGGACTCTTGTATGAGTCGGTCTATCCCATGGCACCTGCAGGGCTTGCAAACCCCACGCACGCCGCCACAAAGCCAACGCAAAGTGATCGTTAGGGTTTGAGCCGTTCTGGATGTGTGCGATGGCGTAAATTCAATGCGTTGAGGCCCGTGCCGCCTCATCAAATGACGAGCGATGAGATGACCAGGATGACTGTCTCCAGCCGCACCAAATATAGGCTATCGCGGCCGCTGTTTGTCGCCATGGCACTGTCACCATTGCTGACGCTTGGTGCGTGCATGGAGGGGACCGAACTCAACGGCAAAGTCTTTGACTTGCTGGGCGTGAGTTCATCGTCGCAGGAGCGCGCGCGCGCCGAACCCAAGATGGCACCCCGCTCGGGCCTTATCTTGCCACCCAACGCTGAGCGCCTCCCCGCGCCCGGTAGTGGCGGCGAACAGGAAGCGGTGGTCGCGCTGAACGACCCTGACAAACAAAAAGCAATGGCGACTGCCGAGAAGGCGCGCCTCCATAAGCTCTATTGCTCCGGCGAGTTGAGCTGGAAGCAGCGTCTGGTCGATAAAGACGCAACACCGACGAGCCCCTACGGCACCTGCACGGCATTCAGCGATTCAATCCGGTCGCAGTAGTGCCCGGCTTTCTGACTTCTTCAGATTGAGAGGGCCTGGTGCCGTAAACGCGGCACTGGGTTCTTTGTGTGCCAGGCATGGCGTTGATGCTGGAGGTGGAAGTCCTCTGCGGGCCCTGGTGATGGGAACCGCGAGCCGGAGGCAACTGCGTCGCAGTGATGCGGGGTGGGGAGGAAGCCCGAGGCCAAGCTCGGAGTTGACG
>JANNEU010000289.1:0-6940 GCA_031379035.1 Hyphomicrobiaceae bacterium | reverse complement strand
ACTTCCTTGTCGAAGGCCTCGGTGGTCTGCGCGCGCTTGGCGGTCGGCGGCGGCGTGACACCGATGGTTTTTGGGGCGGATTTGGGAACTCTGTTATTCGGCGCTTCAGTCATTTCGGCGAGGTTCCGTGCTTGGCATACGGGAATGGCCCCGGTGACGCGTGCGTCCCGGACCGCTTTGTGCCTTCATACTCTGGGATCGCACGCCCTGCTACCCTGAAACGTGGGGCCGATGCGGCCTTTGGTTGGGTGCCTGCCGCGCCGCAATGCCTTGTTAAATGCATCGGCTTAGGCTCGACCCAGCCGAGGATTGGACAGCACGGACGCGATTGGGGCCAACGATTGGTGACTGTCCCCAATTAAAAACGCGATCGCAGAGGGAGACGGGGCCGTTATGCAAACTCAAAATAGCGCAAATACATCAGGTGGTGCCCTGGACTTGTCGCGGCTCGACCCGAAGCAGGTCACCGCGGCGATGTCCAAGCTGGTTTCGGCTTCGATCGGCGACATCGCCGTCATCCTGTCGCGATCACCGGGCCACAAGTTCTTCTCGCTGGCCGACATCGAATGGATGGTGCTGCCGCCGGTGCTGGCCGGACAGTACTACGTCGCGGAAGCGCAGGACGAAACGACCGGGGCCCGCGCACCAGTCGCGTGTGTCACCTGGGCCAAGGTTTCGGATGACGTGGACCAACGGTTGACGACCCATGCCGGTCAGCCGATCCGTCTGCGGCCGGAGGAATGGACGGGCGGTGAGCATCATTGGTTGATCGATCTGGTGGGCGAACCCCGTGCCGTCGGCGCTGCGCTCAGTATGTTGGAAAAGGGACCGTTCAAGGGGCAACGCATAACTGTCGTGACGCGCGATCCTACCGGGGCTGCAAAGTTGCAGACCCTGCACGCGCTGTTGGCGGTTAGCGAACAGCGGGAGGTGCCATGATGGCCAGCCCGCATCGGAACAAATCTACCCTTTCCATTCACCGCGGCATTGCGGTGCTGCTGGTCGCGTTGACGACCACGCTTCTGGCGAGCTGTGGCGGGAAGTCAATTTCTTATCGCTATAAACTGACTCTGGAGTTGGACACGCCTTCCGGTGTTAAACGTGGGTCTAGCGTGATCGAGTTCACGACGTATGAAGGCAATCGCGCGCCGTGGACGACAAACGGCGAGGCCGTCTATGTCGATCTCGGGCCGGGCCGGCGGCCGTTGATAGCATTGCTGTCGAAGTCGCGGCCGAATCCTTCAGACGACTGGCCACAAGCCGATGTGCTCGCACGAGCCTATGGCGAGCCGCCGCACGGCCAAGCGCCGAACACGGACGAGCAATTCTTCGCCTTTGTTTCACGTGTCAGCCGCCATCGCGGTGCCAAGGAGATCAGACCGGAGGACCTGCCGGACCTCGTCACGTTCCGCGACATCAAAGATCCGCGGACAGTCGAAAAGGTCGATCCAAACAATCTTGAGGACACGCTCGGGCCGGGAACCGCTTGGCGCCGCATCACCGTCGAGGTCGTTGACCGCGGCCGCTGGCCACTCGATGTGCTCGGGCTGTCAGGCGAGCCTGTGACGAGCGGGATTGAGACGAGACTGCTGTGGCTAAACAATCTCGACCAATACCGAACTGATCCGAAAAACCCTTTCAGCAATACCCTGCCTAGGGAAATTAGCGCTTTGCGGAGTAAATAGATGACAATGAACCGCGATCTATTTCTCGCAATACTGTCACTCGATGCCTACAATCGAGGATACAATCCTGGCATCTCTGGGATGAGCGATGCAGCCGGCACGGCGATTGGTGACGCGTCAATCGTCAAAACTGGCGAGGACAGCGCTGGAGTCGCGAAATCCGCCGGCTTCTACGCCGTCGCCTACACGTGGAACGGCGAGAAGGTCATCTCCTATCGCGGGACGACGTTCGAACTGGGGACGAATACGCTCAAGGATGTCTTTTACGGCTGGACCTTGGGCATCGGGTTCGACAACGCCTCACAAGCCAATTTGGCACTTCAGTTCTATCAGGACGTCACCGGACAATCCGCACTGAGCGGCAAATGTGGATGGGGACAGGCACCTGAACGGCGTCACACGATTTCCCACACGCATGCGCCATTGGTGCGCGCCGTTCAGGTGCCTGTCTCCGACCGTGCGTGCCGACGACCATCTTCATGAAACTGGCGACGGTCGTCTGTGGTGCTCCGACGGCGGTGCCACCTACCCACCCTCGCGCAGCTTCGTCAGCACCTTGAGGCCTGGATAGCCATCCGCAGGCGATAGACCCACCTTCGTCTGGAAGCCTCGCACTGCGCGCATGGTGTCGTTGCCGACGCGGCCGTCGGTGCCGTCGGTGTCGAAGCCGAGTGCGGTCAGGCGGCGCTGGGTTTCCTGCACTTCCGGCAACGTCAGAATGCGCTCACCGCCAGGGAACGGCTGTACGAACGGCGCGTCGCCACGGATGCGATCACCCAGATGCACAATCGCCAGGGCGTAGTTGTTGGCGGGATTGTACGACTTCACCGCATTGAAGTTCTGCGTCAGCAGGAAGACGGGGCCTTCGGCCACCGGCTGCCACAGCCGTGCGCGCTCGTTGGGCCGCGGGAACAGTTGGCCGTTGGCGCGCTTCACGCCGCGGATCGCCCAGTCTGACACCGTTGCCAAAGCGGTCCCGTTGGCGTTCATGCCGGTCGGCAACTTCACCTCATAACCCCAGCCTTCGCCGCGCCGGTAGCCGCCGCGTTTGGCGATGTATTGCGCGGTGCCGGCCAGCGCATCGTCCGGCGGTCCAAACGGCGAGACGCGACCATCGCCATTGTAGTCGACACCGATGTTGAGCCAAACCTCGGGCATCCATTGCGTATGCCCCATGGCGCCGGCCCACGAGCCGAGCATCTCGGCCGGCTTGGCCCAGCCGCGTTCGATGATAATGAGTGCATTGAGCAACTCCTGCTCCCAGTAGGGTCGCCGCCGTGGCTCGCCCCAGGCGAGAGCTGCCAGCGCTGGAATGACGGGCCGCATATGCTTGGGGTTCGTGACCACGTCGCCGAACGCCGACTCCATGCCCCACAAGCCGAGCATGGTGTAGCGATCGACGCCGTAGGTGCGCTCGATCTTTTCCAGCAACGCTGCGTGTTCTTTTGCGCGCTCACGGCCGACCGTGATGCGCCAATCCGAAACCCGCCGATTGAGATACTGCCAGACCTGTTCGCGAAACTCGGGCTGCGCCTTGTCGAGTGCGTAGACGCGCGTGTCGGGTGTCACGGTTTGCATGACGTTTGAGTAGGTCGCGTCAGACACGCCTCGGGCCCGCGCGCGGGGGCGAAAGCTTTCCACCCATTGCGGGAAGGGTTGGGTGGCCGATTGGGCAACTGCAGGTGCATTTGCGCCAGCCTGCGCCAGCGCAGCGATCCCGCCCATGACCTGTCTGCGTGAAAGCTGTAGCCGCATCGTTCGCCTGATCTCAGATGACCCCAAGCCAATCACACTATCGCTGTTGCTTGCGGATGCAAAACTCTCTCCTCTCGTCATGCCGGCGAAGGCCGGCATGACGATAAATGACGGATTTAAGCGCGGCTGCCGTGGCCTGCGCACCGCCGCATCAAGACATTCTTTACCTTACCGTGGAACACTTAAGGTGTTGTTCACCAGTCAACGGTGTTGCCCCAGGTGTTGCCCATGCCCGCGTACGCGCAATTGCCTATCACGATCCCGCCCATCGCCTCCGGCCGCAACGATGTCCTCAACGACACCGGGCGCACGGCGTTCTGCGGCCCCTACGTGGTGTCCGCCATCACCGGCTATCCCGTCTCCAAGATCGAAGACGAGATCCGCGCGTTTCGCGCGTTGCCCGATGGCGCGCAGCCGGTCATCAAAGGCACCACCACTGAGGACGTCGGCGCAGCGCTCAACCGCTATGGGTTCACGCTGGTCCAGATCGGCGACTACATGCACATGGCGCGCAAAGAGCGGCCGTCGCTGTGGACCTGGATGCAGAAGCCGCGCAATGCGTGGTCGCACTACATCCTCGCCATTCATAAAGGCAAAGAAGGCCACTGGGTGCTCGTGAAGGGTGTCAAGCTCTGTGACACCTACAGCCACGGCAAGTGGGAGTTCGTCTGCGATGGCCCCCACAAGGGTGCCAAGATCATGGAGATCTTCGAGGTCAAGCGGCTGATTGAGCTCTGACGCGCGGCATTACGGTTGGTGTCGCGGCGATGGAATGGCTGGTGCGTGACCCGGCCGATGGGATGTTGCCACAGTGGTGAAGCGACTGTCCGTGGCTCCGGTTACGCTCCGCGTGCTCCGCATGACGCGGCCATGATGATCAAGAGGACGGTGTGCACCGCTTACTCTGCCACCTTCGCCGCTACCAGCACTAGCCGGCCGACAATCGCTGTCACGGCCGCGATCACGGTGATGAACTGCACATGCCCCATCGCCTGCCCACCGCTGGCGAAGGCCCATGCTGACGCGGCAATCGCCGCCACCGCCACGCCCAGCAGCCACGGAAACTGGCCGCGCGCGTAGACCCAGGCCGCTAGTGCAGCCCCCGTCACCGCCGCCGGGATCGCCGACCAGATGTAGGCGTCCAACGTCCGCGTCGCGACATAGACCGGCAGATCAGCGATTTTGACCGCCTTCAAGCTCGGCGGTCCCATACCGAGCGTGCCGGACACGATGTAGATCAGCGCCATCAGCAGTGCCGCAATGGCCGGGCCGACGAGCGTCGAGAACAAAAACGTCCACAGCGCCCGCATCGCCTGTCCGCCCGGCTGCGGCTTCTGTTGCCGTCCCGGAAAGTTGACGACCTTGTTGTCGCTGCTGCCGTTGAGTTTCGTTTTGGACATGAGAACCTTAGGGGATGGGTCAAAGCATGGGGCAGTCCCATGGCGTTGGTTTTTCGGCGGGCTCACTTGGACGCGGCGACAGCACTTCATTTTTCGTCATCCCGGCGAAGGCCGGGACCCACGACAGCTGAGTATGAGTTTCAGTCTGTCGTGGGTGCCGGGCCTCCGCCGGCATGACGAAAGTAAGCCGGTTGATTGCACAAGTAACTTGATAGTGTCACATGAACACTCCAAGCAACCTCCGTGCGTCAAACTGCTTCCCCGCGCGATTGCCGATGCTCGATGACACGCTCAATCGCCTCGCGCGCATGGGCCAGAGCTTCCTCGCGCGTGTCACCTTGCGTGCCAACTTCCGGCAACGCCGGCACAGTGACGACAAAGCCGCCCTCTTCGGCGGCCGCCAGTACAATCGTGTCGGTGTGTGTCATAGGCTAAATGTAGTCCTGATCGCGCTTTGGCGCAAACGCGCGCCCCAACCGCAGGGCTGACCATCCACAAATTCACCCCCAACCGGTGCCAAATCGTGACATAAGGCCAGTCATCCCAATCGTTTCCATATCAATGACAGGTGCCTGATGCCGTCTGCTGCCTCGCCCGCTGTCCGCCCCGCCTGGTTGGTCATTCTCGCCGCTGGAACCATTGTTGGCCTCGGCATGGGACTGCGGCAGGTAATGGGGCTTTATTTGAAACCGATTTCGCTTGATCTCGGGCTTGGCCGGGAGCCGTTCTCCAACGCCATGGCGATTGCCAATCTGGCGTGGGGCGTCTTCGCTATTCTGACCGGTGCCATCGCCGACAAGTATGGCGCGGGCCGCGTCGTCGTGACCTGCGCGCTGGCGACCATTGCCGGCTTGCTCGTGATGCAGAACGCGACAACGCCCATGCATCTCTACATGAGCGGACTGCTGACCGGCATCGGCGTTGCGGGCGCCAGTGTCTCGGCGTTGGTGGGTGCCGTCGGGCGCAGTGTGCCGGAGAGCAAGCGCATGGCAGCCATTGCGTCGCTCGGCATGGCCGCTGGCATCGGCCAGCTGATCACGTTCCCCTACGCGCATCTGCTGATCGAATCCGTGGGCTGGCAAACCTCGCTGCTGGTGCTTGCGATCACCGCCATCGCCATGATCCCGCTGGCGTTCGCGATTGCTGGCAAGCCCCCCGCGCTCGGTGCCGACGTGAAGTCGCAGACCATGTTTGAGGCGGCGCGAGAAGCCGCAGCGCATCCGAGTTACTGGTTGCTGACCGCCGGATTTTTTGTTTGTGGGTTTCACCTCTCGTTTTACGGCGTGCATCTGCCGGCTTTTGTCAGCGACAAGGGGTTGCCGGCGTGGGTCGGTGTCTGGGCGTTGATGGCGGTGGGGGTGGCCAATATTGCGGGCACCTATCTGTCGGGCCAGTCGGGCCGCTGGGTCGAGAAGCGCGTCGGACTGAGCTTTATCTATTTCATGCGCATCTTCCCGTTTCTCGCCTTGCTCTATTTGCCCCTCTCGCCGCTGATGGTGATCGCCATCTCGGGCCTCCTCGGCTTGTTCTGGTTGTCGACCGTCCCCTTGACGTCGGGCCTCGTCGGATTGTTCTTTGGCACGCAGTGGATGTCGATGCTGTTCGGCTTTGTATTCCTGTCGCACCAACTCGGCTCGTTTACGGGTTTGTGGCTGGCGGGCTATACGTTTGATGCCACCAAGTCCTATGATGTCATGTGGTGGATCTCGATTGCACTGGGACTGTTTGCGTCGCTGATCCATCTGCCGATCCGGGAGAAGCCGGTGGTGCGGCTCGTACCGCTGGCGGCGCAACCCGCGTAAGACTGAACTTACTGAACATAGAGGGACGTGAAGGTCATGACACCGGCGTCGCATCACACCGCTAAGCCGCTCGTCAGCGAGCCTCCGGGTGCGCTGTTGCCGCCCGCTGTCCGGCGCTGGGTGGTTGTCGGTCTTGGCCTGCTGTTGGCCGCAGCGCTGTATCTGATCTCGGTGCGTGGCACGGCCATTATCTTTGATCTTGGCTCGGCGATTGGTGCACTATGCTTCTAGGGGCCTTGCGAGGTCTCGCGCTGTGTCTGCTGTTCGGTGCTGAACCAGCGTGCGCGCAAGAGATCGT
>JANNEU010000278.1:0-8252 GCA_031379035.1 Hyphomicrobiaceae bacterium | reverse complement strand
GTGGGCGTCACGCTCGCAACGGTGTGAAAGCAGCGCGCAATGCCTGAGCTTCCCGAGGTCGAGACAGTCCGGCGCGGACTTGCGCCGCAGATGGAAGGCGTGCGGGTTGCGCGGCTGGAGCAGCGGCGACCCGATTTGCGGTTTCCGTTTCCCGAGAATTTTGCGGCCCGCGTTGAAGGCTGCTGCGTCACCAAAATCGACCGCCGCGCGAAGTATCTGTTGGCCCATCTCGACAGCGGCGAGACGCTTGTCATGCATCTTGGCATGAGCGGACGCTTTTCGCTGAGCGCGCAACCGGCTCAACGCGGATCAAAGATCGGCACCTACGTTCATGATCACGGCGACGCCGCCACCCACGACCACGTCGTGTTGCACATGGCGAACGGCGTATCCGTCACCTACAACGACGCGCGCCGCTTCGGCTTCATGCTGCTGATCCCGGCAGCCGAGTTGGCAGAACACGCATTGTTCAAATTCATCGGCGTGGAACCTCTGGGTGATGACCTGACGCCAGCCGTTTTGGCCAGGCTTGCCCAGGACCGCAAGACCGACCTCAAGGCGTTCCTGCTCGATCAGCGTCACATCGCTGGTCTCGGCAACATCTACGTCAGCGAAGCCGTGCACCGCGCGAAACTCAGCCCCAAGCGGGCCGCGTCGTGTCTCGCACTGCGCAGCGGCGCGGCAAGCCCGCACGCGGAACGCCTGGTGCCAGAGATCAAAGCGGTACTCAACGCAGCGCTACAAGCCGGTGGCTCGACCTTGCGCGACTATCGCCACGCCGACGGCAGCCGTGGCGATTTCCAGGATCGCTTTCTGGTTTACGGCCGCACCGATGCCCCCTGCCCGCGCGCCGCCTGTACCGGCACCATCAAGCGCATCGTGCAAGCCGGCCGCTCGACGTTCTATTGTCCCAAATGCCAGCGGTGATGCGAAATTGGGGACATCTGCCCCACTTTAACAATAAAGTGCGGAAACGATTTTTGTTCGCAAGGGTTGTGTTATGGTGTGAATAACAGATTGGTCCGGTGGCGTTGTCGCGAACGCGCTGATGGGCTGAAAAGGATCGGTGTCCAGAGAAAATCTCCGGAAGCCGGTCGTGGAGTGCGGTGGAAACCGCCGACAAATTGCGCCGGTCGACCCCAGACGCGGTGACAAGCTGAAGCACCTGCAAGCGGTGACGAGCAAGCCGGTGAGAGCCCCGGACAGGCGCGCAGGTGAAAGCCCCTGACCAGCAAGCGGGTGCAAGCCCCCGCGGCGGCGCCACTGCGCTTTACGCTTTTTATGGCCCGCGCCGACACGGGTGGCCCATGTGGCCGCCGCGGGCGTTAACCGTCTTGGTTAATCATGCGCGCCACGCTTTTTAAACCGTGCACCGCAAGCAACCGTCGGATCCGTGGCCTCGCCTTGTTCCAACAAAACGGGCGGTACAACGTCTTTCGTGCAGAAGTCACGTCGATAAGTCTGCGTTGACCGCACACGCCTGCCTCGCGGCTCCGGCCATTGCCCGGCACGCGCGTCTCGGCTAGCTCTGGATGCAGTTCATCCTCCAGCCCGCCGGAGCCCCCCATGGCCTATGAAACCATCATCGCCGAAACCCGCGGCAAGGTCGGCTTGATCACGCTCAACCGCCCGCAGGCGCTGAACGCGCTGAACGCGCAGATCATCGGCGAGATCGGCCAAGTCCTCGACCTCTGGGAGGCGGATGAAAACATCGGCTGCATCGTTGTCACCGGCTCGGACAAAGCGTTCGCTGCCGGGGCTGACATCAAGGAGATGCAGACCAAGACCTACATGCAGGCCTACAAGGAAGACTTCATCAGCCAGTGGGACCGCCTGGCGCGCTGCCGCAAACCAACCATTGCGGCGGTCGCCGGCTTCGCCCTTGGTGGCGGCTGCGAAACCGCCATGATGTGCGACATCATCATTGCAGCCGACACGGCTAAGTTCGGCCAGCCCGAGATCAAGTTGGGCGTCATGCCAGGCGCTGGCGGCACGCAACGGCTGACCCGTTTCGTCGGCAAGGCCAAGGCCATGGAAATGTGCCTGACCGGCCGCATGATGGACGCCGCAGAAGCCGAACGCGTGGGACTTGTCAGCCGCGTGGTGCCGGCAGCCGATCTCATCGCCGATGCCATGAAGACGGCCGAGACGATTGCCAACATGTCGCTCCCCATCACCATGATGACCAAGGAAAGCGTCAACCGGTCTTACGAGACGACGCTGAATGAAGGCATCCGCTTCGAACGGCGCGTGTTCCACGCCATGTTCGCCACCGCCGACCAGAAGGAAGGCATGACCGCCTTCGTCGAAAAGCGGAAACCGAAGTTCTCTAATAGCTGATCCGCGTTAGGTCCCAACGGCCGGGGCGTCAGTCGGCACGCCGCGCGTGTCATGAAGAATGAGATATCCGGTTAATGAGAGCAGCCCGGCGGCGGTACCCATGGCGAGGTTGATGGCGACCCACATACTGTCGCTGTCAGCGCTGAATTCGGGGTGACGTTGAAACGCAAACAGGACGCCGAACAACGTGGCCCCCAATGCGAATTGGCTTTTGGTCAGAAAATCGATCAGCCTGGATGCCCGGGCATCAGGAACGTCGGCTAACGCTTCCCGGTCAAGAATAAGTCCGATGAACAGGTACGTGACGCAGGCGACAAACATGGCGATGACCACCGGCACCCAGTTCGACCAGTCCAGAATGAAGCCGTAGACCACATAGGCGGACACGCCACTCCAGGCCCACAACAACCCCATGTAGCGTGAGGCCAATGCCGCGAGCTTGTGGGGCGAGAGCGCGGCCAAAGTTGCGGCCCGATGATCATTGACGGCAGCCGCAACGATCCCAATCGTGACAAAGGCCGTTGCCGCCATATGCGCCGACTTAGCCTCAAGAGCGGCGGTCAGGGTCACACCGGCGATTGCTGCGGCGAGGGCCAGGACCCAAATGATCATCGCAAGCATTTGACGCCTCATACCGGATTGGTTACGCGGCTAGTCTTGCAGGGCAAAAGTTGCGACCCCATGAAGAAGCACGGTTAACGCGCATCCGTGCCGCAGTGCCTGCAGCAAGGCGATCCGTTGACCGCCACCGCCTGCCGGGTCTATAGGTCGCGTACTTTTCCGAGCCGCTTAGGCTGAGCCCGGGAGAACGGACCACGCGGCTTCGCAGGCGCGCCTTATCGGCGTCGCAGCGAAGCTACGCGCGTTCCGATCTATTGGCAGCAGATGGCCGGCCAGGCTGCAGTCTCTGATTGTGGCCTGCGCAGACTTCGTAAAGAAACCGGCGTCACCGACGCCATCGACCCAAACCTTAAGGATTACTCCATGGCAAACACATCCTCGGCCAAAAAAGCGGCGCGGCAGATGGTTCGGCGCACTGAAATCAACAAGGCCCGCCGCTCGCGTCTCAAATCGACGGTCCGCAAGGTCGAAGAAGCCATTGCTTCTGGCAAGAAGTCTGACGCGCAAGCTGCGCTGAGAGCCGCTGAACCGATGCTCGTGCAGACAGCCCAGAAAGGCGTGCTCCACAAAAAGACCGCCTCGCGCAAGGTGTCTCGCCTGACGGCTCGCGTGAACGCGCTGCAGGGTTGATCGGCTGAATCAGGTTTTGTTTTTGGTACCCTGTGATGGTGCCGACTGTTGCGAAAATGCTTCAAAGTCGAGAGGGCCGCAGATACCTATAAAATCAAACTCGGCAACGATGAAAAGTCGCCGACCCAAGTTATTAAGAAGAATCAAAGCTCCGATCAGGCTGACCACAAGATGGCCGCATTTAGACTCGGGCGCAACAGAACCTGAAGCAAAGTCAGGCAAGTAAAATCTGATCACTGAACGGCGCTTTTTCAAGCGCCGTTTTGCTTTTCATGCTCGCGGTACAGAACGGCCTCTTGCCATTGGACTCCCACAGTTTTCCCGCGCGAACTTTGCAGATCGACCCCTTTGTCCACGACAATGTGCCTTGCGGGTCGCGTGCGACGCATCGGCTGTGGAAGAGTTTTGCAGCGTTTGCGGGATTGCTTCGAAAACACCGATGCTCTAAAAGATCGTTAACGGGCGATGATCGGCGCGTAATTGCCGAGATCGTTCTTCGCTTTGGTTTTGCACTCGTGCCCTTTATGCGTAACGGCGTTGACGCCGTGTCGGGCGAGTTCGTCAAAACCTTCCTTGCGCTGCTTGTCTCCGATCTTGGGTCATTCTGAGGACGTAGACGGCTGTGCTTTTGGATCGCAGCGACTGTCCGAGAGAGGGCCGGGTTCCGGCTGTCTTCAAGACGCGCAATCTGATGGATCTGTGTCGGCAACTGATGGGTCGCAATGACCTTGAGGCTGCGTGGTGATGCGGCGCTCCTAAGTAGCAGTGGAGTACATAAACAGTGTCTGGTTCCCCCGACCCAGCGATACAAGAAGCATCCGTCTTAGACGCTTGGGCTACGCTGGAACGGGATCCGTCGGCGCAACTCATTGATGTCAGGACGCAGGCAGAGTGGGCCTATGTAGGCGTGCCCGATCTCAGCCGCCTCAGCAAACAAACAATTCTTGCGGAATGGCAATCATTCCCGAGCAACGCCGTTGACGCTGCATTTGTGTCTCGGTTGACAGAAACACTGGTACGCGGTGGTGGCACAACCGCGAGTGAACTCTATTTTTTGTGCCGATCCGGGGTGCGCAGCCTTGCTGCCGCTCGGGCGATGACTGCGGCGGGCTATCAGCACTGCCGCAACGTGACAGGCGGTTTTGAGGGAGGTCTCAATGCCGAGCGTCAAAGAGGGCAAGTGTCCGGCTGGAAATCAGCCGGCCTGCCATGGGTCCAGAGTTAGCGACAGGACCTAAGTCTAGCAACGAGATGCACCTCGTCCGTGAGGGTAAGCGGACGGTAGCAGAGGTGTGTCTCATGAGCAGTCAAAAGCGGGAAGGTATGAGGGCATGAACTATTTTGACGATACGTCACCGGTCGATGGGACAGACCACCCGGAAGAAGTCGACAACAGCCGCGTCGAACTGAATAAGCGTGTGCCGCGCATCCGTGCGCAGCTCAAGGCCAAATTGGGCGACGATGTGTTTACCAATTGGTTCGGTACGCTCGAATTCGTGTCTTATGACGACACATCGGTGCAAGTGTCCGTGCCTGTAAAGTTCCTGCGCAATTGGATCCAAGCGCACTACGTCGACGATCTTCTCGCCTGCTGCCGAGCCGAATTTGCAGGGGTCGAGCGCGTTGATATTCAGCTTCGCACGCCCTCGCCAGTTCAAGCTCGCGTCACCGCCGCCGCAGCACCCCGCCACGTCGAACCAGCGCCCGCAACACTCGCGCGCCGCGGCAACGCACCGTCCGACGTTCAACCCGCCGCGCCGCAGGTTCTCCGCAACATCGCAGGTGGCCTGGAAGGGTCACCACTCGACCCACGCTGCACATTCGAAACGTTCGTTGTTGGGCCGTCCAACCGCATGGCACACGCTGCAGCCATTCAGGCCGCAGAAACGGTGCTTGCCACGGAGCGTGGATTTAACCCCTTGTTCCTGCACTCTTGCGTGGGCCTCGGAAAGAGCCATCTGCTGCACGCCATCGCGTGGGACATCAAGCGCCGGACGCCACATGCCCAAGTGCTTTACCTGACCGCCGAGCGGTTTCTGTTCCAGTTCGTCGAAGCGATCCGCGCGCAAGAGGCCATTGCCTTCAAGAACAAGTTCCGCACCATCGACATCCTTCTGATCGATGATTTCGAGTTCATGCAGGGTGACAAGACCGAGCAGGAGTTTGAGCACATCATCAACGCCCTGCTCGACTCCGGCAAACAGCTGGTCGTCGCCTCCGCGCGGCCACCGGCGCAGATTGAGCGGCTCAATGACCGGATGCGGTCGCGCCTACAGCGCGGCCTGGTGACCGAGCTGCAGGCGCTTGGTCCCGATCTCCGGTTCAAAATTCTGGAGCGTCGCGTCGCTGAAAAGCGGGCCCAAGATCCCCTGTTCGAACTCAGCCGCGAAATACTATCTCTGCTCTCCGAGCGGCTGACAGAGAACGGCCGCGAACTTGAGGGCGCGATCAATCATCTGTTCCACAACTGGCAGATGACGCAAACACCCGCCACACTTGAAACAGCCGAAGCTGTTATGCGCAGCCTTGTCCATGGCAGCGAGCCGCGACGCATTAAGATCGAGGATATTCTCAAGGTCGTGTCCCGGCACTATGCCGTCACGCGTGCGGATATTGTCTCCCCGCGCCGTCATCGGTCCGTGGTCTGGCCACGCCAGATCGGCATGTATCTCGCTAAGCACATGACGGCGCGCTCCTTGCCAGAGATCGGCCGCCGGTTCGGCGACCGAGATCACACCACAGTGCTGCACGCCATTCGCAAGATTGATCGCGAATTGGCTGGTAACACCCGTCTGCGCGACGAAATCGAAGTGCTCAAGTCGCAACTGAGCCGCGCGAGCTGATCGCGCTGCCGAAGTCATCACGTCAGCAGGATGGTCCGGCTCCCCAAGGCCGGGCCATCTTTCATATGATGTGCGTACTTTTCGCCTGTAGATACCCAGAGATCGCACCAGCCGGTGAACGCGGGACTTGCAAACTCAACTGATGCGCGCCAATTTAACTCGAATATGATTCTCGATCAGCTATGTCTTTGTTTTGCAACGAGGACAGTGCGCGGGATCAACGGCAGCGATCCGGCGATACCGCCGGTGATCAAAACGCATCGAGGCCCACATCAATGAAGCTCGTAATCGACCGTGGGGAACTGCTGCGGGCGCTTGGCCATGTCACCAGTGTGGTTGAACGGCGGACTACAATTCCGATCCTGTCAAACGTCTTTCTCAAAGCCAGCAACGGCATGCTGCACCTGAAAGCGACTGACTTGGAGCGGGAAGTTGTCGAGCAACTGGCCGCCAATGTGGTGCAGCCGGGCGCCGTCACGGTTCCCGCGCATTTGCTCCATGACATTGTACGCAAACTGCCCGACGGAAGCGAGGTCGAGATCAAGCGGGATCCTGAGAAGGAACGCTTGACCCTGCATTCAGGCCAGTCGCAGTTCGCGTTGCAGACGTTGGCTGCAGAAGACTTTCCAGACTTGTCCGGCGGCGAGTTCCCGCACGCATTCGAGCTGCCGGCGCACGAATTAAAGCGCCTGATCGACAAGACGCGCTTTGCCATCTCAACGGAAGAGACGCGCTATTATCTGAACGGCATCTACCTGCACCCTGTGCAGCTCGACGGCACGTCCAGTTTGCGCGCGGTGGCAACCGACGGACATCGCCTTGCGCAGATGGACATCCCATTGCCCGATGGTGCTGCCGGTATGCCAGGTGTGATTGTCCCACGCAAAACGGTGCATGAATTGCAGCGGCTTTTGGAGGCCAGCGAGCACACCGCGCGCGTATCAGTCTCGCCCGCCAAAGTGCGCTTTATTATTGGCGATGTGACGCTGACGTCCAAGCTGATTGATGGGACATTTCCTGACTACGGCCGCGTTATCCCGCAGAACAATGATAAAGAATTGCGGGTCTCCAATGCCGAATTTATCAGCGCGGTTGATCGGGTCTCGACCATTGCCAGCGATCGCGGCCGCGCCGTCAAGCTCGCGATCAACGGCAGCAAACTCACGCTCTCCGTCAACAATCCCGAAGGCGGCAGCGCCACCGAAGAGGTGGTGGTCGAATACGCATCGACACCCATCGAGATCGGCTTCAACGCCCGCTATCTGCTCGAAATCGCCAGCCAGCTCGAAAGCGATACCGCTCAGTTTAAACTGTCAGACTCCGGCTCGCCGACCATTGTGCGCGACGGCAGCGAAGCGGATGCGCTCTACGTGCTGATGCCAATGCGCGTGTGAATGACGGCGGCACTCGGGAAATGGGCAATGGGCAATCGGCCGGTAATGATGCGGTAACCGAGGCGTCGCTGCGAAACGCGCCTTTGCCCTCGCCCGATTGCCCGTTCCCGATTGGCCAAATGGACACCTTCACCGCCACTGTACTGACAAGCCAACGCCTCTGGGTGGAGCGGCTCGTTCTGACGAACTTCCGCAATTATGTGGCGTCCGCATTCGCTTTTGGCCCAGCCCCCGTGGTGCTTGTCGGCCAGAACGGGGCCGGCAAAACCAATCTGATGGAAGCGGTCTCATTGCTGTCCGCCGGCCAAGGTCTCCGTCGGGCGGCCTATTCTGAGTTGAGCCGCGCCGCCGGTGATGGCAGCTGGTCGGTCGCCGCAACGCTGTATACCGCAACGGGCCCGCTCGACATCGGTACCGGCCTGCT
>JANNEU010000271.1:0-14510 GCA_031379035.1 Hyphomicrobiaceae bacterium | reverse complement strand
CTGGAGGCCTGCGTGCAGGCTCTACCAGCAGACGAGCACGGCGTGTCAGGCCAGGACAAGTTTGCTGTGATCGCCATCGTCCTTGATCACTTCAAGGAGGTCAACGATACGCACGGCCATCCGATGGGCGATGCGCTGCTCGTCGCTGTAGCCAATCGCTTGCGCGGTGCCGTTAGGCAGGAAGACGTCGTCGCACGCATGGGCGGCGATGAGTTCGCCATCCTCCAACGCAATGCACGCAGCAGTGTCGATCCGGAAGGCCTGGCACAGCGCCTTCTGCAACTGCTGTCGCAACCGTTCGACATCCGCGGACATCAGGTCGTCATCGGTGCCAGCATCGGCACGACGCTGGCCCCCGACGACGGTCGCACGCCGGAAGGCCTCATGCAGCGGGCCGACCTTGCACTCTATCGCGCCAAAGCGGCCGGTCGGAACACCGCCATCGGCTATGATGCGGCGCTGGAAGCCCCCGTACGGGCGCGGCGTGAGCTGGAGCGCGATCTGAGAGCAGCCGTCGAAAACGGCGAGTTCACGTTACACTATCAACCCATCGTCAGTCTCAGTGAGCGCACGGTCGTCGGCTGCGAAGCATTGTTGCGCTGGCCCCGGCCAGGCCGCCCCTTTGTGTCGCCGGCAGAGTTCGTGCCTGTCGCCGAAGAGATCGGGTTGATCGACAAGCTCGGTGCATGGGTGCTGACCGAAGCGTGCACGGTGGCAGCGACGTGGCCAGCGCACATCAAGATCGCCGTCAATCTCTCGCCGGTGCAGTTTGTCGGCAACGGACTTCTCACGACGGTCAAAAATGCATTGGCGCAAGCGCGGCTCGCGCCGCAGCGGCTTGAACTGGAAATCACAGAAAGTACGCTGCTCCAGGACAATCCCGCAACATTGGCGACTTTGCATGCGCTGCGCGACATGGGTGTATCAATCGCGCTCGACGACTTCGGAACCGGCTATTCGTCGTTGAGTTATCTCCGTGCATTCCCGTTTGACAAGCTGAAGATAGATCGTTCGTTTGTCAGCGATCTCTCCGAACGGCCGGACTGCGCGGCAATCATCAAGGCCGTCGCAACCCTGGCTGAAAGCCTCGACATGACGACAGTCGCGGAAGGTGTCGAGACGCACGACCATCTGGTGCGGGTGCACTTGGCCGGGTGCACAGCGGTTCAGGGTTATCTGTTCTCGAAGCCTGTGCCGGCCGAGGAATTGGAACTGGTTATTGAGACGTGCACAGCAAGGCTCGCGGCGTGAGGGTGCAGCGCAACACCCCGACAATTTGCATTTGGCGGAACCCAAAAGTCTGCTTGTATGGCAGCAGAACTGAACACCTGGGAGGTGCCGCACATGTCACGGAACGCGATAGGATTGACGTCCGCTTTAGCCTTGCTGCTGGGATCAACAACCCTCGCGCACGCGCAAACAACACCCACGCCCCCGGCGACCGCCCCAGCCGCGCCGCCGGCCGCGACCCCGCCGACTGCCGCAGCACCAGCGCCGCTCTTTTCGACAACCAAGGTCGACGGCACCGACAATGTCTACATCTTCCGTTATCAGGGCCACCAATCCATGTTCGTGGTGACCAAGGCCGGCGTCATCGCCACCGACCCGATCGGGCTGCGGCGCCCACAAGCCGTCACCACCTACATTGATGAAATCAAGAAGGTGACAAACCAGCCGATTAAGTACGTCATCTACAGCCACAGCCACTACGACCACATCGCCGGCGGCAAACCGTTCAAAGATCTCGGCGCGAAATTCGTGGCCCACAAAAACGCCAAAGCCCAGCTCACCCGTTTCCCGACAGCCGACGTCGTGATGCCGGATCAGCTGGTCAATAATAAAAGCACCATTGAACTCGGTGGCACCTCGCTCGAACTGATCTATGTCGGCCGCAACCATTCAGATAACAGTCTGGTCATGCGGCTGCCGAAAGAGAAGATCATCTTCACCGTTGACTTCGTGCCGATCCAAACGCTGCCCTTCCGCAACATGCCCGACACCACCAACCCGCTCGATTGGCAGGCCTCGCTTAAGCGCGTCGTCGCGCTCGATTGGGACCGCATGATCCCGGGTCATCCCTATGCCGGTGGCCGTCTCGGCACCAAGCAGGACATCACCGACCTCATCGGTTACTTCGATGACCTCGGTGCCGAAGTGAAAAAGGCAGCCTCTGAAGGCAAGTGCACCGACACGGCGATGAAAGACGTGAAGCTGCCGAAGTATGAAAAGTGGGGCAACTACGCCCTCTTCCTGCCGTCAAACGTTGAGCGCATGTGCTATCTCAACAACGGCAACTGATCGCTACGGGGTCAGACCCAGGGGTCTGACCCATCCCCCATTGCGCGATGTTACTTCACCGTCACAAGTGCCCGCCAACCGAAGCGGAGCATGGGGTGCACATCGCGAGCGAAGGCGGTGATCGCTGTGATCATCGCGTCGCCGTCGCCAATGATCTTGCGCGCAAGTGGACGGCGAACAACGAGTGTTTTGAGCCGCAGGAGTTCGACAAGCGCTTCGTCGTCGACGGCTTCAAACCCACGCGGCGTGCGCTTCAACGCGTCCTCGCCGTCCAGCGTCAGACCGGACTTGGCAAGTTTTTTGACGATCTCTTTGATCTCGTCCGGCTTGTCGGCTATGCGCTGGCGGATTCTTTGCAGCGCTGGCGGCTCCGGATTGTAGAACCCGGCGGCGACAAACGAACCTTTGGGATCGACGTGCACATAGATCAGCCCCGGTGCCATCTTCTCGCCGTCGCGTGTCAGGGCGGCACTGACGTGAGCTTTGTACGGCCGCTTATCCTTTGAGAACCGCACGTCACGATGAATGCGGAAGATCGCGCGCTTCGGATCACACGCAAGTTCAAGCCCTTCGACGGACAGCGCGAGACCGAGCGTCGTGACCAGCGCGGCCAGCGGTGCGCGCAGCTCCTGTTCGTAGATCGCCTTGTTGGCCTCAAACCAGTCGCGGTTCTGTTCGGCGTCCAGCTCTTTCAGGAAGGCGAGGCCTTTGGCGGAAAAGCCATTGAAGGGCTGTGCTGCAATGCTCACGTATTTATGTCCTATCGTCCCGGCAGCACCAGGATCTTGGCCTCGGCCGGTAGGAGGCGGGCACTGAGTAGGATTTCCGAGTCCGGCACCATCTCCACTGGGAACTCAGCTTTCATCCGGTCAATGAAGCGCGCCAGCGTGTTCTGGTTGAAATAGTGCATCGGAATGATCAGCCGCGCACGCAACGTCCGCACCACCTCCACCATACCGCCGATGTCCATGGTGTAGCCGCCATCGACAGGAACCAGCACCACGTCGAGCTGGCCGATCGCCGCGAGTTGCTCCGGTGTCAACGTATGATGCAGATGACCGAGATGGCCGATGCACAGCCCGGCGATTTCAAAGATGAAAATGGAATTGCCATAGCTGACCGTGTTGCCGCCACCCCAATCGCGGATGTTGGTCGGCACGTTGCGCACGTGCAGGTCCTTCACTTCGATGTCGTGGCGGGCCGGGCCACCGTCCGGGTTCCAGCCACGCAACACGTGGGCGATCTTGGGGTCCGGACTGTCGGTGTAGTGGGTGGTGTGTGCGCGGTTCATGGTCGCGACATCGGGAATGATGCCGGGGCGCACATAGTCGTTGTAGTCGGTGACAACACGGACACCACCGGCGCTCTCGATCAGGAAGGTCGAGTGGCCGATGAACGTAAGACGGACTTCGGTGCTGGCCAGCACTGTCGAACCGAGCGTGACGCGGTGAACGTTCTGGTCGAGCCGCGGGCCATTGGCGACGGCAAGACAGCGGCTGACGGAGGGCGCAGCGCTAGCCGGCGCAGCAGCCAACGTCAACGCGCTCACCAGCAACGCCGTTGCAAAAACCGGAACATGCCATGCCTTGTGCATTACCGTATGCCTCTCGTCCTGGCATTCAGTCACAATAGCTATGCGAGAGCGTAGGCCAGCTTGCCGTCAATTGCGAGTCACGCGTCCGAACCAGGCGTCAGCGCGCGATACATGGCAATGACCTGGCTGTCGTCTTTGGCACCATGTCCCATCCCGGAGGCTGACAGAAAGGCTTGATGCGCGAGCGCGGCCAGCGGCAAGCCCATCTTGGCTGAACGGCCGGCGTCGAGCACGAGCCCGAGATCTTTGACGAAGATGTCGACCGCACTGGTCACGCTTGGATCCGTCGCAACCATGCGGGGTCCGCGGTTCTTGAGCATCCAGCTTGATGCGGCACTGCCCGAGAGAATAGTCAAAGCGAGCGCCGGATCAATCCCCTGCCGCTCGGCAAACGCCAGCCCTTCAGCCGCCACCGCAATGTGCACGCCACACAACAGTTGATTGACGATTTTCATGGCAGCCCCCTGACCCGGCACTTCGCCGACCTGGACGAGGCCAGTGCCCATGGTTTCAAGCAAGGCCTTGTGTGTTGCGAAAGTCGCGGCGGCAGCGGCCGCCATGATGCTGAGGGTGCCGCTCTCGGCACCAACAACACCACCCGAAACCGGTGCATCGACGAACGTACGCCCGGCAGCGAGCACGCGGCGCGCCATATCAGCAATGCGAGCAGGCGCGCAGGTTGCCATCACAATGACGGCAGCACCGGGCTTCAGGGCTTCCAAAGCGCCCTGGGCGAAAATGACGTCTTCAGCTTGATCAGCGTTCACCGTCATGACGATCAGTGCGTCGGCCCCGCGCGCCGCAGCAGCGACGCTGTCGGCAGCATGGCCACCGGCTGCGGCAAGTCTCGTGCGGGCATCTGGACGCAGGTCAAAACCGGTAACGCGATACTGGTGCGCCGCCAGCCGGGCGGCCATGGCGCTGCCCATCGCACCGAGGCCGACGAAAGCGATTGAGCTGCGAGCTGTCATGACCGGTCCCTTAAATTTAGGAGCCACCGTCATCACGCAACGGGCCGCCGTCAAGCCAGCGGGCGATGAAAAAACACAGCGTCACCCCGGCGGGAGGCGGCAGGGTGACGCTGCGGTGCGGCACGGGGACGTGCCAGCTCCGGATGCGCTTCGCTCGACGGAAGAGCTATGACCTTGGGAGCCTGGTTGGGGGAGAACCAGGTGGGAGGAGGTCACGGCCACCGGTGATGGGACACCAGGTGCCGTCGAGTGAAAACCGCAGTCCGGACTTTGCAATGACACACGCTCAGACGCGTCTCGGGGCGCGCCTTGCCGGCAATGCGTCACGGGTTTGATGCGCGGTCGGGTCCAGGCCATGACCGGCAATCCTGTTTCCTGCCCTCCCTGATGCCCGCAGCAGATTTGACTGCCGTGTTGTTGCTTCTGATATTTACAATCTATAGTTGAATACTTAACAAACGATTACGCAAAACCCATCTCAAGTTGATGAAATGTGCGGTGCCATCAGCCGTCGCGTGGCCGGCTAGCAAGGTTAACAAGAGATCGCGGGAGCCGAGGCAAACCACAGCTTGACTTGGAGTCTCAGACACTTGAATACGTCCGCGTTCGAGTGCGACAGTTTGGCGACCGGCCCAAAGCGGAAGCCCAGAACGACGGGGACAACGATGGCGAAGGTCAAGCGACATCAGGGCCCGAAGGCTGCGAAATCGGCACCCAGTGCTGGTGCCGGTGCCAATGCTAGCGCCAATGCCAGTGCGACTGTCACGGCGCGCACAGCCAAGGCGCGCGGCGCGGTGGCAGCGCCCTTGAGTGCGCCCTCCGCCAAGCGCACGTCGCCGACCGCCAAACCCGCCACCGCCAAACCCGCGCCAGCCACACTAGCAAAGTCTGCCAAAGCCGCGACGACGGCCGTGCGTGCCAAAGCTCCACTGCCGCCGAAGTCTGCCAAGTCGGCAAACCGCAGCGCGAAGTCAAGTCCATCCAACCACAAGGCCAAAACAACCCCGCCGCCAGCAACCCCAAAGGCCAAGGCCCAAACACCAGCCACCAAGCCTGCAGTGAAACAGGCGCAGCCCGCGCGCGCGCCGGCGGAGAAAAATAGCAAGGCCCCAGGTCCGGTCGTTGCCATCGCCGCCAAAAACTTGCTAAGGCCAGCCACGAAGAGTGCAAGCGGTGCCGTGCCGCGCAATGGCCGACCGGCTGTGCCCGCATCAGCATCAGTGTTGCCGCCGCCGCCGGCAACGAGGAACGGCAAGACCATGGGCAAAAAACCCTTCGCAGGACCTGTGCCGACGACGTTGCCACCGGGCTATCGCCCCACCGATACCGAGCCCTTCATGGGTGCCCTACAACGCATGTACTTCCGCTCAAAACTGCTGCAGTGGAAAGACGATATCATCGTGCAGAACCGCGAAACGTTGCAGGTGCTGCACGACGATACGCTGCAGCATTCCGACATCGCCGATCGCGCCAATTCGGAAGCGGAGCGCGCCCTCGAACTCCGCGCCCGCGACCGCCAACGTAAACTCGTCTCCAAGATCGACGCCGCCGTTGCTCGCATCGAAGACGGCAGCTACGGCTATTGCGAAGAAACCGGCGAGCCGATCAACTTGAAGCGGCTTGACGCGCGGCCCATTGCCACCATGTCGCTCGAAGCCCAGGAACGCCACGAGCGCCGCGAGAAGGTCTATCGCGAAGACTGAGGGAGGTGGTGTGGCTCAAATCGAGCCAGCCGTTAACCTTTGGTCAACCTCTGCCAGCGATGATCCAACCACCTCTTGTGCATCACGCAGTGATGCCGCCCCCCAGGTGGTGAGATGCGATGACCGTCCACAGCACGTCTGACGTTTTCCGCCGCCTTGCCATGGCGTTCGCAGGAGCCGTGAGCGTCGCCGCAGGTATGTCAGCCGCGTCCGAAGCCGTGGCCCAGCCCACCGGCCCAGACTGGACCAAGGCAGCGATAATCCAACCGACCCTAGAGTGCTTCCGGGAAAAGTGTGCAGCGGTTTTCCCGAAAGAAGCACGACCAAACAAAGAGCTAGGGTCGTTCTTCGATTCCATTAAGAGCGGAACGACCCTAGCCCCGTCACAGCCGATGCCGAGCACAAAGCACGACGAGCGGGCGCAGCCGGTCGCCGTGCAGCTCCGCACTCTGGATCTCACCACCCTCGACCCGAGTGCCTTCGGCGATTGGGAACCCGAAGCACGCGTCAGCAGCCTCGCGCCACCGCGCCGCAAACGCTGAAAAGAAAAACTGCAGCACTTCCGAGTGCATCCGGGAAAAGTGTGTGCGGCGTTCCCTATTCCGCAGCAACCTTGGTTTTGATGTCGTCAACGACGACGGCTGGTGGTGGGATGATCTGATGCTGCCGCCGCAGCTCCTTGAGGATGCCAACGCGCAACTCCGTCAGCACTTGAAGCCGCCGGTTGATATCGCCAATGGTAGCGCGCAGCGCAAATTCGAGCAGGCCCGGCCCGAAGTTTTCCAGCGACGCCAGTGGTTCCGGCGTCTTCATCACCTGCGGATGGGCATGCGCGCACTCCAGCATGATCTTGAGAACCTTTTCCGGATCTGCGGCACCATCCAGCGAGAACTTGATAACCGCGCGCCCGAGCATATTGCGGTGCGTTAAGTTGACGACGCGGCCCGAGATCAGCTCAGAATTCGGCACAATCAGGCTGGCGCGATCAAACGTTTCGATCTCCGTCGAACGCACCGAGATGCGCCGCACATTGCCCTGTTGATCACCAAGCGCGACCCAGTCACCGACCTTGATCGGCCGCTCCACCAGCAGGATCAGACCCGACACGAAGTTGTTGACGATCGACTGCAAGCCAAAGCCGATGCCGACCGACAGGGCACCGGCCACGATGGCGAGGCTGGTGATGTCGAAACCCGCATACGATACCGCAAGCAGCGCCGCGAGCGTGATCCCCGAGTAACCAACCGCCTGATCGATGGAGTTCGAGATGCCAGCGTCCATGCGCGACTGTGTCAGTACGCCATCGCGCAGCCAGCGTTGCAGGAGGCGTGTCAGGAACAGCAGTCCGGCGAACAGTGCAATACCGAGCACGATCCGCGCGAGACTGATCTTCAGATGGCCGATTTCGAAGCCAAAGATCGCGCTCTTGAACCAGTCGCGGATGTCGGCTCCCTGAAAGCCCCACTGCAGCATCAACAGCGGCAGCGTCACCATCAGCAACAAGAGCGTGAGAACGACCTCAAGCAGACGTGACAGCTGCCGCTGCCGTGACGGTTCCAGGCCAAACCGCGTTTCCAGCAACGCGCCAACGACAACCCGCCCATCGGGGCGGCCCCGCGTCGTGGCGCGGATAGCGAGGTAGCTGATACCAGCCGCTGCCAGCACCATGCTGCCGAGCACCAGCTGATGGGCAACGAAGCGGCCGAGCGCGACGTAGCCAAGCAGAGACGTTGCCAGAATTGTGAGTGCGACCAGCCACAACGGCACCTTGATCCACAACGGCGTATGCCGTGAGACAGGCCCCGTAAAATCATGGTGCCCGTTGACCGGGCGGTCGGCAGCCGCCTGCGGGACAAACGGCGTCAGCAGCATTGCACCAAGCAGCAAGACGAACAGGCAGCTTGTGATGAATGTCTGCGCAATCGTCACCGTCAGCGGCACGTAGATCACGCGGCCGAGTTCGGTCAGCAGCGTATCGATAACGTAGATGGCAACAAAGGCCAGCAGCAGCCAGAGCACGATTGTAGCGGCGCGGTCAGCGAGCGGGATCAAGCGCCATGCCGGCGCGCGAGGCGCCAGCGCCACGTCGAGCATGGCCCAGGCGGCCACAAAGATGAGCACCCCTTGCAATGCGGTGTTCGCAAAGCCATCCCAATGATCGTAGAATAGCCCGAGACTATCCAGCCCGGCATAGAGGAGGATCGCGGCCGCCGCGGCCGGCAACGCCTTTGCCGGTGCGATCCATGCCGCGCGGCTGGCACGCTCGAAAAAGCTCGGCGACACAGCGGGCCGCAGCAAGCTGGGCCGGATGTAACGGCGCGACAACGCGTAAAGCGCCGCGAAGGCACCAGCGGCACCAAAGCAGACGGCGACCAGCTCATGCCATTTTTGGGATGCCCAGCCGAGCCAGTCGCCACCATAGTAGCGGACACGGCCGATAACGCCACTCATCCGTCCGCTGACATCCGCCCAGACACCTGGCCGCATGGGACTATCGCGCCGTTCGAGCAAGTTGCGCGTGAAGAGCTGGTAGCGCATCACGGTGATGCGATCGATCAGCTGTTTGGCACGGACCCATGCCAGCTCGGTGGTCTTCACCGCGCTGTCGAGCGCTCCCGCCATCGCACTCAGACGCGCACGCTCGGCAGCAACCGTGGCCGTTTCCGGTGGTTGACCAGCGGCCGGAGGGGCACCAATTTTGTCGATCTGGCGACGGATTTCAGCCAGCTGCGGGCGCAATTGCTCGGCGGTTGCCGTGCTCTCGTAAATAATGCGCTCAACGTCGCCGCGCAGGCGCGCCAGTTCCGATTCCAGCTCCTTGAGCTGGTTGATCGACTTTTCCGCACCCTCGATGCTTTTCGCAAGGCGGGTAACCGGATCGAGAACTTCCGGCGGCAGCACCGGAGCGGGAGCTGGCACCACCAACGCTGCTGGAGGTGCAGGCGCGGCTGCGGGCGCGGGCGTTTGTGGCGCGGGTGGGACGGCTTGGGCTTCACCTGGCGGTCGACTTTGCGCCGGCGGTTGTTGCGCCTGCTGCGCTGCGGCGGGCGGCGGCGCTCCCTGGGCCTCGGCGTCCAGAGCGCAAAACGCCAGAACAGCGGCCACCAGCATCGGTACGGCGCGCGCAACCAATCGACTCCAACGGCCGTCGAATTTCTCTACGCAACAAACACGTTTTCTCAATGTCGCATCTCACTGGATTGTCCCGCCGCGCCAACCAGTGACGCGCCGGTTACTCGTTCACAACTTGCCCAAGCGCCCGCGCAGGGCGCTGAAAAACCGTAGTCGATTGGTCCCCGTCAATTTTGACGGAAGGCCGCGCGGTTGTCACGGGCGTCGCGCCGATGCCGGTTTCGATCACCACATCCACCGGTCCGCCCGTAAGAATCAGATGTTCGACGCCGTCGCGGCGGATCAGCAGCAGCTTGCGCCGGTTATCCACAGATGTTTGTTCAACCACGCCAAGACGCTTTTCCGGACGAGGTCCAAAAAAATTTGCGCTAATCGGTTCGCCTGTCAGATAGCTGCGCGCCGCTAGCCCGCCGGCCACGAGGGCGGCAGCCAGAAAAAGCAGCAGAAAGAACCATGTGAGCATTTTGGATCCTGTAAGCAAGCCGCAGTATTTGCACGTCTGCACGCTTTGAAGGCAGCCGTACGGCAGCCGAACCGAATGGTCTGGTACCAGATTTTTAGCCAGCCTTTAACCCTATTGATCGATGTGTGTCCCTCGACGGCTGGGGAAAACCATCCCCGGCCACGTTGGCAGACCGAGTGGCCACCACTCGCATGCCAGGCCGATCCGCCGCGTTACCTGCGAGTTGCATCAGTTCATGCGTCATATGTCAGCAGTTATCCCCACAGCATGGCAACCTCTGCAAGACAAAGTCCTGCAGAATCAGCTTATCGTCCGCTTTATGGCGGCCATTGAGGAACAGCGCGATCGTTTGGAGCCGGGCAGAGGATCATCACTCGCAGCCCTGCTGAAAACTGTGCTGGCCACGCTCGGTGCTGCAGCGGCCTTGGGTGGTGCCGTCACGGTCATGGCGGCGACCGGGACCGCCCAACCCGCCGGCCTGGCGCTGTTGGCCCTGCTGGCTGTCACAGGCATCTTTTTCGTGTTCGGCCTGTTGTCTGGCTTCGTCCGGCTGCAGGAGCGCGGCCAGGCGCACGAGATCGCCCGTGGCGTCGCCGAGACCGACGATCACGGCCTCCAGGTGCTGACCGACGATGGCAGTATCGTGTTTGCCAACACGGCCTTTATGGCGCTGTTCGGCACCGCTCAGAAATCGATCGAAGAACTCCTCGCTGCCGACCCGCGCGCCGGCGAAGCCGTCTACCGCTTGGCGCGCGCCGCCGAGCGTCTTGAGACGCGCTCTGAAGATATCGCCGTGCGCGATCCGCGCGTCCCCAACGCCCCAGCCGGACGTCCAGCACCAGGGGCACCCGTCAAGCCGCGCTGGCTGCGGATCACCGTCAAGCCCTTCCAGCCCACCGCGACCGTGTCCGACCATCGCCGCATGACCTTGTGGGAGGTCACCGACATCACCGCCGATCGCACGCGCGAGATGGACGCAGTGGCCGGCCTTGAGCGTCAGTTGACTTACTTCGACACGATGCCGGTCGGGCTCTTTGCGGTTCATAACAACGGTCGCATCGCCCACCTGAACCAGACCGTGATCGGCTGGCTTGGCTTGCGCATGGATCAACCGCGCCACGCGGTCTGGTCGCTCGCCGACATCTGCCCGCCGGAAGCCGAGGCCTTGGTCCAGGCCATGCATCATCGCGCACCCGGTGCCGTTGAACGCTTCGACGTCGATCTCGTCCGCGAAGACGGTCGCGTCATTCCCGTGCGCCTTGTGTGCCGGGTCGCCGACCGCCCGGAACGTGGCGAACCGCTGACCGTGCTCGTCTTCGACCGCGCCACCGATCTGGCCGGCGACATGGCCTCCCGTCCGCTCGAAGAGCGCGCCTCACGCCTCTTTCACGCCGCACCCTTCGCCATTGCGACTCTCGACCGTCAGGGTGCCGTTGTCAGCGCCAACGCCGCCTTCCAGCGCATGTGCAGCCATGACGGCGCGCGTCTGGCGCAATCAGCCAAGCTCTCCGACCTCGTGCTCGCCGACGCTGCACCCGAAGATCGCCTGGCGGTCGAAGCTGGTCTCGCCCGCGTCACCAGCGGTCGCGCCACGGCCGCACCGTTCGAAGTCTCTTACGGCCCCGAGCAGCAGACCACGCGCCGCATCTACATGAGCCCGCTGACCGTTGGCACCGATCCGCGCGAAGCCGCCATCGTCTACATGCTCGATACCAGCGAACTCAAAGCGCTCGAGCTGAAGTTCATCCAGAGCCAGAAGCTCGAAGCCGTCGGCAAGCTCGCCGGCGGTATCGCCCACGACTTCAACAACGTGCTCACGGTGATCATCGGCATGTCGGATCTGTTGCTGCAGAGCCGCCGTCCGACCGACCCCGGCTACACCGACGTGATGCAGATCCGCTCCAACGCCAACCGCGCCGCCGGCATGGAGCAGCAGCTGCTCGCCTTCTCGCGCAAGCAGACCTTGAAGCCGGAAGTGCTCACCCTCAACGACGTGATCCAGGACTTTGGCTATTCGCTCAACCGCCTGCTCGGCGAGAAGATCGATCTCAAGCACACACCTGGCCGCGATCTGTGGTTCGTCAAAGCCGACAAGACGCAGTTTGACCAGATCCTCATCAACCTGACCGTCAACGCCCGCGACGCCATGCCGGCCGGCGGCCGCCTGACCATCCGCACGCGCAATGTGTCGGTGCGCGATAGCCTCAAGCTGGCCAGCCAGAACGTGGCGTCGGGCGAATACGTGCTCGTCGAAGTCGAAGATAGCGGCACCGGCATGCCAGCCGAAATCGTCGCCAAGATCTTCGAGCCCTACTTCACCACCAAGGAAGTCGGCAAAGGCACCGGCCTCGGCCTCTCCACCGTCTACGGCATCGTCAAGCAGACTGGCGGCTACATCTTCTGCGAAAGCGTCCAAGGCCGCGGCACGACGTTCCGCATCTACCTGCCGCGTCATGTGGCCGTCGAAGGTGCGCCCGTCGTGGAGGCCCCAGTCAAAGCCGGCCCGACCACTGATCTGTCAGGCACCGGCCGCGTGCTCCTCGTCGAAGACGAAGACGGCGTGCGCTCGTTCGCCATGCGCGCCCTCCAGCGTCAGGGCTACGAAGTGTTCGAGGCCGTCTCCGGTGTCGACGCCCTCGAAGTGATGGAGCGCGAAGGCGGCAAGGTCGACATCGTCGTCTCCGACGTCATCATGCCGGAAATGGACGGCCCGACGATGTTCAAGGAGCTGCGCAAAACGCATCCCAATTTGAAGATCATCTTCGTCTCCGGCTATCCCGACGATGCCTTCAAAAACGGCCTCGGCGAGCAAGACACCTTCGCCTTCCTCCCCAAGCCCTTCACACTCTCCCAGCTCGCCGAAAAAGTGAAAGAACAACTGGGACGGTGAGAAGGAGCGTAGGGTCAGACCCACGGGTCTGGCCCCAGGCGACAGCATTATGTTTGTGCCAAACTGAGCCGATGCCTCGCAGCTTCGTAACCGCCCCGTTCAGCCACGTTTAAGAAAACACCCGTATCCTTCCAGGATCACGGGAGGGCAGGCCATGCACATGATGCGTTGGATTTTGATCGGCGCAGTTGTTGCTCCAATTCTCGTGATCAACGTGATCGCCCTTAAACGGGCTGCCTTTTTCAATGCCGCCATCAGCGAGATAGAGCGCGACTTCAAAAGCGCCGAGGCCTCCGAAGTCGTGTTGGTGCTTAGTCTGCCGCGCCAGCCTGATTTGCAAGCCGACGACGGCAGCTCGCTCGATCTAGGCCAGTTCCGCGGCGGCTTGAACGATGGCAAATACGTTGGCTGCATCAACGCCTGCGACAGCTACAGAACACTCTCCGATAAGCGCCTTGATCAACTCGCACGAGGCGGTGGCTACGCGAACCTGAAAGAGTTCGATACCAAACAGCGGCGGGACGCGGCGGCGAAACGCCAAGCCGAACGCGCCGAGCGCCTCTCGATCGACGGCACACGCGAGTCTGAATTCCAGAAGCGCGTCGACGAAGGCGATGCTCGCCGCAGGGAGGAATACCAGGAATGGGAGCGGCGCCGCGGCAACATGCCGTTCTTCGACGGCAGTCTCGAAGGTACACTTGGTCCGGTGTTCATGCTTGTGATGATGGGGGGGCTTGCGGCGATCATCGTCTCATCAATCCGCCAGTTTTTCGGTCAGTTTTCGCCAGCAGCCGCGGATGCCGCAGCGCCAACTCTTGAGCCGGTTGCAGCACCGCACGCGGCACCAACATCCCGCCCCCAACCCCGTGTGGGGTTCGGCAAGCGCTGACAGCGCCGCCCGGCGCTCGCAACGTCCACTCAGCCCATACCCCACCGCCCGAACACCACCTGCGTGTCGCCCCAGGTCCGCCCGTCAAGCCGCGCAAACCCATCCGGCAGCACCACTGCAACGCCAGCGCGCTCCTCCACCACCACAACGGCCCCCGGCGACAACCACCCGCCCTCTGCCGCCGACACCAGCGCCTTCGCTGCCAGCCCCTTGTCATACGGCGGATCCGCAAACAGCAGCGAGAACCCGCCATGCTTCCCCGCCGGCCCCAGACCCGTCGCATCCCGCCGGAAAATCTTGGTCACGCCCGTCAGCCCCAACGCCTCGACGTTCTCGCGGATCACGCCACGCGCCGCCGCGTCGTCCTCCACAAACATGCAGAACGCCGCACCCCGCGACAGCGCCTCGACGCCAAGCGCGCCCGTGCCCGCAAACAGGTCGAGCACCCGCACGCCCTCGATCTCAAAGCCTTCGACCCCATGCGCCAGAATATTGAACACCGCTTCCCGCACCCGGTCCGACGTCGGCCGTGTCGCCTCTGACTGCGGCGCAACAATCGCCCGCCCCCGA
>JANNEU010000263.1:0-35711 GCA_031379035.1 Hyphomicrobiaceae bacterium | reverse complement strand
AAGCTTCACGGCGTATGGGCTTGAGATTCAGAAGCGCTTCGTGCCCGACCTTGAGGAAGTGTTCGTCACGCATGTGGCCGCTCAGGGCGATGCCTTTGTGGTTACGTTGGCTTCAGGCGAAGCCTTCCACACGCGAAACGTCGTGGTTGCGACCGGCCTGTCTGGCATGGCAACGGTTCCCGTCGCCTTGCAGCATTTGCCGGCGCACCGCGTTCGGCACACCTTCGACATCTCGGACTACAGTCAATACAGCAGCAAGTCAGTGGCCGTCATTGGCGGCGGTGCGTCAGCAATTGAAGCCGGTGTTTTGGTTCAAGAAGCCGGCGGCTCCGGCCAGGTCTACGTCCGCGGTCCGGAAGCGCTGTTTCACGGTCGAACCCCGCGCCAGCGCCCGCTCTTGGAGCGGATCAAGAACCCCACTGGTGCCCTCGGTGCCAGCCGCCGAAGCTGGGTTCTGCAGCACTTCCCCTTATTGGTTCATAGGCTTCCGCTTGAACGGCGCACCCGCTTCGCGAGCAATCAATACGGCCCCTCCTCACCGTGGTGGATTAAGGATCGCGCACTTGGAAAAGTGCCGATAAAGGTGTCTCATGAAGTCGTCTCGGCAGATGTTGCCGGCGATCAAGTTCGACTGAACTTGAAGAATGGTGATGGACGCAAGAAGGCTGTGGACGTCGACTACGTGATTGCTGGCACCGGCTATGACGTCAGCATTTCCCGGCTCCAGTTCCTTGATCCAACTCTTGCAAGTCGCATTCAACGCATAAAAACCGGCCCCCATCTCAATAGCTATTTTGAGTCTTCGGTTCCTGGACTGTATTTTGTCGGCCCACTTTCAAATATGAGCTTTGGACCGCTCTTTCGCTTTGTTGCCGGAGCTGGCGTTGCGGCACGACGCCTTTCCCGACGGCTGCACCGTTGAGTGCAGCGGCTCGTCTTTGGCCGCCTGTAGTCATGGCTGTCGACGCCATCCGCCACGACCCGATACGCTGGTACGGCGTTGGCTATTCCGTTCAGGCTGTAGGTTCGGGTTTTAACGACGATGCCAACGCGCACTTGCAACTGGCTGGCGCAAGAGCGATTTTCGGCAGATCATGCTTCGCGATTAAACTGTGAAGAGCACTAGTCACTTTAGAGGCCAGCTTGGTTGGGCATCAGTTCATCGGAAAGATTTGATGGGCATGCTGGCAATTTTAAACCGTGCACATATGACGTCGCCTGGATTGCTTTGGACTGGAGATAAAAATGCGTGATGTCGCAGAGACTCAATGTGCCACGGACATAGTGTGGTCAGTGCCCATGGGTATGGAGGCGTCGCGCCAAAGCTTCAACCGCGAGCCATTCAAAGTCACACATAATCTGCATCACCTTGCGATCTTCGAGGTTCGGCAGCTTGCAGCCGTATCCGGTAAGGCTAAAAATATTCACGTCGACACTGGAAGCGTCAAGATTGACGATCGATGGGGCGACATTGCGACGCCGGAAATGTCGGTCGAGCGCGTTATTGAACTCATCCAGGAAAATCGCGCGTGGGTCATCCTGAAGGAAATGGAAACCGTTGCTCCGGGTTACAAACAGGTGCTCGACGATTTTGGGGCGTTTGTCCGCACTATCGCAGGGCCGGAGAAGGCTAAAATTCTGAAAAAGCCAGAAATGCTCGCGATTGTGTCATCGCCGGGCCGTATCACGCCATTTCATTTTGACGCCGAAGTCAATTTCTTGGTTCAAATACACGGCGAAAAGCGCGTGTGGGTATGCGACCCCACAGATCGCCAGGTGGTCACCGACGCGGATATCGAGGAATACTACTATTGTTACAATCCAGGCACCTATCGACCCGGCGTCGAGCAGCACGCTCAGTCATTTGTTTTGAAGCCTGGTGAGGGTATCCACATCCCTGTGCACGCGGCCCATTGGGTCGAGAACGGTGACGACATTTCAGTGTCATTGAGCCTCAACTTCGAGCAGGAAACAGGATCGTACCAGGACGTGCTGTTCGCCAATCGCTGGCTGCGCAAAGCAGGCTTACGGCCGGTCTCGCCGGGCCAAAGCCTGTGGCGGGATGGGATGAAAGGTATCGCCGGCAGGGGCATGCGCGGTTCAAGAGATGCACTTGCCGGAGTGTTTAAAAAATAGGTGGAGCCAGCAAGACATGACAAGCCGTTCCGTTGTGTCGAACTGCGGCAACTGCAGCGTAGACAGCCATCAAGTCGCAATGGCTCAAGCGCGCGCGTCGGGTGATGAGACCTGAGCAAAGCACACCCTTTGCCTCCCTCTCTCCCACTCCCTCTCCCACTCCCTCCCTCTCCCTATTGCGGGTGCCAGCACCGTTGCGGCTTCAACTTTTTGCCGCGCGCGGCGCGCATGATGCTCGCACGATACTCACGACACGCGTAACCTGCGCCGGTAGTATTAAACCGAAGCCCATTGCGACCACAAAAAACACGAGCCCGAAAACGGGTGCGACAAGCCAAACTGAACTGTCTCGCAACGACCAAAGCGCAACGACTGTTGTGGCGGCAGTAAGATAGGCTCTCAAGAGGTCAAGCATGGCTGCCCGGCTGAACGAGCCCTTCGGCAACAGCCAAAGCGTCGTGATCAACATCACAACCTCGGCGAGACCAGCCGTGATCACAAGGGCAATCGCGCCGTTGCCGAAATCCGTCTGGTACTGTTTGACCAGGACCCAACCGACAAGAGCACTCACGAAAATGCTCAAGACCTTAACAACAGCTAATCGGCCAGCTCCACCAAAAGCATTCACGCCCGCGCCAAAAAGATATCCCGCGAACCATATTGGGAGGAACACCGCAGACACTCTCAGGAGCTGCGCCGTCTGCCCGAAATGACCTTTCCCATAGATCAGCGCAACTCCAAAATCTGCGAAAATATACAGGCTAGCGGCCCCGAACGACGCTGCGATGAACAGGATCTTCCCGGACTGTTCCAGGATGCGGCGAAACTCATTGAGATCCGAGGCGGCCCGTGACAACGCTGGAAACGACGCCGCAACCATAATCACTGCTGGCGATAGAAATAATCCTGTAATATTACGTGCGGCACCATACCACCCGATGACTTCAGGGGAAGTCAAACGTGACAGCAAAAGCACCTCAACGAGCGGCTGCAGGCATACTGTGAAAGAAAGCACCGCAAGGGGTACACCCTTGATGAGAAATTCACGGCAAACGACCATTGATGGTGAGGCAAACCGGATCCCGATTTGCCGGGCATAGAACAAGCTTACGGCGAGCGCGCCAACAGTGCCGACGATTTGCGCCCATATGACCTCGGCGAGCCCCCCGCCCAAGTTCAGCACGATCAGTGTCGCGGCAAGTGTCAGCCCCTTACCGACAACCGAAACACTGGCGTCGGCATCCATGCGGTTTCGCGACCGGAACATGTAACAATAGGCATGAGCAAGGATCCACGGCACCTGAATGATAACTGCCAGGGGTACCAGCCACGCTATCCTGCTATCGAAGCCGAACGCCCGCGCAATGATAGTCGCCAGCAGAACTGCACACAAAGTGCCGAGCATGCGCAAGGTGAGCGCGCTGCCGAAGAAAACCGGCTCGTTTTCGCGGCCACGTGAAGCTTCCCGAATCAGGAGCGTCGCCTGCCCCCAATCGATAACGACGTAAGAAAACACCCAGATCATTGTGATCGTAACGAATAATCCGAAGTCGGCAGGGCCAAGAAAGCGTCCTAGCGCCGCCGTGAGGGCGAAGCCAAGTAAAGTGCTTATGACCTGTGCAGATCCGAGGTGCATAATATTGCGGAAAAGCGCTCCGCCTTGCTGCGGTAAGCGCGGCGCTTCTGGAACATCAGGCTTCATAGCAGCTCCAAAATGGTAGACATGTTCGTGCAGTATTAGCCCGAGATATGGAAGGCGCTGCCGCTTGATCAGGTTAATTGAGCATTTTTGCCGGTTTTACGGCAGCGGTTGGCGGTTAACTTAACAAGCGCACTCAGTGCCGGTCTGGTTGCAGCTTTGGAATTTATACCTTCTTAAAACAACCGGATTGTTCCAGAATTGCGCGGCGATGTTGATTGCGAGCGTTAAGAGAACTCTTCTACGTTCGTAGACAATCTTTATTTCCGGCGATACCGTTCAAGAGGTGTTGCGGAGCGAGAGATGAATATTGCCTCGGTTTTTCAGTTGCGGTCGGATGCGCATGCCCGCCTCTTGGTAACCGCTGTCTCTCTCATGGCTGCCACCGTCATCGTATTTGGGATGTTCCGACTGCAGACGTTCGTAGCCAACCCTGGCGACCCCTACGGCTATGGTGAAATTGCACGCGGCCTCATCGAGAACGGATTGACTAAACTCACCCGCCGCGCGGCCTCACTCTATCCAGAATTCATCGCGATCATCTATCGGCTTGGTGGCGGCGACCTCACTGTCGTGGTGTTGCAGGGCCTAATGCATGTGGCGACCTGCCTCATGGTACTCTCGCTTGGGCAACGGCTCTACAACGTGCGAACGGGCATTCTTGCGGGACTGTTCTGTGCGCTCCATCCAATGCTTCTCCGCTACGTCGCTGACCTCCATATGGAAACATTCCTGACCTTTATGTTCATGGCGACAATTTCCTTGTCGGTCAGATTTTACGATCAGCCGACCGTTTTGAACGGCGTCTGGCTGGGGCTTGTCGGTATGTGCGCTACACTCACCAAGGGTGTTGTCCTGCCGTGTATCGTGATATTTGGTTTCGTTATGCTGGCTCGAGCAATGCGGCGCCGCTCGACCAAGGAAATTGCTGCTGCAGTGGCACTGTTTGTCAGCTTGGGTGTGGTTCTTGCTCCTTGGACTTACCGGAACTATCGCATTACAGACGGACGCTTCGTGCTGTTGACGCCTGGTGCGAGCGATTCGTTTCTTCGCGGCTACATTTTTACCCGTTGGGAATTCGCGACCCTGAAGCAACCGCCCTATACCGATGCAGAAAACGAGTCGAACGCGTGGTTCCGCCAAATCGCCCTTGAGGCGGGAACCACGTGGGAATTGGATGAGGTGGTTGACGAGCAGAACAATGCACGCGTCGTCAGGCGCATGATCGCGACGCAGCCGATTGAGACGTTGCGCAAAATCTTTGTGGGTCTGTTCACGTTCTGGTACGAGATGACCAGTCTAAAGAACTCCCTTGTGCCTGCCTCATTGGCGATTGCGGCGTGGGTGTTTGCGGGCATTGGCCTCCGACGCGCCGCAAAAGAGCAACGGCCATCTTGGCTGCTGTGGCTCCCGATTGTCGTAATGAACGTGTTCGTAGCGTTCTTGATCCCCCTCGGACGCTACTCGGTACCTATTCTCCCGTGCTTGATGATCCTTGCTGCCTTCGGTGTCGACACGATGTTGGCGCGGCGGGCAGCCGGGCGTTGATCTCTTCGCTCAATCAGTCGACGTATCGCCAAAGACCTGCGTGCCAATTTGCTGAAATAATAACGTAGCGGTTGCCGTCGAACACCGTCGCTGTCTGTGCCGGCCCCATTTTCATCTCAGGCGGCGTCGGCACTGTTGCCCAACTATGCGCACCGGGGCTGGGCGCGGATTGCAGGTCCGGGGCGACGGTGCAGACACCACAGGCCCATGAGTACGCAGAGAATACTTTGCTCGGCGTGCCAAAAACAGTGGCTTGTGCGGACCTCTTGCCGACGTGGTTCCAAGTTTGACCAAAGTCCGTGCTGCGCAGCACGCCCCATCCAGAGCGGGAATAGACGCCGGCGATGTAAATGACGCCGCTTGTATCGGGTTGGTAGATCTGCATTCCGCCATGTGGACGCTCGTTGTTATTGACAAATGTCCAGGATTTTCCGGCAGCCGCCGTGCGCCACGTTCCAGCTTTCCCACCGGTCATCTGAGCCACCCATAACCAAGTTACGGCGGTGGTGTCTGCCGAGCCGGTGTTAATGAAATAGATGCCAGCCGTGCCAGCGAAGCCTTTCATGCCGTCAGCAAGTGGCATGGCTGCCCACGTGCGTCCCCCATCAAAGCTCTCCACCACCAGTTCCATTTCGTGGCCAGCCATGAGCAGGTGCGCTGGATTATACGGGTTCACCTCGGGTTTATAGAAATCCTGACGATTGCCGCCTGGTGCAACGTGATAGCGGGCCCAGTTCACGCCGCCGTCCGTTGACTTCCAGAAGCCTGTGCCCGTTCCGCGAATGCCGGCAGTGTACAAGATGGGAGGTTGTCCTTCAGCCCCTCTCGCAATGGCAAGACCGCCAGCCCCCCTGACATTGGCTCCGCCGATACCAGTATTGATCGGTCCGGACCAAGTGACGCCATAGTCCGTCGACTTCCATATGCCCTGACAGTCGAAGTAGGTGTAAATGTCTGACTGCCGAGCCGGGTCGGCCGCGATCGTCGTCGTACCGTAATTGTCGCAATCCAGACGGCTCGTCAGGTCAACATTTGCGGGTGTAACATTGACCCACACGCCAATGTCTCCAGGCACCGCCGAACGCGATGGAGCTTGCAGCACCGCGCCCGACGCTATCGCGCTGACGATCGCCGCGACGCCGAACAATCTGAGACGTGGTCGACGGATCACTGCAGCGGTTCCTGGCATCTCCGAGGGCTTCGTTTGGACTGCCGCCGTTGCAGCGCCACTGCACACGGCTCCGTGAGCAAAGTGCGAACTCGGCCCCAAGTTATCAGCGGTGCAAAATCGCGTCGAACCGAATAGGTCACTGCCACGCGTGAATGGAGAAGACAATCAGTCGAAGCGCTCGCCAGTGACGCAAAAACCAGCACCTTATACAGTCTAGTAACATATTCCAGCGTCGACCGGGCGTTAACGATAAAATAACAAATCTCTGCGTCGCGCTTTCGCGAATTTGACAACCAAGTTATCGGTAACTGGGTGAAGCTGCCCGTCTGCCATACTGTCCTCGTTGATCTATTTGATCATCTACAACGAGTTAGAAGCGATCCACGGATCTCAAAAATGACTGTTGAAAAGCTTGTTGACACCCCGGCGCGCATGCCGGGAACGATCGCCTCATACATTGCGATCGCACGCCTAGACCACAGCACCAAGCACATCTTCATAGTGCCAGGTATAATTTTTGCAGTCATGTTGCGCGGGGTCCAAAGCACAGGCCTGGTTTACTCAATTGCTTTGGGGTTCGCTGCGGCCGTCTTCATTGCATCAGCAAACTACATCATCAATGAGTGGTTTGATCGTGAGTTCGACCAGTATCACCCAACTAAGTCGAAGCGCGCGGCAGTCCAATCGCAGTTGAGCGGCCATCTGATACTCCTTGAGTGGTCTTGCTTTATCGCTGTCGGTCTTGCCTGCGCCCATGCAGCGAGCGAAACGATGCTTCTGGCGGCCGCACTCTTTGCGCTGCAAGGGCTGGCCTACAATGTGCCGCCGATACGCACTAAGGACTTGCCGTATCTCGACGTCATTTCGGAATCGATCAACAATCCGCTGCGCCTAATCATCGGCTGGGCAATGGTTGACCCGACCAGCCTTCCGCCCAGCTCGATCATTCTCATGTACTGGGCGGGCGGTGCCTTCCTGATGGCCGCGAAAAGACTGTCTGAGTACCGGCAGATCACAGCATCGCACGGACATGCTACCCTGGCACGCTATCGCGCGAGTTTCGCTGGATACACCGAGATATCTCTGACCGTCTCCTGTTTCGTTTATGCTTTGCTCGCCAGCTTCTTCCTTGCGATATTCCTTATCAAGTATCGCATCGAGTACTTGCTGATCGTACCAGCCGTCATCGGACTGTTCGCGCAGTACCTCGCGATGTCTATGTTGCCGGAGTCAACGGCGCAGAAACCGGAGAAGCTGTTCAGGGAAGGCCGGCTGATGTTTCTGGTGGCCGTTGTCGCTGCACTCTTTTTGATTGCGACATTCACCAATATCCCAGCACTGGAAGTGTTTACGAGCCAGCGCTTCATCAGTTGGTAGTTGAGCGGTAGTCCCATGCGCGTTGTGACGCCTTCAGTTCCAAAAACACTCCGGCGGCACCTCTCATGAATCGTGGCGACTGGGACGGCATACGGCTTGTCGTCTTCGATGTTGACGGCACGCTGTACCGCCAGCGACCGCTGCAGTGCTGGATGGCGCGAGACATGCTTCTGCATTGCGCCGCAGCGCGTGATACCGAAGTGTTGCGCGTGATCTTTCAGTATCGTCGGATCCGGGAGGCGTACGCCAGCCATCAGGTCAGCCAATTCGACGAAGCTTTGATCGACGAGACAGCGCGTGTGACGTCCACCACCCCGGACGCGGTGCGGCAGATTATTGTCGACTGGATAGAGCGGCGGCCTCTCCAATACCTTGCTGGATGCAGGTACCAGGGCGTGCCGGAGTTGTTCGCAGGCCTGCGGCGCAAAGGCGTCACGGTTGGAGTCTTCTCCGACTACCCTGCCAGGGCCAAGATCGACGCTATGGGGCTGGTGGCTGACTACGTCGTTGCCGCCGGTGACCAAGGCGTCGGACTGCTCAAGCCGCATCCCAGGGGTCTTGAAGTGCTGATGGCCTCCGCAAGGGTTGGGCCCCAGGAAACATTGATGATCGGAGACCGCGCTGAACGGGACGGCCTCGCGGCGCGGCGTGCTGGAACGCGGGCTTTGCTTCGCTCGTCCAAGCCAAGCAAGGAGTGGTGTACATTTGCAACCTATCGTGACCCCGTGTTCGCCCCATTCATTGCAGCATGAGCGTTAAATGCGCGATGTCATCTCTAAATTCTTGCGATACATGATAACGGGGGGCGTAGCAGCGCTAGTCGACGTTGGCGGTTTTGCTTTGCTCATGACGATGTCGGTTGGCGTTTTGTTGTCGGGCTGCGCGAGTTTCGGCGTTGCTGCGCTCGTCAATTTTGCCTTGACCAGTCGGTTCGTTTTTCACCAACAACTTAGGTTTGATCGGTTTGTGCTTTTTTTTGGTGCAGCGCTACTTGGATTCGCATTGAATATTGCTGGGACCGTTGCAGGCGTCATTTGGCTGCACTTGCCGCCGGCTGAAGCCAAGGCGATAGGCATCCTGATCGCGTTATTGGTTAATTTTTCAATGAATGTGCGCGTAGTGTTTCAAGCGGTAGGGGAGCAGGTGGCTGCGAAGGATGCCAACCTCGTGGTCCCTGCCGACGTCGATTCAGCAACCGTGAGCGAGACCCGAACTGCCGCGTACCGTGCCAGAGCGGCGGCACAGCAGCCACCGTCATCACAGTTACCATAAGCGCAATTGGAGCGTGGCCGTTTGTCTGATCTCTGTTAATATTCCATCGTATGAAACGCGCTTTTTGCGTGGCACTATTGCCTAAACATAATTGCAATCTGTCTGGTGCTGAAACGGTATGACAATCTCGGAGCTGTTTGCGTTACAGGCGGCGAATTATCCAGACCGTCCGGCAGTGCTTGAGGGCGACTCGTATCTTAGTTACGTCGATCTGGATCGGCTCACCAATCAGGTCGCACGACACTTGGCCGCCCAGGGCGTGACCGGTGGAGATATTGTTGCGACGGCAACTGCTCGATCAAGTGAAACGATAGTTCTTTGGATCGCGATTTTGAAGATCGGCGCGGCATACATGCCGATCGATCCAAGCACTCCCCAAACCATAATTGCGGCGATGTTTGACGACGCGCAGCCGCGACTGGTCGTGGTTGATGAAGGAGTAAGTGTTGCACTTCCGCCCAAAATGAATGGTTGTGGACGTGTTGCCGCTCTCCACCCCGTCATTGAAGGCGCGCAAACTCAAAGTACCGAGGCAATTGATTGTCCAGCACGGCCGCATAGCCCCGCTTACATCATGTACACGTCTGGTTCGACCGGGCGGCCGAAAGGGGTGGTCGTGCCGCATCGCGGCGTTGTCAGGCTGGTGCGCGAGCAAACCTACGTCACGTTTACAGAAAACACAGTTTTCCTGCAGATTTCCGCCCTCGCGTTCGACGCCTGCACGTTTGAGATCTGGGGTGCCCTGTTGAATGGCGGCAGCATTGGCATTGTGCCAAGCGACCGCTTGTCGATTGCACAAATCGGCGAGGCCATCGCGCGCTATGGGGTGACGACGATGTTTTTCACCTCAGCGCTCTTCAATGCTATTGTCGATGTTGATATCGACGCGCTGGCGGGCTTGCGTGAGATATCCGTCGGCGGTGACATTATCTCGCCCGCGCATGTTGCGCGCGCGATGGCGCGTTTTCCAGATGCATATTTCATCAACGGATACGGGCCAACAGAAGCGACGACATTCAGTGTTTGCCACCGCATTACACAGGCCGACCTGACGCGTGGCGCTATTCCGATTGGCACTGCTCTCAACAAGACCTGCGCCTACGTCCTCAATGACGACATGACGCGTGTCGCTGATGGCGACACGGGCCAACTTTGGATCGGTGGCGACGGCGTTGCCTTGGGTTATCTCAAGAGCCCGGACCTGACCGCCGAACGATTTCGTTCGGACCCCTACGCAAGCGGCAACGACGCCCTTATGTATGCCACCGGTGACCTTGTCTTTCAGCGTCCAGACCGTACCATCGAGTTTGTCGGCCGCAACGATCGTCAAATCAAGGTCGATGGTAAACGCATCGAGCTCGACGCTATCGAGTTTGCTTTTCGTAAATCGGCGTCGGTCGCCGATATCGCCGTATCGGTTCTCGCCAGCGGGACGGCCGACAAGCAGATCATCGCGTTCGTGAAGGCGGCGAAGTCAGCAGGCACCGAAAACGTCGTGCAACAGCTGTCGGATGAACTCCGGGGGGAGTTGCCACAGTATATGCTTCCCGCACAGATCCTCATCGTGCCTGACTTTCCGCTGACAGCAAACGGCAAAGTCGACCGCGCGGCCCTCATGCAACTTGTGAGGCACTAGTGCAGACCAGCGACACATCACCCTCGACTTCTGCGGTGCCGAGCAATGCCGATGTTATTGCCGCCATCTGGGCGGACGTGCTTGGCTGCGAGACTTGCAGCAGAGACGTCAACTATTTCGATCTCGGCGGCACTTCGCTCAAGATGATGCGGATCCATGCGGAGGCGCAGCGGCGTCTCGGCATGGAGGTGTCGATCGTTGAAATGTTCGCCTATCCCACGATTAATTCGTTCGCGCAGCGGTTGCTCCAGATAGTGGCTGCCGGCACGCGCCCCCAGATTGTCTTCCCCGCGCCTGCCACGTCGCGCCCGCTTGCGCGCGCCTTCCGGCCAATGAAACCCCGATCGTAGTTGAAACCATGGGAACGATACCACCAGCAGCGTCAGACGCACCCGCCGTCGCCATCGTTGGCCTCGCCGGGCGTTTCCCGGGTGCACGCAACATTGCTGAGCTATGGGCAAACCTGAGGGGCGGCCGCGAGGCCATTAGCCGCTTTACAACAGACCAGCTCGAAGATGATTTCGACGTCGCCACCCGTAGTCGACCTGACTACGTTGCGGCGCGTTCCATACTCAGCGACGCAGACATGTTCGATGCTGATTTCTTCAGCATGATGCCGCGCGATGCCGAGCTGACCGATCCACAACAGAGGGTTTTTCTAGAATGCTGCTGGGAGGCGCTGGAGGCAGCAGGGTGCGATCCGGCAGCCTTTGATGGCGCTATTGGCGTCTACGCCGGTGCATCGCTTAATACGTATCTACTGCGACACGTCGGTGGCGACCGCGCACGCATCAGTCAGTTCACCAGCGACTATCAGGTCGGCTCCTACGCCGAGCTGGTTGGCGCACTGCCTGATTTCCTGGCAACGCGCGTCGCCTATAAGCTCGACCTCAGAGGGCCCGCTGTAACGTTGGCTAGCGCCTGCTCGACCTCGCTGCTCGCGGTCACGCAAGCCTGCCAGGCTCTGTTGAACAACCAGTGCGACATAGCGCTTGCCGGCGGCGTCTCCATTACGCTGCCGCAAGCGCGCGGCTACATCGCGACCGAAGGCGGTCTGGCTTCGACGACTGGCCGCTGCCGGCCGTTCGATGCCGCTGCCGATGGCACCGTATTCGGCAGTGGTGCTGGCGTAGTCGTCCTCAAGCGGCTTGAGGATGCGCTCGCCAACAACGATCACATCTGGGGCGTCGTCTGCGGGTTTGGCGTCAACAACGATGGCGGCGGCAAAGCAGGGTTCTCCGCGCCAAGCGTCCACGGCCAGGCTTCAGTAATCGAGCAATCTCTTGCAATGGCCGGCATACCATCTGATGCGATCGGTTATGTCGAAACCCATGGCACGGGCACGCCGCTGGGTGATCCGATCGAGTTCGCCGCGCTTGTGCAGGCGTTTCGCGCAACCTCCGACAAGACAGCGCATTGCCGGCTTGGCAGCACAAAGGCGAACCTCGGCCATCTCGATGCCGCAGCCGGCGTTGTCGGCCTCATCAAGACGCTGCTCGTTCTGGAACATGAGATCGTGCCGGGACTGCTGCATTTCGACAAACCCAATCCACACCTGAAATTGGCTGGCAGCCCGTTTACTTTGTCCGCCTCCATGCAGTCCTGGTCACGCCAGTCAGAGCAACCGCGATACGCCGGTGTGAGCGCATTCGGCGTCGGCGGCACGAACGTCCATGTGACCGTCAGAGAGGCACCTGCGCGCGCGGCTGCGAACGTTGAGGGTCGTGCCGTGCTCCTGCCTGTCTCGGCGCGCACCGAGCAGGCGTTAACGGTTCGGAAGGCTGATCTCGCGGCCGCATTGACTGCTGATGGTGCGCCCAACCTCGGCGACGTTGCGTGGACACTGCAGGCCGGGCGACGGGCGTTCCAACACCGGTTTGCATGCGTCGCTGGCGATGCATCAATGGCGCGCAAAGCGCTGGCGGCGTCGGCTGGCACTATTCGCGCGCAAAAAAACCTCGAAGTCGCATTCCTGTTCCCAGGTCAAGGTGCCCAGCACGCTGGCATGGCGCGCGACCTCTACACGCATGAGCCTGTCTTTCGCGCCACGTTCGACCGCTGCAACGAGATCCTTGACCCAATCCTTCAAACACCGCTCCAAAGTCTACTGCGCGAACATGGCGCGCCGGTCGATGAAACGTGGTTTGCCCAGCCGGCGATCTTCTCGGTTTCGTATGCGCTTGCAGCGCTTTGGGACCAGTGGGGTGTGCGACCCGCTATGATGGTGGGTCACAGCGTCGGCGAATTCGTGTCTGCCTGCCGGGCCGGCGTTCTAAGCCTCGAAGACTCCCTCAAGCTCGTCGCTGCACGTGGCCGGTTGATGCAAGCGCTTCCGCGCGGCCGGATGTTGTCAGTTCGTTGCGCACCGGACGCGCTGGTGTCCAGACTCAGCGGCACACTCTCCGTGGCGGCCGTCAACGGACCGCAGGCGACCGTCATCGCCGGTCCGACTGATGAGATCTATGCGCTCTCAAGCCTCCTCGAAAGCGAAGCGATCACCTGTCGGTTGTTGCCTGCATCGCACGCGTTCCACTCGGCGATGATGGAGCCAGCGGTCGCTCCGTTCCGCGAGTTGGTGCGCTCTGTGCGACTAGAACCACCCAAAATCCCGATTATCTCGACACTAACGGGCGAGCCGCTGAGCGTGATGCAGGCGACGGACCCCGACTATTGGGCGCGCCATATGCGCGAGACAGTCGCGTTTGCTGCAGCGGTCTCGAAACTCCGGGCAAATAAATCGGTTGCCCTTGTCGAAGTCGGCCCAGGTACGGCGCTGTCCCAGCTCGCGCGTCAAAATCCCGGGTTGGCCGAGCAGCTAATCGTGTCCTCGATGCCAGCAAGCGGTTCGTCCGAAGCGGAGCACTCGACCCTGCTTAAGGCAGCCGGCCGCCTTTGGGAGGTCGGATGCGAGCTCGATTGGTCGGCAATGTCTGCCGCAAATGCGGTGCCACCCCGCCGTGTTCCCTTGCCAACCTATCCCTTCGAACGCCGCCGTCATTGGATCGACCGTCCTCAAGCAAGCGCAGAAACCGTCAATAGCCACCCGACCGCACAACCCCACATCGGGGTCAAACCTACAAAGTCTGGACTGACAGAAATGGCCCCTACAGCTTCACTTACGATGCAACCTGCCGCAGTGCCTGCGCTGCGCCAAGCCGTGGAAACGCGCCTTCTCGAGATCTTCGAACGCGTATCCGGACGCGCCCTCTCGGCGTCAGAGCACAGCCTGTCATTCCTCGATCTGGGCTTCGATTCGTTGCTGTTGACGCAAGCGGCGCGCGCGATCCAGTCATCACTCGGCGTGAAGATCGCGTTCCGTCAGCTGATGGACGAACAGGGCAGTCTTGCGTCTCTCGCGGACTGGATCGAAACGCGCGCGCCGAAAATCGAACTCCCAACTGCAAGTGCGCCATCGGCTCCTGCACGGTTGCAGCCTCCGTTGATGCTCGCAACTTCATCGCCAGGCTCAAATGCTGCAACCACGGCATTTTCGCCAGCGTCGCCCGCTGCAATACCGTCGGCCGCTAACGCTCAGACGGCCGCACCCGTTTCTGGATCGGGAGCCGAGCTGCTGATGCGGGAGCAATTGCAGTTGTTCGGCACGCTCGTTTCTAGCCAGCTTGAGGCCCTGAAGTCACTCGGAGCGAGTAACATCGGCGCGGCCACTACCCCGCTGCCGCTGCAGACACCCGTCCAATCGCTCGCGCCGCCCCTGCAGATCGCAACGCTCGCCCCCGCCCAGGCAAACATTTCTGCGGCAGCCCCGACCGCAGTCGCTTCCTTTGGCCCATTCAATGCCGCCAGAGCCAAGAGCGCGAGTGGTTTGACGCCGCATCAGAAGGCGCACCTGGACGCGCTTGTTGAACGCATGACCAAGCGCGCTCCGAAATCGAAGGCGCAAACGCAAGCGCACCGCCAACGTCTGGCCGATCCGCGTGTCGCCGCCGGGTTCCGCAATATTTGGAAGGAAATCGTTTACCCCGTTGTCGTGGACCGATCAAAGGGGTCGCGCCTATGGGACGTCGATGGCAATGAATACATCGATCTGCTCAACGGTTTTGGCCCGATCATGTTCGGCCACCGTCCGGACTTCGTGGAGAAGGCACTGTCGAGCCAGCTCGCCGAAGGACTGGAGATCGGCCCGCAGACGCCGCTCGCCGGTGAGGTCGCAGAGCTCTTCTGCGACATGACCGGCAACGAGCGCATGACGTTCTGCAACACAGGATCGGAAGCCGTTATGGCCGCTTTCCGGCTCGCCCGAACCGTCACCGGCCGCGACCGGATCGTCATGTTCGCGGGCGACTATCATGGCATGTTCGACGAAGTCCTGGTAACCGCCGGCGGTGGCCGTCCAAATGCTCGGCCCATCGCGCCCGGCATCCCGCCTGAAAGCAACGCCAACGTCACCGTACTGGACTATGGCACGGCGGACGCTCTCGCGTGGATACGCGCCAACGCGCACGATCTCGCGGCGGTGATTGTCGAGCCTGTGCAAAGCCGCCGGCCGGATTTTCAACCGGTTCAATTCCTGAAGGACCTGCGCGAAGTCACCCGCGCATCCGGCACAGCCCTCATCTTCGACGAGATTGTAACCGGGTTCCGTTCCCACCCCGGCGGTTGCCAGGCATTGTTTGGAATTCGCGCCGATCTTGCGACCTACGGCAAGGTGTTGGGCGGCGGCATGCCGATCGGCGTTCTCGCTGGCCGTGCCGAATTCATGGACGCGCTCGACGGTGGCGCATGGACCTACGGCGACGCGTCGGTGCCGGAAGTTGGCGTCACCTTTTTTGCCGGGACCTTCGTCCGTCACCCACTCACACTGTCGGTGGTCAAGGCAGTGCTCAAGGAACTGGCAGCGCAAGGACCTGCGTTGCAAGAACGTTTGACGGCCCGAACCGCCGCGTTGGTCGGGCGCATCAACGGTGTCTTCGAGCATTGGGGTGTGCCAGCGCGTGTCGCGTATTTCTCAAGCGTTATGTTCTTCCGCTTGCCCGCCGAGGAGCGTCTGGCAGGCCTGTTCTACTATTTGCTGAGGGAGCGCGGTATTCATGCCAGCGAAGGTTTCCCCTGCTTCCTGACGACGGCACATTCGGACGCAGACATCGACCAGATCGTCGCCGCCTTCGAAAGTGCCGCGCGGCAGATGGCGGAAGCCCATTTCTTCGAAAATGCTCGGACAGTCGCCGTCCTGCAGGCCCCGGCGTTACAGCCAACATGCAAACTGACGGAACCGCAGCGCGAGGTTTTCCTGGCAGCGATGCTCGACCCGGCAGCCTCGACGGCATTCAACGAATCCGTTGCAGTCCACTTGCACGGAAGTCTGAATATCGAATCATTGCGCACGGCCCTGGTTTCCGTCGTCGCGCGCCATGAAGCGCTACGGGCGCGCGTGGACGCTGACGGCGAGCGTCTGGTAATTGCGCCGGAACTCGATGTTCCGCTCGTCGAACGAGACCTGTCGCCACTCGACGAAACCGCACGCAACAGAGCGTATAGAACGTTCCTCGACTTGGACGCGCGCAACGCTTTCGATATGCACAAAGCACCGCTGATCCGCTGGACCCTGCTGAAGCTCGACAAGGCCCATCACGCGCTCGTTATGACGGCTCATCATATCGTCTGCGACGGCTGGTCAACCAACGTCATCTTGGAAGAACTCGCTGCACTTTACTCGGCGCAGGCAAAGGCCGAACCGGTCAAGCTGCCCGAGGCGCACCGCTTTACGGATTACGCCCGGACCCGCGAAACCGCGGCCACCAGCATCGACGGACGCTCGACAGAAGCGTACTGGCTTGCGCTGTACAAGGACAAGCCGCAGCCGATTGACCTGCCAACCGATCGTCCGCGCGGGTCGGCCCGAAGTTTCGCTGGCGCAACCGCGCGCCATCAGATGCCGGCCGAGTTTGCCAGTCTGTGTCGCAAATTCGCAGCTGGCGAAAAGTCGTCGCTCTTCATGGTGCTCTTGGCGGGCTTCAACGCCTTGCTGGCCAAGCTTTCCAACAGCACAGACATCGTGGTTGGCGTGCCGACAGCGGGGCAGTCTGCCATCGAGTCCGGCAATTTGGTTGGCCACTGCGTCGACTTCTTGCCGGTACGCACCACCGTGGCCAACACCGCCACGTTCCGATCACTGCTGAAGGCGACGCGTGATCGCATGCTCGAAGCCACCGACCATCAGAGCTACACCTACGGCACGCTCGTCCGCAAACTGGCCATGCCGCGCCACCCCGGTCGGCTGCCGCTGATGGAAGTGCACTTTAACTTGGAGCAGATCGGACGCGGCGCAAATTTCGCAGGGCTTACCGCGACCATCGAGCCGAACGCCAAAACCGGGGTTAATCCAGATCTCTTTCTGAACCTGGTCGACAGCGAAAACGAGTTTGCGGCGTACTGCGACTACAACACGGACCTTTACGACGAGGCGACGATCCAACGCTGGATGAAGAATTACACGGAACTCCTCGCGGCCGCGATGGCGGCACCAGACCACGCGCTGGCGGGCCTGTTTGACGCTGCACCCACAGTCACCACCGCGGTGGCCCTGACGCAAATCACCGAATGGAACCGCCGGACGACGGTTTCTTATCCGGCCAAAGCCATTGTTACTCTGTTCGAGGAGCAGGCCCGCACAACGCCAGATCACATCGCTGTAGCGCAAGGCGACATCACGCTCAGTTACGAGGCCCTCAACACGCGCGCCAACTGGTATGCCCATCAGCTGATCGGCATGGACATCGGTCGCGGCATGCGAGTTGGCATCTGCGTCGGGCGCACACCGGAAATGCTGGCGGCGCTGCTCGGCATTCTCAAGACCGGCGCGGCCTACGTGCCGCTCGATCCCACACACCCGCAGGATCGCCTCAGCTTTATTCTGAGCGACGCAAAGGTCGCGGCAATCATCATCGAGGAAAACCTACAAACCCTCGTCGAAGGTCAATCGGCGCGTCGGTTGGCTCTTGATGCCGGTGCGTCAAGCCGATCAGCACATGCAAATCCCGGGATCGACATCGTGCCGACGGATCCAGCCTACTATATGTTCACGTCCGGTACGACCGGCCGTCCCAAGGGCGTGCCGATCCATCACGGTGCCCTCGTCAACCTGCTCGTGTTCTGCACGCGCGAACTCGAATGCCGGCCGGATGACGTCTTCGCTGCAATCGCGACCATCTCGTTCGATATCTCTTGCATCGAGTTGTTCCTGCCCCTGTTGGTTGGCGCGCGCATCGAAGTCGTACCGTCGGCCGCCACCACCGATGGCGACCAGCTTGTCAGGCTTATCTCCGAACGTGCTATTACGCTGTTCCAGGCTACTCCGGCGACGTGGCGCATGCTGCTGAATACTGGCTGGGAAGGCGCGCCGGGCATGCGCGCGATCTCAACCGCAGAGCCACTGCCGCGTGACATCGCCGAAGGCCTGCTGCCCCGCGTTGCCAAACTGTGGAACGGCTACGGCCCGACAGAAACCACCGTCTGGTCAACGATCGAACAAGTCCGGACCATCGACGAGCCCATCACCATCGGTCGGCCGATCGCAAATACGCAGATCCATATCGTCGGCCAGGACGGCCGCGCACTCGGGGTCGGTGAAGTTGGCGAACTCTGGATTGGCGGCGACGGTGTTGCCAGCGGCTATCTCAATCGGCCCGAACTCACCGCCGAACGCTTTGTGCAGCACAACCATGGTCTGCGTTATCGAACAGGTGACCTTGCCCGTTGGCTGCCGGACGGCCGCCTCCTGCATCTGGGGCGCATCGACCATCAAGTCAAAATCCGCGGCGTCCGTATTGAACTGGGCGAGATCGAAAGCGTCATTCAGGAAGTACGTGACGTACGGCAAGCCGTTGTGGTCGCAGATAAGAGCGAGGGCAGCGAGCGGCTTGTTGCCTTCTGCACGACGGCTCCGGCTGCCGTCGTCACGCAAGCGAAAATCATGCAACACGCTGCAAGCAAACTACCGGGCTATATGTTACCGGTGTCGCTCATCATTCTTGAGGCCTTGCCACTGTCACCAAATGGCAAGATTGACAGAATTCGGCTCCTGGAGATTGAGCGTGAGCAACGCTCAAATCGCGACATCGTCGAGCCGGAAACGGTGGCCGAAAGGAAGTTACTCGAGATCGTCAAGCTGACGCTGGCAATTGACCGTGTCGGCGTCACCGATAACCTGTTCGAGCTTGGTATCGACTCGCTCAAGATCTTCCAGATCGTTTCCCGCGCAAACAAGGAGAGCCTCGGCGTCACGCCACGCATGCTGATGCTGAAACGCTCGGTACGCGCAGCGATCGCAGAAGCGGCTAAAACCCCACAATCCGCAGGAGTTAGAATGATGGAAATCAAGGCGATCCCTCGCGAAAAACTGCGTCGCACACCAGTCTGATGTCCCGTGCGTCCCTCTGGCTGACGTATCCGCTCTGACACGAACGATCAGTTGCGACGAGCCGATCGCAGTCCGAGGGAGGATCTAAGGAACCGCGCGGCCAGTGCTGCGGCGCGTTCGTCAACAGTGTGGCCCATGCCCGGTACACGGCAAGCGATGACGGGGTTACGACAGCCCTCATAGCTGCGGCAGCCCTGAACGTCGGAAATTCGCTCCGAACATTGACTAAGTTTCGCAAAGTTTCCAGTTACGCCGGCAAAGGCCCCGTCAGGATAAGCCTTATCATCTGCGCCGTAGACCTGAATGTACGGCGGAGTGCGAGCGCTGCAATCCGCCAGGACCGCCGCATAGCCTCCGTTCGGTCCCATGTCGCCGCCGGCAAAACTTGCAATGGCACTCAGCCGGTTGCCGCGGCAACAGCCGACATCGTTCACGAAATCTCCGCCCCAACTGAATCCCGATGCAACAATTCTTGTGGTGTCCACACACGCGATGCGCGGCAGCATATCGAGAATGACGTCAACGAATTCCATATCCGGCCCGGTGCAAGACTGGTCCCACCCAAAGCCTCCTGTAACGTTATGGCCCGTCGGCGAGACAAACACAGCCTCGTTGCGCAATTCACCACGGTAGAGGTTAAACCAGCGCACATCCTCCCATCGCCCGCCAGACCCGTGGAAAAATAAGATCGCAGGTAATGCTTTTCCTTTAATCGTATTGGATGGCTGCAGAACCCTGAAATGCCTTTGCTCGCCCCGTACAGTGACTGTCCAGGAACTTTCGGCGGCTTTGGTTGAGGACTCCTGCAAGCATGCTTCAACTCCAGTCATCACAGGAGCAGCGCCCGTTGCGCCGAACGGTCTAAAAAAATAGATGGCTCCAAACACCAGCAACACAGCCAGGACGCTGCCGCTTTGCACCAGCCGATTCCGACTTATCGTCGCTGTCCATGATGAAAAGACAGGCACTTTCGTCTCCATTTCATTAACTCATAATCCAATACTGCAGCCGCCAGCTAACCGTATGGTATCCCGGCTATTGAAGAGGCAGGGCCAGACCGGTTACTTGATGCTGGAATTGTTTTGTGCGCTCGCCTATCTTTAATTATTCTCATTGAGCCTAAAATGACAATCGATCCGAATCAAGCGAGTAACGTCGACGCGCCCTTGACGTTTGAATACGCCATGACCCCGCAACAGCGGCGCTTATGGGCGGCCTGTGCGACCCCAACAAGTCGCTACAATGCGGCGTTTCGTGTCGAAATAGCGGGAAAACTGACGCCGGAGCTGCTGCGCAAGGCAGTCATCAGGATCGTTCAGCGCCATGAGGCGTTGCGGTCGAGTTGTCAGGCGACATCCAACGGGCCTGTCATCGTCGTCCATGACGCGGCCTCGCCAGCTTTGTACCACGGCGTTTTCGAATACCTTCATGAGACGGATCTGAGCGGCGTCGGCGAAGCTGACAAGGAACGCCACGTCGAGCGGATTTCGACCAGCGAAAGCCGCTTCATGTTCGATTTACTAAAGCCGAACGCGTATCGGTTTCATCTGCTGCGGTTGCGGGACGAGCTTTTTATTCTGACGATGACCTTCCATCAGATTTTTATCGATGGGTGGTCGACTGAGCTGATCATCAAGGAAATGGCGCAGCAGTATGCAGCGCTGGCAGCAGGGCAGGAGTACGAGCTGCCCGTTCCGTCGTTACAGCCCGCAGATCACGCCGGGTGGCTGAACGCACGCCTCGCTGATCCGACGGTTATCGATGAAGCCAGGCACTTACTCGGTGATTTCAAGGATTACCGCCGATTTGATGTGCTGACCGACCGCGATGCCAGTCCCAGGAGTGATGCCAGCCATATTGTCACGCATGCCGTGTCGCCCGACATCGCAGTCGCGCTCGCGGACACATCTAAGGCGACCGGCCGAACGGCCTTCGTGATCGCCGCGACCGCTTGCGTCGCGGCACTGCATCGACTGACGGGACGCATGGACGTAACCATTGGGGCCCCCATGAGCGGGCGAAATACTCCAGAAATTGAACCGATCATTGGTACAACGGTCGACACGATACTTCTGCGCGTGCCCGTGTTGCCCAATTCGGCACTCAGTGAGATCCATGACCGTGTTGCCCTGCTCACAGCGGATGCGTTAGCTCGGCCAGCGTTGCCACTGGAGTTTCTGTGTGACCTCGCGCGCGAGCGCGGTGATGCCATTCCTGAGCCTGCATACTCTGTCGGTCTTCTTTGTCAGCAGGCATTTGGCGGCAACACTGGCGCAATGACCACTTTTTACGGTTGCACCTTGCGCACGCTGCCGTCCATCTCATCTGGCCCACTGCACGATCTCTTTTTCTTCGTCGTTCAGCGTGAGACCGGCTGGCGCGCTTCGCTGGAGTACAGGTCCGACAAATTCTCTGAGAGTGAGGCGCAGTACTTCCTCGACGTTTTCTATCGCATGTTTGTCGCGACAATCCGTGCGCCGGCAACGCGGCTGGCCGACGTATCGATACCACCAGTCTCGAGTGACGTCGTATCGCTCGCCGACTGTGCCGCAAGTAAACCCAGTGATGACGAAGATACGTTCCTGGTTCCCGCCAGCGCATGCCAATCACGGTTCTTCCGATTGGCGCAACTACTGCCCGACAGCGCCGCCTTCAATCTCCCCGCGTGCATGGATGTGAAAGGTCCTCTCAACGTCGCCGCACTTGGTCGATCGCTGCGCACCTTGGCTGAGCGACACGAGGCACTGAGGACAGGATTTTGCGAGACTGATGGCGTTGTCTATCAGCGCGTGCAGAACGAACCATCGCTTGAACTCAATGTCCGAATTCTGTCCGATGCCAGCATCGAAGACGTTGCTCGCGAGATGGCCGTTGAGGGCCGCCGTCCGTTCGCGGGCTTGCAGAAACCGCCTGTGCGCGCGCTGCTTCTCCAACTGACCGCGGAGCATAATATCCTGATCCTCACGGCGCACCACATCGTTGCGGATGCGCATTCACTGGGCCTGTTGGAGCGCGATGTGTGGGCGGCCTATGCGCAATTCGCGGCGGGCAGCGAGGCTACGGCAGACGTTCCCGCAATCCAGTATGTCGATTACGCGGCGGCCCAAAACGCCTGGCTCTCGGAGACGGCTGCCTCTGCACACCGGGCATTCTGGTTGGAAAATCTCAAAGGCCCGCTGCCGATCGCCGACATTCCGATGGACCGTGAACCGATACCCGGACGGCGTGGCGAGACGGCGGTTGCGATACAGGCCATTCCCGAGAAAGTTCTGCAGCGGCTGCAAGCCTTCTGCGCATCGCAGGGTCTCACGGCCTATCAGGTGACTGCAGCGGCCTTCACCGCTTTCGTTGCTGATATCAGCGGCTGCCGGGACATTCTGTTCGGATCCCCTGTCGCCAATCGCAGCGAAGATACGCAAGGCGTCGTTGGCCCGTTCTCGGGTATTCTACCTGTCCGCACCAACCTCACGGGCTGCTCGACTTTGCAGGATGTCTTGCAACGGTCATGCGAGACGTCAGTCGAGTGCTTCGAGCATGCCCAATATCCGTTCGACCTGTTGCTGGAAGACCTGGAGGCACCCTCGCGCAAGGGGCGTACCCCACTCTTTCAATTATTCTTCGTGTATCAGAACGCATACGTCGTGGACGTCACGGCGGGCGACGTCGTGGTCGCGCCTTGCAAGCCGGTCGGCATCGACGCACCGCACGAATTGAAGTTTGGTCTGATCAAACGGCCGCTGGGGCTCGAATTACATGTCGAATACCAACGGCAACTCTTCGCGGACGCGACAGTGTCCCGATACATGGAGCGTTTTCTCCAGCTCTTGAGCGACATTGTCGATGGTAACACGGATCACAAGATCCGCTTCAATAGAACGCCGCAGCTTGCCGAGACGGCACCAGCCAAGGCGACCGCGCAAACGACCGAGGCCGCGCGCTCACCGACCGAACAATTCATGGTCGAGCAGTTCTGTTCCGTGCTGCGGCAGCCTGATGTCTGTCGGACGTCGAATTTCTTTGATTGCGGCGGGCAATCAATCGGTGCCGTGCGCCTCTTTCATGCAATCAACCAACGATACGGCCTGTCGCTGGCGATTTCGTCGCTGCTCCAGAACCCAACGCCAGAGACTTTGGCCAGCACGGTCGAAGACATGCAGATGGGTCGAGTGCGTGAGTTGAGCGGCGGGCCTGCATATCGGTTTCTGGTTCCGATCCGCGAGAACAGCGGCACGACGCATCTGCCCCTGTATATTTGCGCCGGTGCCGGCGGCAATGTGCTGAACCTGCGTGATCTTGCGGGTGCCATGTCAGCTCATGTACCAATCGTCGGATTGCAGGCCCGTGGTCTGAAAGAGGGTGAGGAACCGCACGCCAGTTTTGAAGAAATGGCGCGCGATTTTCTGGAAGAAGTGCGACGGTATCAACCAAAAGGCCCCTATTTTTTCGGAGGCTATTCTGCCGGTGGCGTCGCAGCCTATGAAATGGCACAGCAACTGACAGCCGTTGGCCAGCATGTCGGACTGGTCGTGCTGTTCGACACCATTCCGCCGTCCAATCCGCGCCTCTCGTTTGCCGATAAACTGAAATGGCGGGCCAACGGTTTCCAGCAAAAGGGAGTTTCGTTGATCGTCGATACCGGCACAAGCCGGCTCTGGCGCGACCTCGAGCGACTGAAAAAAGCCATCGGCAAGAGCCCGCGCACGGCGGCGGAATGTCAGCTGGAGGCCGCAATCAGTCAGTGCTACCAGAGCTATGCCCTGAAACCCTATCGCGGACGGGTACTGCTGCTGCGCCCACCGCTGCAGGTCGATTGCACGCTTGATGATGGCCGCGCGGTTGCGTCCGACGGCACCGTGGTCAGGTTGGACAACTATTGGACGGACTATGCCACCGATTTGGCGATCGACGTTGTATCAGGCGGCAACCATTTCAACTATCTCGAAGGCCCCAATGCCGTAGCAGTAGCAACATCCATCTTACGGTATCTGCAGCCGCAACTCGGCGACCTTCAGCGAACTGAAAACGAAATGATTTGAAAGCTCGGTAAGTGAGTTTTTACCCGCAGCGCGACGATGGTCAGTCGTGCGGCAGCGACGCGGCCGCTCGATGAATGCAGTCGGCCGCAGAATCAAGTCGGCAAGCCGATGAAGGCCAGCATCAACGTTTGCGCGCAATCAAAAATGGCCACGCGGACGATGCAGTGGAAGCCCGACGTAGCTTCAGTGTCCGCGGACCGTATTGCCTTGTGACACTCCGACCGGGTACACGCTCTATGTTTGAAAAGCGCAGCGCATCCGCCCCCACGAACAAAAACAGTAACCACAAGGGGTCATTATAAAGCCAAATCGTCTCAAGGATATTTGTGGTCATGACGTAGAAGGCAATCGACAGCAGCAGCCATCCGCGCATGCCATCTTTGCGTACGACGCGGTCGATTGAATGGATGGTTGCCGCAAGGAACGCAATGAACAACGAATATCCGAGAATTCCCGTCTCTAGCCGAACATCTAGGTAGCCACTGTGGCTGCCGGTCATGCGGCTGATCCATTCAGGTGCTTCCACGACACTCGGTGCTTTGGGCCCCACCAGCCAAAATGAATGAAATCCCCAGCCAAGCCAAGGGTAACGCGTCATTTGCCACTCGGCAAACTGCCAAATATAGGTCCGTCCAGTAAAGGTTGAATCGCCATAGAGCGAGTAAGAAATCTTACTAGCCAGATCATTGACCACCAGCGTCGTCAGAAAATAGGCGGCCAGGCAGGCGGCACATACGGCGATCAACGGTGCTTTCGTCGCCCAGCGGATGCTGAGCACAAGGGCTGCCAGGAACGGCGATACCAGCAAAAGTGCCAAAGACCCCTTTGAGTTGCTGACGACAATCAACCAGAGCGAAATGATGATGACGATCGGCGCTAGGGCCCGGTCCCAGCCCTTATGACGCAGCGCATAGATCGAAAACAGCAAGGCTACCGCAGCGCACTGGCCTAGGCTCCCCTTGAAAGGAAAGTATCCTTGATACCCAAAAACAGCCCCCATCGCTGTGAGCATCGGGGCTTCATTGACAACAAATAGTGCGCTGACGAACACTGCCAAAACATAACAGCGATACAGTCCCTTGACTGTGTCGTACTGCGGAGCCCGCCCCATGTATGGCAAGAGAATGGTAAGAACCACGATAATGGCAACCGAAACTCTGCTGAGGGCAAGGTCCGGGTTATAAGCCCAGGAGACGCTGGCGGTTGCCAATGCGAGAAAGGCAGCCAAGCTGAGGCAGAAGGGAGAGCTCAGACGCCCCCACTCCAATTGCCGGCGATAGTAAACTGCAAGAAACAGGGTCGCCAAAGCCAAGCAAATCCAGAAGCTTCTATTGAAGAGATTGGGCGCAACCTCACCACGGTTCTGTCGCCGGTCGGGAAACAAATAACCCTGAAGATGGATAAATGTCAGAATGTAGCTGAAAGAGAGAAAGGGAATAAGGCCGAATAATCTCAAGCCAAGCGCACTTGCACCGGTATGCGCCACGACGAACGGCTGAGCGAGCGCCCTGGCTGTGAGACGATTGCGCAACTCCTGCGATGTTGTTGGACCCAGAACGCCCTTAGGATGGCTCGCATGTGCTCCCTTGCGGCGGTCAGGAGAACCTGCGAAGTAAACAATCTTTGCCATATGTAATAACAAAATCCCAGGAGACCGTGTCGGTCAGATGTCGGAGAAAAATTATATCGGGACGCGGGCCTGCGTTTGCAGGAAGTGATCATCGGAGCGATCTGAGACGTGGCACAGTGGGTTTAGTCAAAGGCTCGCATCGGGGGCAGGCAATATACATAACAGCATGTACTGCACTTTGCTATGGTGGCTCGAACCATGTGCATAGAGATTGCGGAACTCTGATTAACGCGGCAAAGCTTTGTTCTGCAGTCTGATCTGCAACATCAATTTCGCAGGCGGATAGATTGCCATCACCCAGACGCAACGTCAGTTGATGTGTTTGCAACTGTTTTGATCGCACCCCGGCCCGCTGGCAGTCCAATCCCGCCGGCGATGCTGGCGAGCGACACTAGGCTCATGCCTACCTTCATGCTTAAATACGTCTCCGATGGTCAGCGCTGACAGTTTGTTTTATGAATTTTCTTCCCCGGCGCAAAGTGCTGGCATAACCGCTTGATCGGTCTTTCCGCCGGGCATGACCTCAGCTCGAAACTCAATTTGCTGCAATGAAACTGCTTTTCGTCGCACCCTACGCTCCAAGCCCGCCGACCTTTGGCGGGCAACGCCGCATCCATGGACTTATGCATGCGCTCGCCAAGCGACACGCGATTTCGTTGCTTGCCTTGCATAATCCCGTCGACCCGCTGGAGGAATGGCGTGAGAGAACGCGCGCTTTGTTCCCTGATGCGGAGCTCTTTGACCAGCCAGCATTTGCATCGAAGGGCCGCGACAAGCGATCCGCTCAACTACGCTCACTTCTCAGCGCTCGAAGCTGGGACGACGCGGCCTATCGCAACGAAGCGTTAGCCGCGCGACTGCGCGAACGTCTGGCAAGCGGCGTTTTCGACGCTGTGGTCGTCGAATTCTCGCAGATGGCAGTGAACCTTTCTGGGTTACATACAACAGTGCCTTGTGTGGTTGACGAGCACAACATCGAGTACGACTTGCAGTATCGCAGCGCAGCCAGCTCGTTGAATCCACTGCGTCGTACGTTTCTGGAAGCTAATTGGCGAAAACTGCGGGGTGAAGAGCAAGCAATTTGGCGCGGTGCCAGCGGCGTGTCCGTAACATCGCCTCGCGACCAAGCGATGATCGAGGCTGCAGTGCCGGGTGTGCGCTGCGTCGTTGTTCCCAATGGCGTCGATCTCACCGAGTTTGCATTGCCGACGGGCCCACCAGACGCGGAATCCGTTGTTTTCTTCGGTGCCAACAACTATTTTCCTAATGCCGATGGTCTGCGCTATTTTTTAGCTGATATCTGGCCGCTAATCCGCGCGGTGCGGCCAACAGCGCAACTGCGTGTTATAGGGCCGGCACCGCCTCACGATATTGTCACGCAGAAAAGGCCCGGTGTGACATTTGAGGGGTTTGTGGAGGACATCGCTGCCGAGGTCGGGCGTGCAGCGGTCGTCATTGCTCCGTTGCGCATTGGTGGCGGCACCCGCCTCAAAGTTTTGGAAGCCATGGCCCTAGGCAGAGCAGTGGTAGCAACAAGCATCGGCGCGGAAGGCATCGACCTCATGCAGGGGCGTGACGTGCTGCTCGCCGACACGCCGCGCACATTTGCTGACGCCGTGCTGCGGTTGCTGGCGGATCCCGGAGAGGCCTCCGCTCTCGGCCGGCGTGGTCGTCAGCGGATTGTGCAGGCCTATAGCTGGACCGCATCTGCCGCTCGCCTCGAGGCATTGCTCGAAGAAGTCGTGGCGCGCAGATAATCAGGCGCAGCTCTTGTCACGGAGCACGGCATGGTTTGCCGCCCGCCGGGTTACGCCTCAATCAACGTCACTGAAGAATCGTGGCTTTAGTCAAGAGCTAACGTTCGTGCTGGGTATCTGCACAAGCATTCTACTGTGGAAAACCTGCGACTCGGGGTCTGGAAGGATGTGATGCCTGAGGCACAGGTATCGCTTTTCTCAGGTGTCCGACGTTATCCACACCTTTTCAAGACTCACTTTCCGGTGTTTGCGTTAACGATGAGTCAGAGTTTGATTCGACGTGCGCGCATTAACGGACACGGGTGCAATTTGACAAAGCTATATTGGTTGCCGGCGTTCGCTGTGCTGGCCGGCTGTACCAATCTACCGATTGATGGTCCGTCAAATAGGGCCATCACGACCGGGGCAACAGCGAGCCTGGTCAGTGATCGGCATAAGATTGTTTTCGACTATGCGCTGGTCGAGATCAATGAGCAGGTGCTCAATGCGCTGCCGCGCGACCTCGGGCCTGGATCGTTCCTTCGCACATTTGGCGACCGCCAACAGGCTGCCCCTGCTATCAAGGTGGGTGAGGGCGATGTCATACAATTGACGGTGTTTGAGTCGGCAGCGGGCGGACTATTCATTCCAACCGAAGCGGGTGTGCGGCCCGGAAACTTCGTCACTCTACCGGCGCAGACCGTGGGCCGCTCCGGCACAATCTCCGTACCTTATGCAGGACCGGTCCGCGCGCTCGGACGGACAACAGAGCAAATCAAGACTGAAATCGAAGAGAAGTTGGCCAAACGTGCCGTGGAGCCGCAGGCCGTTGTGACGCTCGGCGAGCAAACGGGAACATCCGTTTCAATTCTTGGGGACGGCATCGCGGCCAAATTTCAGATCCGCCCGCACGAGCGGGTATTGGACATCATCGCCCGCGCTGGTGGCCTGAAATATCCCGGTTATGAAACTTTCGTAGTCTTGCAGCGGAAGGGGCGGAATTCGACTGTCTATTTCCCCGCGCTGATCCATGACCCCCGCGAGAACATTTACGTCCGGGCGGGCGACACGATCTACGTTCACCGCGAGCAGCAGAAATTCGTGGCGGTTGGTGCCCTGGGTGCCGGTGGTCAGACCGCCGGAGTGACTGGTCTGTTTTCGTTTGAGCAGGAAAAGTTGACGCTGAATGAGGCGATGGCGAAAGCGGGCGGCCTGCTTGATTCTCGCGCCAGCGCGTCCGATGTCTTTATCTACCGCATGGAGGCGCGTGAAACGCTTGAACGCATGGGTGTAGAAACCAGCAAGTTCAATGCGGACCATAAGTTCGTCCCGACCGTTTACCGCGCGAACTACAGAGATCCTTCGGTCTTCTTCTTTACGCAGCAGTTCTCGATCCGGAACAAGGACGCAATCTACGTAGCCAACGCCGACAGTGTGGAACTTGAGAAGTTCCTTTTCCATACGCGAGCCGTCAGCGCGACGATCGGTGGTACGCTGTCAGATATTCGCTTGGGGCGTGATGCTGCCCGCGCTATTGGCCAATGACGATGCCGTTGATTTGCTGCCAGAGTCGACGGTGTCGTTGACCAGTTTTGCAAACCCTTGCGCATACCGATCCAGGTTCATGTGGCTCTCAATCCGTTGCCTACCTCTGGTTCCCATTTGGGCGGCCAGTTCGGGTTGCGAGAGCAGCAGCGTTATCGTACGGCGGAGTGCCATCGGGTCAGTGTGATCGACATAGAGACCGTTTTCGCCATGGAGAACGGCGTCGCTTTGCCCCGGCACACGAGAGCAGACCACTGCCTTGCCCATCGCCATGGCCTCTAGGATGGCCGTTATTCCGGCTTGAAAGTCGACGGGCTGCAGCGGCATGACCAGGAATTGGCTGTCGGCATACAATTGCCGCAGGTCGTATTGGCTGAAGCTTTTGACCGTCACGTTACTTGGCAGCGTCTGCTGCGAGGTCGTATCCTTGATTTTTGACCATGGCGACGCGGCCGCAATAACAACGTCGGCGTCCAGTCCTTGCACAGCCTCCAACAAGGTTGCGTAATCGCGTCGCTCCAGGCCAACGGCGCATATCTGCGGGCGCTTAGTTGGTTTTGGACTGACCGTGTCGGGCGCAAAGAAGTGGTGATCCACCATGAAAGGCGTCCAAGCCACGCGATCAGCACTCAATTGCCAGCGGTGCTCTATGAACTGCTTCTGCCAGTGGCTGTACGTGACAAACCTGTCGATGCAGCTCTGTACGCCGAGCCAGTCAAGGAACAGCATTTTCTTGGGTACCGACAGGACGTGGACGATCATAAGATGGCGTGGACGAATTCCAGGTGTCAGTTTGAGTAGCGCCGCTAAAGGCAAGCCAATCTGTTCACCATCGGTGACGATGGCCTTATAGACTTTTCGCCGCCTCCAGCAGGTGTAGGCTAGAAGCACGTTCGCCCCGCCAAGCCGCTCAAGAATGGCACCAAAGCGACCGTTGGTGGCCCGCGCTGTCCCAAAATCAACGAGATCAGCATCAAGGGTGCGTGCCAATTCAAGATAATCTGCGCGTGGCCGCGCGCCTGACGCGATCTGTTCTCTGATGTCGCTGGCAATGGTTCCCGACACACACAGCATAACGGGCTTGTTGAATCCTTGCGCGTTACTTATCTGCGGGAAATTGCTGAGGTTCGGCCATGCGTTTGCAGTGGCCGTCTTGTGTGAACCGTCACCGAGCTTGACCCGTCCGGCCAGGCTAATGCTGGGCTTCTCAACCCAGTGCCAGAGCGCAACTGAAACTGCAATCGATGCCGCCAGCGCAATAGCCCACCAAAAAATCTCATAGCCAAGTGAATGACCTGTCAGTGAATGGCCGACACGGACTGTCGCGCCGGTAATGACGTTGTGCGTGAGGTAAAGGGAATACGAGATTGCGCCGAGCATTTGCAGCCAGCGCCATCCAATGCCCGCTTGAAGAAATCCGCAGCGAGCTGCATTCCAGAGGATAAGCGCGGTCAGTGAACATGTCACCGTCGTCGAGTTCTGTAAAATTACCCCGGCGGCCAAGAGCAGCGCCGAGAAGGCCAGAAAGAACGGTTGCAGTTGCGGACGCTGCCAGCTCCAGAACGCACCGGCACCGAGCAGAAAGCTGTACCACATCACAAGAAAGCTTGTGGCCCAAGGCTTGGAATCGACAAGGCCAAGCGGCCACATTGCACTCACCAGGGCAGACGCCGCAAGAACAGCCAACGTCCAGTCATCGGTGCCAGAGGCTCCAGCCATGCGGCGCGCGAAGAACAATAGCGCCACGAAAACGACGTAGAACTGTATCTCGAGGCAAAGCGTCCAAAAGACGGGACTAATTTGCGAATAGCCAAACGCGTCCTGCAAATACAGCAAGTGCGCAACGATTTGCCCGGGCGTAATCGCGGCTATTTTTCTGCTTGCAATCGCGTAGTCGGAGATCATCGCGAATACGATCACCAGCATGATCGCAACCCAGTACGGCGGTGCCAGTCGTAGAAATCTGCGTGTGAGATACCTGAACGCGAAAGCAGCTGTGACATCACGCCCAGCAAGCGAATGCGCAACAACAAAACCGCTCAAGACAAAGAAAACAGCAACGCCCAAATAACCATGCTCAATGGGCCATTGCGCCCATGCCGGCAGGCTTGTCATCACTTGGGCAATATGGCGGCCCTCATGGGCATGATAAAGCACCACCGCCAATGCCGCGACGCCGCGCAGTTCCTCAATGAAGGCAAATCGACGCCCGTCGGAAGTGCGCTTGTTGCGGGTGGTCTTTAGTCTTTGCGTAAGCCACATCGGATGTTGAGATTCAATTGAAAGGCTGCGGGGGGAAGCGTTTTGCCGAAAGGCTGGTAAGAAGCAGCATTGGCAAGACGACGATGCAGTCGAGATAACGGCGCCACAGCCTCGCTGGGTCGCTCAACAGCCGCCACAACCATTCCGCACCGATGCTGCGCGCCCAGTGTGGCGCGCGAACTTGCGCGCCGGAGAGAAAATCGAGCCCCGCACCGATACAGACGAATGCTACACCTGTCGTCTGGCTAACGGCGCGCGACGTGAATATCTCTTGCTTGGGCGCACCCAAGGCAACGAGGCAGATCTTGGCACCGGACTCCGCAATATGGCGGGCGTAGATCTCGGCAGAGACCGATGTCGCTTCGAACTGCGGCTCCGGCGAGAGCGCCCCGGCAATTTCAAGTTTTGGGATTGTACTCTTGAGGTGCCGAGCTGCGCCAGCCAACGAAGCAAAGGTGCTGCCGAACAGATAGACGGGCTGACCGGCGCGCGCTGCAGCTTGGCAGAGCGGGATCACGAGATCTGAGCCTGCGATACGCTCGACTTTAGCGCCGCTGAGGCGGCCAGCCCACACGATCGGGTAGCCATCAGCTGTTACATAACGCGCCTTGCGGTAGGCCGCACGGAACTCGGCGCTGCGCCGCAGCTTAACCACATGGTCAAGGTTGAGCGTGAAAACACCAAACGAAAGCTCGTTGTTGCAATCACTTGATATGCGCATGGCGGTTGGAACCAGCGCTTCGCAGTTGATCGCAACGCCTTCGACGACGGCCATCGCTCGGGTCATTTGGCTATACTCCGTTACGATTGTGCCGGCGTTGGCAAAAAAAGGTTTGAGCCAGAGCAAATCGACCGGACCGTCCGCGCTTAAAAAACTCTTTGGTGGTTGCAACGATCATGCCGCTCAATACGCGCCCTTCGAAAAAACAAAGACGGTGCGTGCGAGGATTTCGATGTCGAACCAGATAGACCAGCGGTCAATGTAATAAAGGTCGTGGTCCATGCGCTGGCGCGCATCTTCCGGTGCCTTTGTCTCGCCGCGAAACCCGTTCACCTGCGCCCATCCTGTGATACCGGGCTTCACGCGACGCCGCCGGGAGAAAAGGTCGGACTGTTGTTCGAAGATCTGATCGTGGGCAATGGCGTGTGGTCGGGGCCCGACAAGCGACATTTGACCGAGCAGCACGTTGATGAGCTGTGGCAACTCGTCAATACTTGTCGCCCTGATGAAACGGCCGACGCGAGTGATGCGCGTGTCGTTGCGGGTCGCCTGGATAACCACCGGTCCATCTTCTGCAGCCACCATTGATCGGAACTTAAATATTGTGAATACGGAATTATTTTGCCCGAAACGGCGTTGCTTGAAGATAACCGGGCCGGCGCTTTCCAGCTTGATGGCTGCGGCGACAATCAAGAAGAGCGGCGACAGGATCAGCAGCAAAATGGTTGCAAGTATAACGTCGATAGTACGTTTGACGATCCATTGGTTCTCAGAGCCAGGGATAAGATGTACGACGTCGGCTTGGAGGCCGCCCATATGCCGCGCGCTCGCGGTGCTGACGATCGGCTTCGTGAGGTCGGTACAGAGGAGAAGGTCGGTGGTGTAGGAGCCAAGTGCCCGGACGATACTACGTATGCTCGCAGTGTCGTCGGCTGGCATCGCAACGATGATGCGGTCATAGGGCAGCCGCAGCATGGCTGTTTCAAGATCGGCAGGGTTTCCGCTAAACCGGCTGTCACCTGCAGGAACCTGCAGCGCGAAGAGATGAATGTCGTTGGCGGCACCTTGATTTGCCCTAACACGCTCTCCAGCAGCGGCGACGTAGGCCGCCGTTCCAACAATCGCGACCCGGCGGCGAAGGCGGCCGGTTGCCATCGCCTGCCGGATGCGGCGTGTCAGGCTCGCACGAACATACACCAGGACGACGGATGCCATTGCCAGCCACGTGAATGTCCAACCACGTGAAACGTCCTCCGCTTGCTTGGTTGCGTAAAGAACACCCAACACAATAAGAAATGCAATTATCAGTCCGCCGAACAGCTTGCCGAAATTCAGGTCGATATCTGTGAGCCGATCAATCTCATAAAGGCCCATCTGTCCGTAAGTGATATGTTGAACGGCGCTAACTGCGAACGCAATGAGCACATAGGGCTGCCAGTCAGGTTGATGCGCAACGAACAGGTCGAGATATAAAAATTTCGACAACAAGCCCGTCAAAAAAATCGTGGCAAATTCACAGATTGCAAGCTCAGTGTGCGCCCTAGCGATTGGACTTGCGGAAGAAACACGGCGCAGCGCCGCATCGCTTTTGACTGGCAATTCTTGATTTTGAACAGGCGATGTCGCATTTTCGAACGCGGAAATCGGTGGCTTGAACATGATTGACCCACAAAAAAACAAACGTGCGGTGGGCCTAGCTGATCGACAATGCTCGGGATTGGTATCGAATACTTAATTAACTATTAACGGCAGAGGTCTGGCTGATCATACCTCTCGCCAACGTGGCTTGCGCGCGTGCCTCGCGGCTCACAGTGCAGCGTAACATTGCGGTCGCGTTCTCGGGTGCGATAACCAGAACCAAGTGCCGGTTTGCTGGCTTTGCGACCTCCGAAAGCGTATCGACTTTTGGACAAAGTAGTGGGTCGGCAACGTGTGGGTCGGCGGGATCGAAGCACTGACATCTCTCATGCCAATGCGATCAGCTGAATGCTTACCGACTGCGCGACCATCGACGCGCGCTGACCGTTGTTCATCTGCGGCCCAAAATCAACGCAAAGGCCCACACCAAGGACATGGCGAAGTTTAGCGTGGTCTTGAGACCGGGGGCCGCGCGGCGGTGACTACCAAACGCCGCCATGGCAGGGTAAGCGCCAATGAAGTGCTCCGGCAACCTTGAAGTCAACAAGTGTAATCAGAATTATAAATCAATGACATATGGCGGAGAGGGTGGCAGACGTAGTACCCTCTAGCCACGTACCATCACGAACCATTTTCCCTATTGTTTTCAAGTGGACAAGCATTCTGAACTTCTAGCCACGGACCGTCACGAACCGCACAATCCAGCGCAATGGCATGGGTCCTGGCATGGGTCGATTGTCACCCATGCCAGCCCGACGCACCCACCCGAACCCTGGACCGCACCATGGCCCGATCACTCCACCGCCTTGCCGCCCGCTTCGTCGAAACCGTGAAAGCGGCTGGCCGGCATGCAGACGGTGGCAATCTCCATTTGGTTGTCACCGAAACCGGGGCGAAGCGCTGGGCATTCACCTACAAGACCAAGCGCCAATCCGGCACCGGATCGGGCAACCGCCTCTCACGCGAGATGGGGCTCGGTTCATGGCCCGACGTGTCGTTAGCCGCAGCCCGGCAAATAGCCGCCGACGCCCGGTCCCTACTCGCGGCCGGGGGCGACCCTATCGACGCCCGAAAGCTGGACCGTGCACGCGCTGCCGGCACCACCTTTAGTGAGATCGCGACCAACCTTCACGCAGACAAGCAAAGCGGCTGGCGCAACGCCAAGCACCGCGCCGCATGGCTTCAAACTTTGAAGGTGCATGCCGCCTCGATATGGAACCGGCCGGTTGCCTCGCTCACAGCATCCGACGTGCTGGCGTGCCTGCGTCCAATCTGGACAACGCATGCCGAAACCGCGTCACGCGTTCGTGGTCGCATGGAACAGGTTTTTGATGCGGCCCGCGTGCATGGCGCGTTCCCCTCGGATCGTCCGAACCCGGCCGCCTGGAAAGGCAACCTCAAACACATGTTGCCGCCGCGCTCGAAACTGCAACGCGGACACTTCAAATCCATGGCCTATGCCGACGTGGCCTCATTCGTGGCGCGGCTGACAGAACGCAACGCCATGGCTGCGCTGGGCTTGCGGTTCGTGATCCTTACGGCCAGTCGCAGCGGCGAAGTGATGGGTGCCAAGTGGTGCGAGATCGACCGCGCGGCAAATCTTTGGACCGTCCCGGCGCTGCGAACGAAGACCGGCAAGCCCCATGTGGTGCCGCTCACGCCGGATATGCTCGCAATACTTGATCACGTTGCACCGTTGGCGGCATCGCCAGACGCCCACCTATTCCCCGGTCAGAAAACCAAAAAACCCCTGTCTAGCATGGCTTTTGAGATGCTGTTGCGGGCGATGGATGTTGACGCGACGACGCACGGCTTCCGGTCCTGTTTCCGCGTCTGGGCAGCAGAAACGACGACGACGCATCCCGACATTGCGGAGTTGTGTTTGAGCCACGTCGTCGGTTCAGCAGTGACGCGCGCCTATCAGCGC
>JANNEU010000230.1:0-30930 GCA_031379035.1 Hyphomicrobiaceae bacterium | reverse complement strand
ACGATCCAATCAAGATCCATTGCAGTGTTTTCGGACCAGGCTCGATCAGAGTGGCGCTGCCCACCTCCTGTGACCAGCCATGTGACAGGCAGCCAAGGAGCAACCTATGTCGATGCTCAGTTTTGAAAAGAAATACCGGGTCCGCGGCGGCACATTGGTCGGCGGCGACCTTTTTGATTTCTGGATCGGACCGTTCTACGTCGGATTTTTCGGTGTCACCGCGATCTTTTCCACCGCCATTGGCATTGCGATGCTCGTGTGGGGCGCAGCCCTTGGCCCGACCTGGAACATCTGGAAAATCAGCATCAACCCACCTGACGTAAAGTACGGCCTTGCTTTTGCGCCCCTCGCTGAGGGCGGCATATGGCAAATCGTGACGGTCTGCGCGCTCGCCGCATTTGCGTCTTGGGCGCTGCGCGAGGTGGAAATCTGTCGCAAGCTGGGCATGGGCTATCATGTGCCCTTTGCCTTCAGCGTCGCAATCTTCGCCTACTTCACGCTGGTCGTCATCCGGCCGGTGCTGATGGGCTCATGGTCCTATGGATTTCCGTACGGCATCATCTCTCACCTCGATTGGGTGTCTTACACCGGCTATCAATACGGCAACTTCCACTACAATCCCGCGCATATGATCGCGATCAGCTTCTTCTTTACAACCTGCCTTGCGCTGGCGTTGCACGGTGGACTGATCCTATCGGCAACCAATCCGCCGAAGGGCCAGACCGTCAAGGCTCCCGAACATGAGAACTCCTATTTCCGCGATACGATCGGCTATTCGATCGGCACATTGGGTGTTCATCGTCTCGGTCTCTTGCTCGCCCTCAATGCTGGCTTTTGGAGTGCGGTGTGCATCGTCATCAGCGGCCCACTGTGGCCAGAGAACATGCCGTGGTCTGAGTGGTGGAACTGGTATCTGAACCTTCCCATCTGGCGTAGTAAGTGAGGGGCGCGCGATGACTTTGGCTTATCAAAATATCTATACGCGTGTTCAGGTGCACGGACCGGACGACCTCGGTGTGGCTTTGCCCAAGGAAGACGACAAGCGGACGCCATCCATCCGCCACGTCTACTGGTTCGGCAAGCTCGGTGACGCGCAGCTTGGCCCCAACTACCTGGGCATCTTCGGCACCGTTTCGTTGATCTGCGGCTTCATCGCCTTTGAGATCATCGGCTTCAACATGCTCGCATCGGTCAATTACAGCCCGATCGAGTTCATGCGGCGGCTGTTTTATCTCACCCTCGATCCGCCGCCGGCGAAATACGGACTGCGCATCCCGCCCATGCAGGAAGGCGGCTGGTGGCTGCTCGCTGGCTTCTTCCTCACGATGTCGGTCATGCTGTGGTGGGTCCGCATGTATCGGCGTGCGCGCGCGCTGAACATGGGCACGCACGTCGCCTGGGGCTTTGCGGCGGCGATCTGGCTCTTTCTGGTGTTGGGATTTATCCGTCCGATCTTGATGGGCCGTTGGAGTGAGGCTGTGCCCTTCGGCATCTTCTCGCACTTGGACTGGACGAATTCGTTTTCGCTCAACTACGGAAACCTGTTCTACAATCCTTTCCATATGCTCTCGATTGTCTTCTTGTACGGTTCCGCTTTGCTGTTCGCGATGCACGCAGCGACCATCCTGGCCGTTGGCCGATACGGCGGTGAGCGTGAGATCGAACAGATCACGGATCGTGGAACGGCATCGGAACGGGCGGCGCTCTTCTGGCGCTGGACCATGGGCTTCAACGCCACCATGGAGTCCATCCATCGCTGGGCCTGGTGGTTTGCTGTCCTCTGCCCGCTGACGGGCGGCATCGGTATCCTGCTGACCGGCACCGTCGTTGACAACTGGTACGAGTGGGCCATCAAGCACAACATCGCACCGGCGGCCTACAGCCGGTAACACGCAGCGATCTGGCATCGATGTTCGAATTGCCGACGCTTGGATCAATGGCATTCGGATCACTGGATTTTTAGAAATTTGGTGATCCGGGTGCCCGCAAAGCCCGTACCGGTTCTGATAAGCGCCGTAATCCGCATGCAACCTAACGATCCTGCTGAATAAGTTCGGTGGCACGCGGTGGGTTACCAGGGCACTAAAATGCTGGAGCAGGTGGGTCGGTGACAGAGTCTTCGGTAACGGCCCGCGTTCAGACTATTTGAGAGCTGGCTGGCACGCCTTGGCTTGTGCGGCGGCTGTGACGTAGGCTCAGGCCAAGTCAAAAGAGGTCCTCAGGAGGAATGTTGATGATGGCAAAGAAAGTCGCAATTGCTGCAGCTGCTGTGGCGCTATGGAGCACAGGTGCCCTGGCGCAAGCCGGCAAGGCGGAGGATGGTGAGCAAGTTTTCAAGAAGTGCATGGCCTGCCATCGCGTCGGCCCAGAGGCCAAGAATTTGATCGGACCCAACCTGACCGGTGTCATTGGGCGACAGGCCGGCACAGCAGAAGGCTTTGCCTATTCGGAGCTCAACAAGGCGTCCGGAACGAATGGTTTGGTTTGGACTGAAGACCTGATCCTCAAGTACCTGGAAGATCCGACACCCTTCTTGAAGGGGTTCCTGACGAGCAAAGGCAAAGACGATTTGGCCGCTGGCGCGACCAAAATGGTCTTCAAACTGCCGGACGAGCAGGATCGTCGTGACGTGATCGCCTATCTCAAGACGTTCTCACCGGCCAAGTAAAGTTGGTGGTGTGAAGACGCAAGAATTCCCGAAAGACCGCAGTGTCGCTTGTCGGCGCTGCGGCTTTTTCTTTTTGGGATCGTGCGCAAAAAGGGATTGGCATCCAGGTCGCCTCCAGGCCGCCGCCAGGACACCCCGAGGACACCCCGAGGACGCGCCCGGCATCGGGTGAGCCGCTAGGGTCGTTCCGCTCTTGTTGGAATCGAAGAACGACCCTAGCTCTTTGTTTTGTCGTGCTTCTTATCGGAAAAACCGCTCACACCCACGGATCAAGTCCGAGGGCATGCTTTTCCCGGAAGCACTCTAAATGCCGTGAGGCACTTTGGCGTTAGGGTCAGCCGGACGGCTTTGATAGACTGTCAATGTCATCGCATGGATGACCGTCGGCCAATGCGAGGTGCGCGATGTCATCGCCCCCAACGACTACCGTGCCACTTGCGAAAGACAGCAACGGGCAGGACCTTACCGTCTACTACGATGGCGGTTGCCCGCTCTGCCGAGCAGAAATCGGCGTCTATCAGAACTGTGCCGGTGCAGACCGTTTGGCTTTCGTCGACGTGAGCAACACTGCGGCCGAACTTCCTGCGGGTCTTGCCCCGGCCGCAGCCCTGGCTCGGTTCCATGTACGGGGCGCTGATGGAACGATCTCGTCGGGCGCGGCGGGATTTGCGCAGCTATGGCTCACACTGCCAGGCTGGCGGTGGCTGGGGCGTATCGTGCTGTTGCCCGGCATCCGGCAGGCTGCGGAACTGGCTTACCGTGGCTTTTTGTACGCGCGACCTGCCCTGCAATGGGTGTGGCGGCGGCGAGCGGCCCGCCGGATGCGAGCGAGATAGAAGGCCTAGATTTTGTAGCCCCTGCGGCCGTGCCACCGACCACCTGGATGCTTCATGCCGCGCGTACCCCCACCGAAAACAGTCCGCAACATCGTGCTGGTGCTGGGCGATCAGCTGTCGCCGGGCCTTTCCAGTCTTGCCGCAGGCGATCCCGCGCGCGACTTAGTCCTGATGTGCGAGGTCATGGAAGAAGCGCGCTATGTGCGTCACCACAAGAAGAAGATCATCCTGCTGTTTTCAGCCATGCGGCACTTTGCTGAAGAGCTGAAACGGCTGGGCTGGCGCGTCGCCTATACGCGCCTTGAAGACAGCGGTAATACTGGCAGCTTTACCGCAGAAGTTGAGCGCGCCGTAAGCGCGCACCGGCCTGAGCGGATTGTCGTTACCGAGCCTGGCGAGTGGCGCGTTCTGGAGGCGGTGCGCTCGTGGTCAACGCGGTTCCACGTGCCGGTCGATGTGCTGCCAGATACCCGTTTTGTTTGTGCGAGCAGCGAATTCGCGCAGTGGGCCAAAGACCGCAAGCAGCTGCGCATGGAATACTTCTACCGCGAGATGCGGCGCAAAACGGGGCTGCTGATGGATGGCAAAGAGCCCGCCGGCGGGGCCTGGAATTTCGATCATGACAATCGCAAGCCGGCCAAAGCCGATCTGTTCATGCCGGAGCCCATGCACTTCCAACAGGACGCAATCACGCGGGATGTGGTGCGGCTCGTTAAAACGCGGTTTGCGGATCATTTCGGCGATGCAGAGCCCTTCTGGTTTGCCGTCACTCGCGCCGATGCCGAGGCAGCCTTCGACCACTTCGTCGACCGCAGTCTCGCGCGCTTTGGCGACTACCAAGATGCCATGCTCACTGGCGAGCGTTTCCTCTATCACTCTATCGTTTCGATGTATTTGAATTGCGGACTGCTGGACCCACTCGCGATGTGCCGGAAGGTCGAGGCTGCTTATCGTGCTGGCCGTGTGCCACTCAATGCCGCAGAAGGCTTCATCCGGCAGGTGATCGGATGGCGCGAATACGTGCGCGGGATCTACTGGCTCAAGATGCCAGCCTACGCGGCCTCGAACGCGCTGGATGCCCAGCGGCCCTTGCCCGACTTCTACTGGACCGGCGAGACGAAAATGACATGCGTGCGCGAGGCCGTCACGCAAACGCGCGAGGAGGCTTATGCCCATCACATCCAGCGCTTGATGGTGACGGGCAATTTCGCGCTGCTGGCTGGCATCTCACCGCAGGCCTTGCACGCGTGGTATCTGGCGGTTTATGCGGACGCGTTTGAATGGGTGGAGCTACCCAACACCATCGGCATGAGCCAGTTCGCCGATGGCGGACTGCTGGCGTCGAAGCCCTACGCTGCCAGTGGCGCGTACATCAATCGCATGTCCGACTACTGTGGGTCGTGCGCCTACGATGTGAAGCAGCGCACGGGGCCGGAGGCCTGCCCGTTCAACGCCCTCTATTGGGATTTCATTGCGCGACACGCCATACGCATCAAGAGTAACCCGCGCATGGCGCAGATGGTGCGGACCTATGACAAATTCGCCGACGCCGAGAAGGTACGCATTGCCGAGAGCGCCGCGACGTTTCTGGTCAGTCTCAAGTCTTCGACGGAGTGGCCTTGAGAGCACCGCCGCTTTTGCCGGCCCCACTCTTCCCCGACCGACAGCGATCCGAGCAAAATTTGACCTCATCCCAAACGCGCGCCCACTTCTTCCGCCAATTGAAGGGTCGCCCGCAGGTTACGCAGGTTCTGTGCGGCAACGTCTGCTTGGTGAAACGTTTGCTATCCGTGCTGCTCACGGCTTCAACTTCAATTGCGCCCAAGCGCCGCGCAGCGGTTGGAACTGGAAGCGCACACGATGCGTGCCGCGCGGCACTTCGACTGCGCGGAAAAGGACATTGGCGCGTTCGACCAGGGCGGGCTGACCATCAACAGTCGCAAACCACCACGGATGCCACAGATCGTTGAGGACGACGTAGCCTCCGGTCGCGCTCGTCGCCTCGATCTCGACGCTGCCATGGTGGTAGGCAACAACCCGCACCCGTGTGTCCATGCCGCCGGTCGCGCCACCCGCCGAGAAGTACGCGCCTTGCGGTTGGTCGAGCAGCACGGTGGTGGCTGGATCGAACGCCGGCCATTGGCCGGTTTGCAGCAATGCGCCGAAATCGGCAGCGACCACCTGCCGGGCAAAACTCACGCGCGGCAGGGCACGCTCGTTCTCGTAGATCCAGGCTTCGCCGGACTTCCCGATGAGCTGCCACGTCAGGGGCTGCAGCTTGGGATCGATTTTTTCGAGCGGCGCGCCCGCCGCCACGAAGCGAAGGCCCAAGTGATTGACTAAGGGTGAACTGTACGACGGCAACAGCGGCGCAAACGTGCGCTGATCCGGCAGGCCGACAGTATCGCCGGCCCCAGTGGCCTGGCTGTAAAGGCGCTGACGCACGGGATTGTAGCCAAGCGTATTTTCAAACCGATGCGCGAGACTGGCATTGGGCCAATGGAAGCCGAGGCCGAGCAGCTCAACCCGGTCGCGGCGCGTGTCGCTGCGGCCCGCATCGACATGGGCACGCAGCGTTCCAATAACAGGATTTTTTGTCGCCGGGTCCAGTGCCTCATAGGCCGAAGGTGGCAATCCAGACGATGTGGATGGGCCATTGTTCCACGCAAGATCAAGCGTGGTAACACCGCCTAGGATCAATGCCGCCGCCCAGGGTTCCAGCGCCATGCGCGAGCGCGCAATCGCGATGCCCGCAAGCCCGAGACCAAGCGCAACAACGGCTGCGGTCAGAGGGTATGCCAGCAGGTTGATGCGGTCCTTCGAGAGCCCGAGGCCGAGCGCTGCAACCAGTGCAAGCGCGATCAGCGCGCCGGCGGCAAGCCAGGCGCGCAACTCCAGTTTTTCCCATGGCTTCTCGAACAGGCGATGCACGGCATAGCCGGCCAGCACAGCGCCAAGCGCACCCATCACGAACGTCGCGTCCGCGGGCCGCCGGTAGAGCGAGACACCCGGCAGCAGCGTGTAGAAAATCCGGAAGACCGGCGTAAACCAGCCAAGCGCGTAGAGCGTCACCAAACCCAGTGCGACCGTGAAGAAGCGCACTTCGCGCGCCCACAAGTGACCGCGTACAGCCGCCATAACACCCAGCAGCAGTGGCACCGCGCCGATGTAAATCTGCCCCATGTTCTGCGCGATGTAGAGGCCGGTGTCATTCCACGCGAAGCTCGGCGGACCCCAATAGTCTTCCATCCGGAACGCGGCACCATAAAGCTGCGGGATCAGCGACGTGATGAGGAGAGCGGGATGCAACGAACCGCGACCGGCAGCTTCCAGATCAATCGCCGGACGGTTTGAGTCAGCGGCAAGCAGCGCCGTCAATACCAAGGGGATGACGGCGATGGCGGCTGCAATGAGACCCGCGCTGGCCAGCGGTAAAAACGCTGATTTCAATGTATCCCAGGGCTGTTCGTTGCTCACCAAGCGCCAGATGGCAAACGTTGCCAGCAGGTAAAGCACCAGCATCGCCACCTGATCGCGGCCGAGCAGAATGCTGGCTGCAAGCACGCCGAGCGCTGCGGCCCAGACATACGACCGCTGTGTCAGTGTGCGATCCAGTGCCAGCATCGCCATCGGCCAGTAGGCGAGGCTCAGCACTTGTCCGGTATGCTGCAGCCGCCACGCCATTGACGCACCAAAGCAGAACACCAGACCGGCGATGATCGCGCCAGCCCAGTGCCAGCCTTGATCGCGAAACCACACCAGCAGCGCGATGGCACCGGCGAGCCCAGCCAACAACGTCGTGACATCGACGGCCCACGCGCTCGGATTGCCATTGACGGCGGCGAGCAACAGAAACGGTGCCGAGAAAATCATCGACTGCGGGTCGGCAATCTGGTTCTGGCCGGAGAACACATAGGGGGCCCAGAACGGGCTTTCGCCGCGCGCGAGTGACTGCGCGAGGAACTGGATCTGCGGCAGGAACTGCGCCTTTGCGTCCCAGGGAATCGTGACGCGGCCCGACAGCCACGGCCACGCCATGATCAGCCAGCCGGAGATCAGAGCGGCGATGGGAGCCAGCAACGGCCACTCATGCCGGTTCGCTGGCGTAGCCGTCAGCGTACGCATCCAGTCACGGCGGTTCGCGCGCAGCGGCCGAATGGTGTCACGAGCAGAAACGTTAGGCACGGAGAACCTTCAGTGCAGTGGCCGGAGCAGGAAAAGACCGCCGCTAGCATGGATCAGCCGGGCACGCCACGCGTCCGACCAGAATCCGATTAACCTGGCTACGGCCGGTAGCCAAACCCTGTGCGCCCGGTGGTCCTGAGCGGCGCGGCCATGTTGGCGAACTGGGTCAGATAGCGGCGGGTTTCGCGCGGATCAATAATGCCTTCGACGCCGAAGGCTTCAGCCGTGCGGACGGGGGCTTGGAACGCTTCCAGTCTGGTTTCAATTTCCTGGCGTTTGGCGGCCGGATCTGGGGCGGCTTCGATGACAGCGCGATAGGCGGCGTCGACGCCGCCAGCAATGGGCAAGGAGCCCCACTGCGCGGACGGCCACGCGTAGCGCACGAAGGCCTCGGTACCGTTGCGTTGGCTGAGCCCCGCCATGCCGAAGGCTTTGCGCACCATCATCGCGCACCAGGGTACGCGCGCCTGCCGGATGGCCGTGAGCGCTTGCGTGCCATAGCGCATGACGCCGGAACGCTCGGCCTCGGTGCCGATGAGAAAGCCGGGGATATCGACGAAGTGCACGACCGGTAGATGGAACGTCTCGGCGAGATCAACAAGGCGGATGGCCTTGCGGCACGCGTCCGCCGTCCAGGCACCGCCGTAGTGATAGGGATCGCTGGCAAGGATGGCGACGGGCCATCCGTCGAGGCGTCCCAACCCGGTGATGACCGAACGCCCCCAGGCCTTGCCCATCTCGAAGAAGCTGTCTTTGTCGAACACAGAGGTTAGGATCGGCCGCATGCGGTAGACTTGGCGGGCGTCACGCGGCACGGCGCTCAGCAACTTGGCGTCGGTCCGGTCAGCGGGATCGGTGGTGGGCTGACGTTCGGCCAGCGTGTGCACGCTTTGTGGCAGATACGACAGAAACGCCCGCGCCCGCAGAAACGCCTCCACTTCGCTGGCGACCTCGTCATCGATGGTGCCGCACTTGGCGTGGATGGATGCGCCACCGAGTTCTTCCTTAGTGACGTTTTCACCAATGCGCGCAACGACGGGTGGCCCGGCGGCAAACAGTTGCGAGGTGCCGGACACCATCATCGAGTAGTGGCTGGCGCAAACGCGCGCGGCCCCCATGCCGGCCACCGACCCAAGCCCCAGAGCGACAACGGGCACTTCTGAGAGCGCGTCGAGAATTTTCGTCATATCGGGCACATCGGGCAGATAGGTGCGGCCCATGGTTTCGAGATGCTTGACGGAGCCGCCGCCGCCCGTGCCATCAACCAAGCGGACAAGCGGCATGCGCCAGCGCCGCGCTTCGGTCTCGGCGAACTTGAACTTGTCGCGCAGGCCGCCGTCGTTGGCACCGCCACGCACCGTGAAGTCGTCACCGGTGATGAACACGTTGCGTCCATTGATCGTCGCGCGGCCGCAACGCACGTTGGCGGGCGTGAACCCGCACAGCTGTCCGGATGCGTCGTATTCCGGGAAGCCGGAGAGCCCGCCGATCTCGGCGAAGGAGCCCGGATCAACAAGGCCGTCGATGCGCTCACGGACAGTCAGTTTGCCGTTGGCGCGGTGGCGGGCCACCTTTTCGGGGCCGCCGAGGGCTTCAGCAAGCTTCAGGCGCTTGGCGATATCGTCGAGTTCGGGCTGCCAGGTCATGTCAGCTCTCCAACACGAGGAGCGCTTGGCCTTCTTTGACAGCGGCACCTTCGGCCACGAGCCATTTGGCGACCTTGCCGGCATGCTCGGCGACAACCGGAATGTGCATCTTCATGCTGTCAATCAGCGCCACTTCGGTGTCTGCGGTGATGGTGTCTCCGACTTGAACGAGGTGCTTGAGGACCTGCCCCCCGACGGTGGCTTCGACGTTTCTGGGCATGGAGGGTGGTGTCCCGCAGATGGGTTGGTTTTTGTTTCGGCAGAGTAAAGCAGGTGATCGCGGCGGCGTCACGGGGGCATCGATGGAAGGTCGGGTAGAGCGGTTCAGCGAGAGCCGACAGAGCACTGCAACAAGGAAAGTGTTTGTTGGTCGCGGCGTCCGGCGGCGAAGTTGTCCAGTGCCGCGATAAAGGGTGCGGGGTCGGGGGCCACCGCTTCAAACAGCGTCATCGACGAAACAAACTTTAGATCATCCGGGAACGGCATGATTTCCGCGAGGGTGCGGCCCTCGATCTCACACATCAGGGCTGTGCATGCGAGCCGGCGGGGGCCCAGGATCGGATGGGCAAGATACGCGACCGCCTCGTCTGGCGAAGCAATTCCGGAGTGCCGCGCCGTCTCGCTGCGACTGAGCCCACGCAACTGTGGGACGATATACCAGATCGAATGCGAGCGCTTCCGACCGGCGCTGAGTTCGGCCAACACGCAGACGTAAACAGACGCTTGCGCGTCCACGAAACGTGCCAGGTTGAACGCGTCGAAAGCCGGCATCCGAAGTCTTCCGTTGAGACGACCGCGCCCCGTCAACCAAGCTCGAGCGTCAACCGCCCCGATCTCCAGCAACGCAAAAATCTACGTCTGCTTCGCCACGCGCTTTTTCGCGCGTATGCCGGCACCCAGCTTTTCCAATGCCGCACGCAAGTTCTCGTCCTGCACAGCCGGCAACGCAACCTTATCAGCCGCGGTCACTATCGCCACCCGCGGCGCGCGCGGTTTCGGCAATGGGGCCTGGACGACGCGGATGTCGGCCACCGCACGGTAGCCGAAGTAGGCGTTCACCCGCTCGGCGATTTGCGCGCGCTTGTATTCGATCTCCAGTGCGCGCGGGCCTTCCACGCGTAGAAACAGTGTCGCGCCCTGCCTCGTTTTTGGTGCCTTCGCGCCGTCGGCGTCCGCGGCTTCAGGCTGTCGCGGCCATTTGAGTTTCTCCGGCGATGTCTGCTTGGCAAGATCGTGCCCGACGATCGCTGGCCAGTCCGTAATCAAGGTCGCGGCTGAGAACCCATATTTCTCGAATGCTTTGCGGGTCAGACCTGGCACGAAACTCCCAACAGCGCGCGCTGCAAAGAACGGCTTCTTGGGCGGAGCGGGTGCAGGTTTCTTGCTCATGGGCGGGCGCGGGGTCCGATAGGGCGAGGTGCAGCCAAAGCGTACCATAGGCTGGACGATTCGTTGAACGGGCAGGAAACCAGCCTGCGCCGCCGTATTCCAAGGGCAGGCCGTTGGGTGCGACGCCTTCGCCTGCCGGTGATCTGTCGGCAAGGCTTGGTCGTTCTTCTAGCATCTTGGCTCTGTTGGCTCACATGCCTGATAGATGGGCCTGACAGATGGATCTCGCAGATGCCGCTCGCCGCGCTCAAAACTGACATGGGCAAAATCGCTGGCTGGATGACGGCGCTGCCGGCAGCGTTGGTGTGGCCCTTCGCGTCGGCGTTTCCTATCATCGCACTGGCATCAAAAGCCGGCGCTTATCCTGCGTGGCCGATCAACGCCGCCTTTGCCGCAACCGGCATGTGGGGCGTGCTCGCGGTTTGGTTCGTCGTTCGAGCCGTACTCGGCACCGGTCCGCGCGCCAAATTTGATCAGGCGTGGCGTGGGCGCGGGGCGCTCATAACGGCATACGCCTATGGCTGGATGGCAGCCTACGCGCTGGTGCTGTTCGGCAAGGTCTGAACAGCCGCTGCGTGTCAAACAGAAATGCGTGCGGCTCACAGCCAAACCTTAAACGTTCATGCGAAAGCGATGCGTCAATGTCTGATGATCTCTCGTTCAAGCCAGATGAACTGCCTGCCGACCGTTCGCTCGTTATTGTCGATGACAACACCATCTTCCTTGAGCGCTTAAGCGCCGCCATGACCCAGCGGGGTTTTGAGACGCGGTCTGCATCCAGTGTCGCTGCGGGTATCGCCTGCCTCCAGGATGCGGCACCAGCCTTTGCCGTGGTCGATCTGCGGCTGCAAGATGGATCAGGACTTGAAGTGCTGGAAGTTTTGCACGCGCTCCGGCCGGACGCGCGCGCCATCATGCTCACCGCCTACGGTAACTTCGCGACCGTGGTGTCAGCAGTCAAACTGGGTGCCATCGATTATCTGATCAAGCCCGTCGATACCGACGATGTGACCGACGCCTTGCTGGCACCGCGGAACACGCATGCGCCGCCGCCCGGGCATGCCCGGCGTCCGGAAGTCGTCCGGTGGGAACACATTCAAACGATTTTTGCGGAGCATCACGGCAACATCAGCGAGACTGCTCGTCGCCTCGACATGCACCGGCGGACGCTGCAGCGCGTACTGGCTAAAGGACCACCGCCGAATGTGCCTGTGGGTGGGCCGCGGCCAGATCGGCGTTGAGTGCGATCATGGCAATTGCCCCGCAATCTATGTTTTGACCGCACGTGGTTCGCCGGTTGCGATATGCCGTGTTGCTCTGCTCCGATATCGCCCGACGCGCGACTAGAATACGGTTGGCGTATCGATTCGCTCAGGCCGCGCAAGACTGAGGGATGCGAGCTGACAGCCGCCGTTCGACCTACGGGGTGTGGCATGGACATAGGGCACAAACCCACGCGGACCCGCCGCGCCACCGATGACGCGCCGGATGCGGGCAGCGCTCTGGTAGTGCGGAAGCGTAAGGTCCGGCGCGCGAAGCTTTTAGCACCGCCTTCAGCAATCGCTGTGGAGCTCCTCGCTTGGTACGATCGCAACCGCCGCGAGCTCCCCTGGCGTTACGCGCCTGGCGTCAAAGCCGATCCCTATCGCGTCTGGCTGTCGGAAATCATGCTGCAGCAGACGACGGTGAAAGCCGTGATCCCGTACTTCAACGCTTTTACAAAAAAGTGGCCGACTGTTCGCAAGCTTGCCGCAGCCCCGCTCGATGATGTGCTCGCCGCCTGGGCTGGCCTCGGCTACTATTCGCGCGCGCGCAATCTCCATGCCTGCGCGCAAGCCGTTATCACCAACCATCGCGGCAAGTTTCCGTCTGGCGAACATGCCTTGCGCGAGCTGCCCGGTATCGGTGCCTATACCGCCGCCGCCATCGCCGCCATCGGTTTCGGCCGTAAAGCCGTCGTCGTCGATGGCAACGTTGAACGCGTGACGGCCCGCCTCCGCGCGATTGAGACAGTACTGCCAAAGGCCAAACACGAAATGCGCGCCGTTGCCGAGGCCATCACGCCCGACGAGCGCGCCGGCGATTTCGCACAGGCCATGATGGACCTTGGTGCCACCGTTTGCACACCGCGACGCCCTTCGTGTCTGATGTGCCCGATCTCGACGGCGTGTGCCGCGCATCGCATCGGTCTCGAAGAGACGTTTCCGCGTCGCCCGATCAAAGCCGAACGCCCTGTCCGCCGCGCCACAGCGTTCGTCACCTTGCGCGAGGATGGCGCTGTGCTGCTCCGGCGCCGGCCGCCCTCGGGCTTGCTCGGCGGCATGATGGAAGTGCCGTCATCGGCCTGGGAGGTGGATCGCGCCATCGGCAAGAACGCCCTTGTCGATGCGCCGGTCCATGCTGACTGGTGGTCCGTCCCCGGCGAAGTCGTGCACGTATTCACGCATTTTCGCTTGGAGGTGCAGGTCTATCGCGCGCTTGTGCCTCTCGATGCCGCGCCCAACCTCTGGGCCGATCCCGCGCGCTGCAAGTTCGTCCCGCGCCGCGATCTGGCCGCCGAAGCTCTCCCCAGCCTCATGCGTAAACTCATCGCGCACGCGCTCAAGGGCGACGGCGGATGACGCCGAAACGTTCACCGTCGCCCGGTGGCCACACAGTGGCCAACCGGTACTAGGTATTTACCCAGCTATACGAGGGTGACCCTCATGTGCTATGTTTTTGGTACCTTCACAAATCCGTCTCCACTGCGATTTCTGAGCAGCGCGTGCTGAACGGACGTCGCAAACGCGCGTCATCAACGCGCCTTCAACAATCCACCCAACATCTGCCGCGCCGCTGCTTCGGGGCTCGTTTCGCCTGCGAGAATGGCATCCGTCAATCCCGCCAATGCCTGATCAGCATCGCTGCGGATATGCCGCGCCACCAGATCAGCGGCGGCCCGCGCCACCAGAAATCGCGCCCGCCGCCGTCGTCGCTCAACCGCCAGCACAGCCAGCTTCTCAACGCCGATCCGCGCAATCTCGGCAGCCAGTTCCGCAACACCCGTTTGGTCCACCGCACATGTCTTCAAAACCGCCGGCGCCGCCGCGCCTGACCGCAGGCTCAGCGCACTCGTCAACTGAGACAGCGTTTCCTCCGCCCCTGGCCGATCCGCCTTGTTGACTACCAGCACGTCGGCAATTTCCAGCAACCCCGACTTCATCGCCTGAATATCATCACCGAGCCCGGGCGCGCTCAGCACCACGCGCACATCCGCCACGTCCGCCACATCGATTTCGCTCTGCCCGGTCCCCACCGTCTCGAGCACAATCACATCCTTGCCCGCGCCATCGAGCGCATCGATCACCCGCACCGCTGCCGGACATAAGCCGCCCAGGTGCCCCCCCGACGCGAGAGACCGCATGAACACCGCATCATCCGCCAACGTCGCCGTCATCCGCAGGCGGTCGCCCAGGATCGCACCGCCCGACACCGGGCTCGACGGATCAACCGCAATGATCCCCACAGTTTTTCCGGCGCGCCGCAGCGCCTCGACATACGCATTGACCAGTGTCGACTTGCCCGCCCCCGGCGGCCCCGTAAAGCCCACCACCAGTGCACGGCCCAGATGCGGCGTCAGCGCGGCAATCAACGCCGGCATCCGCGCCGAACCTTTTTCCAGCTCCGTCACAATCGCACTTGTCACCCGCCGATCACCACCGCGCATCGCGGAGACAAGGCGATCTGGCTGGCTCCAGTCGAGCGGTTCTGAGGGGTTCAGTGGCAACGATGTCATACCCTCGCTGATAAGCCGCTTCGCGCGCGCGGGCAACGGGCGGCGAGTGCGGGCAGCAAGTCCGGGCAGCGACTCCGCAACATTGCTTGCGCGTTCGCCTGCACGGATGGCATCACAACATCCGCCTCAAGACGCCACTCGGTCGCCACCCCGGTTGCACGGGCGATCGTATCGCGACACCCATCAGAGTTCACGTGATGCCGCTATTTCACGGCAGTGGCATAGAGATCGAGACCAATGCGGCGGATCGGCCAGCTTCTCAGAATATAGCGGCGCATCAACAGCGAGGTGCGACGATCGATGTTCTCGACAGTGCCGGAGAAGCTGCTGAACCCGTTGCACAAGGCTGCAAGAGACTTGACGGAAATCCAGTCGGTGTGTGGCGCTGCATCGCCTGCGACATTGGTATCGTAGGAGGCGCGATGGTGCGTGTCGCTCTCGCCGACAACAGCACGGAGACCCGCGCGCTCGCGCTTGCGATACGCCAAGGTCTGGGCGGGTGCCTCAAGCCAGCGGCGATACGAATAGGCGTAGTAGACCATAAAGATCAGTTGACCACCTGGCCGCAACATCCGGCGGCACTCGTCGATGGCAAGCTTCAGATCACCGGTGTGATGGAGGCACCCGATGGCGACCACAAAGTCGAAGCTCCCGTCGGGGAAGGGAGCGGCCAATACAGAACCCTGCCGCGCCGCGCCGGATAACCCAGCTTGCTTGAGCCGATGATTGACCATGGACACGGGTCCAGCAGCAATATCGAGACCTGAGTATTGGCAGCCTGAACGGGCCAGCGCCTCGGCGACCGTGCCATAGCCCAGCCCGATCTCAAGAACGTCCCTGTTGCGCATCTCGGCAAATGGGATGTGATCATAAAGGTAAGGATAAAAATCCATGTACCAGTCATCGAATTTTTTGAGCGACGCCGGACTTGAATCCGTAATTCCCAGCCGCTTGGCTAGCGTGGTGCCGCACATCTCGTCCCAGAACTGGGCGTTGCGGTCGCCGATCACGGTCGCGTTGGGAGTTGCGGCGTTGTGTGATGCCATCGTGTCGTTGGTCATTGCGCGGCGGTCGCTTTCAATCATCCAGATTTGCTTATCGATGCGGCGACAGGTCAGGCAGCAGTCGTCAAGACCGCGCGTAGCTGCCGGGGCTCAATACCACAATACTGGGGGGATTGGGGACGGGGGAATTGGGGATAGCCACCTTTTTCGAACGCTGTCTGCACGGCGGTGCCGGGAGCGAAGAAGGCGGCTGTCCTCAATTCCGATACCACACTCATTTCGCTACCGCACTCATTTTGCTACCGCACTGTGTACGGCACCTCTCGAGGCAACAACGCCTCCGCCATCTCCATATCACCCTCCCGCACACGGGCATGAATGCGGTGCGCAAGTTCGGTCACATCTGTAATCTGCCTGATCCAGTCTGTCGCATAACGCTGCACCGCCTCGCCGCTCAGCCCAATCTGAATTGAACGGTAAGGCAGCGGATTGTGATAAAGATCGCGTTCGGGGTCCCACTGCACCCGGACCGGAGCGGCAGCCAGCGCGCGTTTCCAGTCGTCCGGGTCCATGCCTTTTTCGGGATGACTGGGACAACTGTGCGCGAGCGCCCACGCAAAACCTTCGTGCGCAATGTCGAGCGCCAGGATGCGCTTTTGCCCGTCATCTTTTTGGCCCCAGCCCGCCCGGTACATCATCCACAGGAACGACGGCTTAATCCACGTCATGCGTGACATGCTGAACGGCGGCGACACAAACGTTTGATGGCGCAGCGCGCTGTCAGCTATGGCGTCTGAGTACGCCTGGTAGACCCGGATGAAGGTCGCGCCATGGAAGGCTCGGATTTCGCGATCAGGGTGCGCCACGGCCGCAAACCTTTTGTATTGAAGCCCAGCAAAGCATAAGATCTTCCCAGACAAATGTCAGCCCGCAGCCCATTACACCCGCAACACATTGCTGCCTGCGCTCGCATTCGCGTCATTTCCACCGTAACCTGAATACAGGCAGACCGGCTCGTCAAACCTTGCTTTTCAGCCGTCGCGCCCCTCATCCCCCGAGTACCCCCACCATGTCCGCCACCCTGCCCGACCTGCTCTTCATCCCAGGCCTGCTCTGCACGAAGGCGCTATACGCGCCGCAACTCCAAGCCCTCACGCCCCACGCGCGCATGACCGTTGCCGACCACGCGACCGCTGACAGTATGGTCGCCATCGCGGCCACCATTCTCGCCAGCGCCCCCGCACGCTTTGCGCTGTGCGGCTTGTCCATGGGCGGCTACCTCGCCTTTGAAATCATGCGGCAGGCACCCGGGCGCGTCACGCGCTTGGCCCTGCTCGACACGTCGGCCAAAGCCGACACGCCCGAACGCACGCAGTACCGCCGCGCCCAGGTCGCCCGCGCTGAAGCCGATGGCATCCGTGCCGGTGTGCCAACCTTGATGCCGCTGCTGATCCACCCGCGGCGGCTGACCGACGCAACGCTCACCGCCACCGTCGAACGCATGGCTGTCGACCAAGGCGTCACCCACTTTGCGCGGCAACAGTCTGCGATCGCCGGCCGTGCCGACAGCCGCCCCCATCTTGCGGCGATCAAGATCCCCACCCTCGTTCTCGTCGGCCGCGAAGACGCCCTCACCCCCGTCGCAGAGTCCGAGGAAATCGCAGATGGCATCCCCGGCAGCCGCCTTGTGATCGTCGAAGACTGCGGCCATCTCTCAGCGCTCGAACAACCCGGCGCGGTCACGCGCGCCTTGCAAGATTGGCTTGGAGCGAACGCATGACCACCACGCTCCACATGCTCGAAAATCGCGGCGTCATTGCGCTTACTGGCACCGATGCACGCGCCTGGCTCGACAATCTCATCACCAACGATCTCGTGGCCCTCGACACTCAACCCGCCATCTTTGCTGGCCTGCTCACGCCGCAAGGCAAGTTGCTGTTCGAGTTCTTCGTCATCCGTCATGGCGCAGATTTGCTGATCGAGACGCACGCCGCATCGGTCGCGACGCTCATCAAACGCCTGACGCTTTACAAACTCCGCGCGCAGATCGGATTGCGTGACGTCTCGGCTGAGTGGACATCGCTCTGGCGCACATGCGCATCCACCAGCGAGACGGCACCGACAATGCCCGGTGCCATTCTCTTCTCCGACCCCCGCGCACCCTCGCACTTCTGGCGTGGCCTCGCGCCATCAACCGCACCACGCGCGGCAAATCCCACCGCCTACACCGCCGCCCGCGTCAAACTCGGCCTCGCCGAGGCCCCCGAAGATTATACCCTTGGCGACACGTTCCCGCATGAAGCCAACTTGGACACCCACGCCGGCGTCTCCTTCACCAAAGGCTGCTTCGTCGGCCAGGAAGTCGTCGCCCGCATGCAGAACAAGAGCGTGGTCCGCAAACGTGTCGTGTGTGTCAGCGCCAACGCACCCCTCTCGGCAGGCACCGATATCACCACTGGTGCCGCCACCATCGGCAAACTCGGCAGCGTCGCGGGCAACGCCGGCCTCGCCCTGTTGCGCCTCGACCGCGCCGCGGAAGCTCTCACAAAAGGTGAGGCGATCAACGCCGGTGCCCTCGCCCTCACAGTCGATCCCACCGCCATCGCGGCCTACCGCCACGCCGTTGCCAACCGCCCGGAGATCGATCTGTGAGCAAAGCCGACAAACCCCGCTGCACCTGGCCCGGCCTCGAACACCCGGAATACCTGCACTATCACGACACCGAATGGGGCGTGCCTACCGCCGACGACACCAAGCTGTTCGAAAAGCTCATTCTCGAAGGCTTTCAGTCCGGCCTGTCGTGGCTTACCATTCTGCGCAAACGCGACACCTTCCGCGCGGCCTTCCACGGGTTCGATGCCAACCGGATTGCGCGCTACACCGACAAAGACAAAGCACGCTTGATGGCCGACGCTGGTATCATCCGCAATCGCCTCAAGATCGACGCCACCATCGACAACGCCCGCGCGTTCCTCGCGCTGCAGGACAAAGAAGGCCTCGCGCCATTTCTCTGGGATTTCTTCGACGGCAAACCGCAGATCAATGCCTACGCCACGCACGGCGACGTGCCGCCCATCACAGAGCACTCCACCCGCATCTCAAAGGCACTTAAACAGAAAGGTTTTCGCTTCGTCGGCCCGACCACCGTCTATGCGTTCCTGCAATCCATGGGCTTCGTCAACGACCACCTCACCACCTGCCATCGCCACGCCCCCTGCGCCAAACTGCAACGCAGCTTCAAAGCATCGAAAAACGCGTGAACAGAGTCGGCATGCCCAGCGGATGACGAGATGACCAAGCAGCCAGATAGCGTCGAGCGTGCACCCGCCTGGACCTGGGCCGCGCCAGTGGGCGCATGTTTGCTGCTCCTCTTGATGGCGTTCGGTCGGTTTAATGCTGCCGGTGCACCGGTTCTGCTGCTGGCGGCGGCGTTTTTGACGCTGTCGGTTTTTGCATCTGTGCATCACGCCGAAGTGTTGGCGCTGCGTGTGGGTGAGCCCTACGGCTCTATATTGCTGGCTGTGGCCATCACGGTGATCGAATCGGCGCTGATCATCTCGTTGATGCTTTCGGCCTCCTCCAATAGCGGCACCTTCGCGCGTGATACGGTCTATGCCACGGTGATGATCGTGCTCAACGGGGTTGTCGGCTTGTGCCTGATCCTGGGCGGCGCTCGTCATCACGAGCAATCGTTCCAGACCCAGGGCGCGGCTGCTGCGTTGGGCGTCCTGTGCACGCTGGCAACGATCACGTTGATCCTGCCAAGCCATACGATTGCAGCGCCAGGACCCTTCTTTTCGCGTTCGCAATTGGTGTTCGTCGGCACCGTTTCGCTCTGCCTGTATGGTGTCTTTATCTTTGTGCAAACGGTGCGCCATCGCGACTATTTTCTTCCCACCGACGCCGCCATTGAAGACCCCGAGACCCATCACGCCCTTCCGACACTTCGGGCCACACAAGCCAGTCTTGTGCTGCTTTGCATGGCGCTCGTCGCCGTCGTGCTGTTGGCCAAGTCCCTGTCCTACCCGCTCAAGCTGGCCATTGTTGCTGCCGGCTTGCCAGCCACATTCGTCGGTGTCGTGATCGCCGCAATTGTCTTGCTGCCGGAGGCGCTGGCAGCTTTAGCGGCGGCCCGCGCCAACCGGCTGCAAACCAGTCTCAATCTCGCCCTCGGATCGGCGATTGCCAGCATCGGATTGACGATCCCAACAGTTGCGGCGGCGTCAATTGTCTTGGGCCAACCGCTGACGCTGGGCATCTCCGGGGCCGACACGGTGCTGCTTGCGCTGACCATGTTCATCAGCGCCGTTTCACTGGCGACTGGCCGCACCACCGTCTTGCAAGGTGCCGTGCATCTCGTGATCTTTGGGGTGTTCCTGTTTCTTGCGGCCGTGCCGTGAGCAGAAGACCCCACGCCCTCTTGAAGGCGACACGGCCAGCCCACAGCGCGTCTGCGCCGTCCACAGACCCTGACGAGATCATGCGGCGGCACCAGGCCTCGCGTTTACCCTCTCCACCCATGCGTCGCCTCGGCCCATAGACGTGAGCCGGCGGCCGATGCTACCACCCGAACAAGAGAACAGATCAGGATCAACAGGCTTTGATGACCGGGCCTTGGCGGCAGGCTTTTTGCATCGCACACACGCCATTGCCGGCCATATCTGACAGCCGGCGCTCCTGAGCCTGCCTCCGCTGGAGACGATGCCGTCATGACCGTACTTGAAACGCCCGCTGCTGCAGCGCCCGCCCACACGCAGGGCCACACTGAAGGTCTGGGCGATGAGAACAGCATCTGGTTCAAGCTCACCGCGCTCCAGCGCGGCAACCAGCACAACCCGATGACGACCCTGATGCATTTGGCCGACCGTTACGGCGGCGTCATCCCGGTCAACATGGGCAACCAGCGCGTCGTCTTCTTGACCGAGCCCGATCACTTCAAGCGCGTGCTGGTCACCAAGGTCGACGACTACATCAAGTATTTCGACGGCCTGAAGCCCATCTTCGGCAAGTCCATGATTACCCACGACGGCGCGCTCTGGCAGAAGATCCGCATGCCGCAGCAGCCGGCGTTTCATCCAGATATGTTCGCCGAGTACATCCCGTACTTTTTGACGGCGATCCGCTCCAAGATGGATCTCTGGGCCGGCCTCGCCAAGTCCGGCGAAGAGTTCGAGATGGTCGAGCAGACCTGGACGCTCGCCGCCGACATGATCTGCAAGGCGCTGTTCGACCGCGACATGCCGTTCAACCCGCACGTCGTGTTCAAGTGCGTGAAAACCTACACCGACGTGATGAACCACAAGCAGGTGCGCTTGAAGAAGGTACACGGCGACGAATTCGAAGTCACCGAGGAAGATACCGCGAAGGCCATGGAGACCTGGGCCGGCGTGCCGCCCGACGTGATGGCTGCCGATCCGCGCGAGGCGCGTGAGCGCACCTTGCTGACCATGATCGACGCCGCAGTCGCCGATCCCTCAATCCCCGAGTTCGACCGCCAGCAGGCCATCGATGAACTCAAGCAATACCTATGGGCCGGCACCGAGACCACCGCGCTGACGCTTGCCTGGGCCCTTTACGAAACGCAGAAGAACCCTGAATACGCCGCCCGCATCCGCGAAGAGGGCCAGCAGGTCTATGGCGACCGCGAACCCACGTCCGCCGACTATGGGTCGCTCGTCTACACCCGCGCAGTCATCCAGGAGACCATGCGGCTCTATCCGCCGATCTGGGGCTTGATCCGCGTCGCCACCAAGGAAGACGAAATCGGCGGTAAGCCGATCAAGATCGGCGACCGCGTCGTGCTGTTTGCCTACGGCACGCACCACAGCGCCAAATATTGGGAAGAGCCGGAGAGCTTCAAACCCGAACGCTTCATGGGCGAGAACGCTAAGAAGCGGAAACCCTATACCTATATTCCGTTCGGCGGCGGCAAGCGATCGTGCATCGGCGGCGCCATGAGCCAGGTCGAGAACACGCTCGCCCTCTCCATCCTGCTGCGCCGCTTCCGCCTCGAATACTCCGGCGCCGAACCGCCCGGCATCAACGCCACCGTGACGCTGACACCCAAAGGCGGGTTGTCATTCAAGGTGCATGAGTTGGGGTGAGGCTCAGCCTCGCTCGAACTCCGGCATCTGCCGTTTCAGGAACGAACTCATCGAACAGCGGCACCGTGAAGGCCGTATCGCCGTGCGCTGGCGCCCAGATCATGCCCTTGGCATGGCGGCTTTGCGAAACCCGCGACAGCATCGTGTCGGCGGCTGCCAACAGGTCTTTGCGGCCTGCCAGTTCCGGCGGCGGGTTGCCCGCCCCGGGCGCGAATGGATTGCGAACGGGATCCATTTATAGGGACCTTATGCAAAGTTATCAAAGTTAGCCTCGTACAGGCTAAACTATCATAAACTTGATAACTTTACATAACATTCCTATACTTGACGATGAGGTGCGCCAGCGTCGGCTCAGTTTGCCCTCCTCAAGACGCTGCGCTTCAAAGGCACCAAACCACTCTCAAGGGAGCCGTGACGCGGCGTGCGGGAACGACCGGGGCGCGAACCGGACGCAATGCCTACCGCTTGCCCCCAACCTGCGCGCCATAAGCCTCCAAAATCATGGCCCCCTGGAAGCCCGTCGACGAGCGGAAGTTAGCGACTTCCTTCGCGCCCGCTGCCTGCAACGCCGCAGCGATATCAGCTGGCACATCAGTCACAATTGCAACCCCATTGGTCCGCATCCGCGCGTAGTTTTCGTCAAGCCGCGTCCGCACCAGCGCCCACAGTCGTTGCTCAGTCTCTTCCGCCGCAGCCATCACAACCTTCTGATCGGCCATACTCAACGCCGCGAACGCCGTCTCACTCATGAAGGCTGCTGACAACGGGTAGGTGTAGTTGATCTCCACAAAGCTCGGCAGGAACTCCCACAACCTGCGGCCGGCACCGCCATCTCCCGACGAGAGCACCGCATCCAGCGTGCCAGCCTTGAGCCGTGGCATTGCGTCGGCGAACGAGAGCAACTCTGCGCGCGCGCCCGTATCCGTCATGACACGCGTGGATGTCGCATCGTAGGCGCGCAGCGTGAGTTGCGAAAATTCGGCCATAGTGCGCGGCGCGGCCTTGGCCCACAGCCCTGTTGCCGGCCACGGTGTCAAATACAGCAGATGCGCGCCTTGTTTTGCCAAGGCGGTGCGATAGGCCGGCCGCGCGACATCGGCGAGGCGACGCGTGGCGTCGAGCGTGGGGACCAAGAACGGCAGCGCCGATAGCCCAAATAGGGGATCTTCCTTCGATAGCGCCGGCAGGAAAGCATCAGCAAATGCCACGCGTCCAGCACGCACCGCTGCCAGCATCTCTGCTGACTTGATGCCGAGGGCGGCATCATAACTCGGCGTGAGATCAAAGCCGCCATTCGAACGCGCGCGAAGGGTCGCAACAAACGCTGTCACACCCTCGCCGGCCATGGCAGTGGCGGGGTACTCGGTCGCCATGGTGCCGCGCGATTGTGCGTGAGCCGGCCGCGCGGACAAAGACGCCAGACCGATGGCTGCCACGCAGAGTGCCGCCAGTGCCGACCTGCCCCTGCGCGGCGCAACGGAGCGAGGGGTGTGCGCAATTGCGGGCATGACAAACGCTCCCAGTGAACCGGGCAGTGAACCGAGCAGTGAACCGAGCAGTAAACCGAGCCGCCCGCGATGAGGGGTAGCTCCCACCTCGCCAGCATCTCAAGCCAGCCACGCCCTAAGCAACCTAAATTATTAACTCGGCCTAACTTATCAAAATGGCCTAACTTATTAAATTGGCCTAGCTTATTAAATTGGCAAGCAAGGCCCCAAAAACAGCCCAGCCCCCACTCTGGGAGAAGAGTGAGGGCCGCTATGCGCTGTCAGTCGTACTTATACGTTAGCGGACTATTGAGAATTTTGTCAACGAAATATTAAGTTTCGATTCGATGCGTTTGGGATGCGTCAGCTTACTTCAAGGCTGCGGCATTGATCGAACTGGTTGCAACGGCGCGCTGCTGACTGCCCACAAGGCCCGAGATCAGCAATGCCGATGTCACCAGAAAGCACGCCGTCATGCCGGCGCGAGCGATAAGGCTGGGGCGCGACTGCTCACGGGTTCTCGCATTTTCGGCCGTCATCATCGTGCCCGCCTCTGCTTTCTGATGCGCGTTGTTCATGAGTTATTTATAGTCGATAACTTTGCGTTAGGCTATTTAATCTGCGCGCTAAAGTAAATTTCAGTAACAATTGAAGACTATTTTGGAGAATAAAGTCTTTTAGACTGTTTCATAATGAGACTGAGTATCGTGCGCGCCCTTAGACGGGCAATCGAATGGTCGCCTTAAGGCCGCCGAGTACGCTTTCCTCCAGCGAGATGTCGCCACCGTGACTGCGGGCAATATCGCGCGCAATGGCCAGTCCGAGCCCCGTATTGCCCTTGTCCTGGTTGCGGGCGTGATCGAGCCGGTAAAAGGCGCGAAAAACATTGTCGCGCTCGGTCTTGGGGATACCCGGGCCGTCGTCCTCGACATCGATCGACAACCATGTGCGGTCTGCATTCGCGCGCAACACGACCATGTCGCCGAACCGGGCGGCATTGGACACCAGATTGAGGATCGCTCGCTTGAGCGCTTGCCGTTTGAGTGGAACGACGAGATCACGCCGCCGCCGGCCAGGCTCAAGCACAATGTCCGGCCCGTAGTGCAAAGCGTCCTCGTGGATCTCCTCCAGCAATTCCCGCACGTTGGTCTGTGCGGCGCTCTCGCCGCCGTCGCCGCGTGCGAATGCGAGATAGTCCTCCAGCATGTGCTGCATCTCGTTGACGTCGCCCTTAAGCGCATCAATCTCCGGCGTGTCGCCCAGCAGCGCAAGTTCGAGCTTGAACCGGGTCAGCACGGTTCTGAGGTCGTGGCTGACGCCGGCCAACATGGTGGTGCGCTGCTCGACGTGTTGGGTGATGCGGTCGCGCATTTCGACGAACGCCTGCGCCGCCTGCCGCACCTCACGTGCGCCGCGAGGCTTGAAGTCATCGGGAAAGCCACGCCCTTTACCGAACGAGTCGGCTGCCTCTGCCAACCGGAGGATCGGTCGGATCTGGTTGCGCAGCAGCAGCACCGCCGCCGAAATCAGCACCAGTGACGTGCCCACCATCCAAACAAGGAAGATGTGGCTGTTAGACGCGTAGATCTGGCTACGCGGGGCAACAAAGCGGAGGGTTGCAGTGTCCAGCTTGATGCGAATTTCGACGTGGTTGGACTGGCCTACCGTATCGATCCAGGCTTCCCGCCGAACCTGATTGCGGATTTCCTCCGACAGCGCACGGTCCAGCAGGCCCAGGAACGGTCGAGGCTCCTTCGATGGCAGATCGCCGGCTGGCAGCACCTGCAGCGATGTCAACGCCAGCTTGTTCTGTGCCAGATCGATCAGCTTGCTTTGATCGGCAACTTGCGGTGCCGTCTCGAACAGCTCAACCACGGCGGCGATGTCACGCGCCGTCGCTTCGGACAGACGCCGCGTCACCTGGTTCCAGTGCCGCTCGAAGAACACAAAGGCCAGCACGCTCTGCAGCAGTACGATCGGCACCAGAATGATTAACAGCGCGCGCGCATAAAGGCCTTTCGGGAGCACTTGGAGCGCCAACTGGCTGAACGGCTCGGACAGGCGCGCGCTGAGTTGGCGCAAATGAACCAGGGCGTCTGACACAAGTCCAGCAACACCGAGCCCCGCGGCCGCGCGCGGCACAGGAATTGGCGGCATCGGCGGGGGCGGCGTCGGTCGCCTCGGTTTCTTTTTCGGCGGCTCGGTCGCCATAGCAAAACTCTTGGACGGCCTGCCGGCTGGTGGCCGGTGGGGCGTCTCGTTGCGTGCTCAGTCCGTGTACAAGATGTAGCCTTTGCCCCGCACCGTCTGCAGATACACGGGGTTCGAGGGGTCGGTCTCGATCTTTCGCCGAAGGCGGTTGATCTGCACGTCGATGGCCCGTTCGCTCCCTGTTGATTCATCCGGAGCCAGCTCGTGCCTCGCCACTGGCATGCCCGGGCGCTGGGCGAACTGGCGCATCAGGTCCCGCTCCCGTTCTGTCAGCTTGATGCTCTCTGTGCCCCGCACCAGTTCCCCGCGCCCGATCGAGAAAACGGCATCGCCCATCCGCACCTCGTCGCGCGGCGTCGATGGTTGTTGGCCGCGGCGTAAGATATTCCTCAGCCTTAGCACCAGCTCGCGGGGTTCAAACGGTTTGACCACATAATCATCGACACCGATTTCAAGTCCACCAACCCTGTCCTCTGCCTCGTTCCGCGCCGTGAGCATACAAATCGGCACGTTGCTTGTGCGTTTCAGATCACGGGCCAGGGATAGTCCGTCTTCGCCGGGCATCATCACGTCGAGAATGATCAGATCGAAGGCAAGACTGCGCATCGCGGCGCGGGCCGCAGCGGCATCCGGCGTTTGCGTGATCCGGAAGCCCTGCTCCTGCAAATAGCGTGACAGCAACTCTCGGATGCGGTGATCGTCATCCACGACAAGAATGTGCGGGGCGTTATCGGGCAGCGGCTCGGTTTTGTGTGGCGTCAGGGCCATTGGGTCTCACGCGCCTCCCGTTTTGAGTGCGGCCACCGATTGGGCCGGGCCTGCGACAAGATTGGTGACGGCGACCCGCTCGTCCTCCACGATCAACGCCAGCAAAAAGCGGCGCACGTACTCGCGAGGTTCGGCCTCGCCGAGGTCTTCGATCTCACCTAACGCCCCCTCGATCCGCCGCGTCTGCAGCTGCGCGAGTTCCGTCGCCAGCGTCCGCCCACGCTGGGTCAGCGTCAGTCGCCGTTCACGGCGATCATTGGGTCCCGGCATCTGCTCAATCCAGCCGTCCTGCACCAATTGGCGCAACACGCGTCCGAGGCTCTGTTTGGTGATCTTCAGCAGTCCCAACAAGTCCGCCACCCGAATAGCCGGATGGCGGTTGACGAAGTGCAGCACGCGGTGATGGGCCCGGCCAAGCCCGTAAGCTGCGAGTGCCGCGTCAGCTTCGCCAGTAAAATCGCGGTAGGCAAAGAAGAGCATTTCGACGAATGGCAACAGCGCTGCGTCGCGGCCGGCTCCCGTCGGCACGGCGTCGCCGTCCAACGCCGCAGGTCTCGTGCGCGATTTCCGCCGCGATGAAATTACGTCAGTCATGTTGACTTATTTCGCGCCAATAGTAATTTCGTGCAAGCTTTTTGCTGGCGGGCGGGATGTGCGCCGTCAAAGCGAACATACTCGCCTGCCGAAGGCAATGGGGCCGTTGCCGATCAACCAAGCCATTGCGCACAAAGGATGACGGTTCATGACAGATCGCACTCAGGCCAAAGCGGCGTCCCCGCTCCCGTTCGCTATCCACACCAACACGGAGCCGCTTGCGTTAGCCGACCGTGCCAAGGTGCTCGCGGATCCCGGCTTCGGCCGTGTCTTCACCGACCATATGGCCATTGTACGCTACAGCGAGGGCAAAGGCTGGCACAGCGCCGAAATTACGGCGCGCAAGCCCCTGATGCTCGATCCGGCCTCGGCGGTCTTGCACTATGCGCAGGAGATTTTTGAGGGGCTTAAAGCCTATAAAACCGAAACCGGCAGTCTGGCGTTGTTCCGTCCTGATGCCAATGCGCGGCGGTTCCAGCAGTCGGCCCAGCGGATGGCCATGCCTGAGTTGCCGGCCGACGTTTTCGTCAAATCGATCCATGAACTGGTCAACATTGATCGCGATTGGTTCCCGACAGTGGAAGGCGGCTCGCTCTATATCCGGCCCTTCATGTTCGCCAGCGAAGTGTTTCTCGGCGTCCGGCCAGCCACCGAGTATCTCTATCTGGTCATCCTGTCGCCGGTCGGCGGGTACTTCAAAGGCGGCTCGCCAGCCGTTTCGATCTGGGTGTCGCAAGACTATACCCGCGCAGCGCCCGGCGGGACGGGGGCCGCTAAGTGTGGCGGCAACTATGCCACCAGTCTTGTCGCCCAAGCCGAAGCCATTAAACATGGCTGCGACCAGGTGGTTTATCTGGACGCCGCAGAGCGCCGCTGGATCGAAGAACTGGGCGGCATGAACGTGTTCCTGGTCTTCAAGGACGGCACGCTGCGCACGCCGCCGTTGTCGGGCACGATCCTGCCCGGCATCACGCGTGAAAGCCTGATGATGCTGGCGCGCGCCGAAGGGTTGGCCGTCCGCGAGGAACCCTACGCCATCGATCAATGGCGCGCAGATGCCGAAAGCGGTATGCTGACAGAGGCGTTTGCGTGTGGCACGGCCGCCGTAGTCACGCCCATCGGCCGGGTGGCGAGCCCGCAAGGCGAATTCAAGATGGGCGCTGGCGGTCCGGGACAGACGACCATGCGCCTCAAGCAGCGGCTGGTCGATATTCAGCGCGGTGTCGCGCCCGATCCGCACGGCTGGGTCTACAAGGTGACCTGATCGGCAAAACCAGCGACGGTTGCGCTTGGAAATTGCCGGCCAATGCTGCATGGTCCGCAGCATTGATGGTACTAGCCTGGATGCCCCTATGCAGCTGAAATTCTATACGCTGGACGTGTTCACCAACGTCCGCTTTGCAGGCAATCCACTCGCCGTTGTGCTCGATGCTGACGGCCTCACCACCGCGCAAATGCAAGCCATCACGCAAGAGTTCAATCTGAGCGAAACGGTCTTTGTGCTCGCCACAAACAAGCCCGCACACACCGCGCGCGTGCGGATATTCACGCCGGGCGGCGAAGTGCCATTTGCCGGACACCCGACCGTTGGCACCGCCGCGTTGCTCGCTGAGCTGCGCTCACCAGAGACCAACGGCGAGCGCGATGCGTTGATCGTCCTGGAGCAGAACATCGGAACCGTGCGGGTTGGTGTCCGGCAGAAGCCCGGCGAGGCGGCGCATGCCGAGTTCGACGCCCCCAAATTGCCGGAGCCCGTCGCCGGCGTTCCCCCGGTCGATTTGTTGTCTGCAGCGCTGGGCCTCATCTCCAGCGAGATTGGCCTGGAAAACCACAAGCCAAGCGCCTATTCGGCAGGCCTGCCGTTCGTGTTCGTGCCGGTCCGGACCCTTGAGGGTATGGCGCGCGCCACTGTGAACATGACGCATTGGCCGGCGGCGTTCGGAAAATCGCATATGGCTTATCTCTATTGCCGCGAGACGGTGCACGCGACATCGCATTTCCACACGCGCATGTTCGCGCCAAGCGCGGGCGTGATGGAAGATCCGGCGACCGGCTCGGCGGCAGCGGCGTTCGCCGCAGTCATTGCCCGCTTCGACAGCCCGTTGGATGGCATGCACAAGAAGATCATCGAGCAGGGCTTCGAGATGGGCCGGCCGAGCTTCATCGAAACGTCACTTGTCATCCGCCAAGGCAAGCTCGACACGGTCCGTATTGGCGGACAATCGGTGCGGATCAGCGAAGGCGTCATCACGGTCTGACGGCCATTCTAAACGACCAAGCATAGGAGTACGTCGTGAGCAAAGCAGACGCCCCAACCGCTTTGTCGATGCCGCCGCAGGCCAAGCTACCGGCCGAACTTCAGGCCTACTTCGACAAATGCCAGGAGAAACTCGGCTTCGTGCCGAACGTGCTGCGCGCCTATGCCTTCGATCCAGCCAAACTCAAAGCGTTCATCGATCTGGTGGACGATTTGATGCTGGGCGATAGCGGCCTCACCAAGGTTGAGCGGGAAATGATCGCTGTGGCGGTCAGTGCGGTCAATCATTGCCACTATTGCCTGACAGCCCATGGGGCTGCCGTGCGGCAGCGCACCAAGAACCCTGCGATGGGTGAGGTGATTGCGCAAAACTACCGCGCTGCCGGGTTGCCCGCCCGGCAGCAGGCGATGCTCGACTTTGCCGTCAAGCTCACTGAGCATCCAGACAAGATGGATGCGGCGGACCGCGCGGGTCTGCGCGCAGCCGGGTTCAGCGATCGCGATATCTGGGACATCGCCGCCGTCGCTGCGTTCTACAACATGTCGAACCGCATGGCGGCGGCAACGGAGATGCGGCCAAACCCCGAATATCATGCGTTGGCGCGTTGAAGCAGCCCGCGTTGGTTAACCTTGGTCGGCAAAAGGGTGGCTCCCCAGCGGGCACACCGGCCGCGCGGACTTGGCACCTGCCGTCCATATGGCGTAACCCATGGCCTCCGGTCCGGCTTGATCGGAAGTGTCGTTTGCGAGGATACCCCCATGGACCCGATTTCCCTTTTGATGCCGTTCTTTAGTGGCGCGGCCGGCGGCAATCTCGTCGGCGGCATTCTGAAGAACTTTAATCTCGGCTCGCTCGGCAACTCATTGGCCGGCATGATCGGTGGCGGCGTCGGTAGCCTCGTTCTTGGCAACATGCTCGGCCTGCCGATGCCCGCTGGCGGCATTGATCCGGACGGCTCGGCTCTGCTGGGACAAATCCTCGGCGGCGGCGCTGGTGGCGGCGTTCTCACGATTTTCGTCTCGATCCTGCAGAAGATGTTCTCCAAAACCGCTTGAAGTCGTTGTGTCGATGGTCGGACTGCGAGGCTGCGTCTCGCATCAAGACAAAAGCGTGCCTCATCGCTCGGGCACTGCGCACTGACTCGTTCCCCACGCGACGGGGGTAAGGCCGCGCTGGCGCGACACCTGCGCGGCCAAGGCCGCTGGCCACGTCCCGCCTTCTATGCTAGTCGCACGCGAAATCCAGGCTGATCGCACACACTCGTGCCACGCCCGCTTCTGTCAAGCGGCGCGCCGTTTGCCTTTTGTTCTTAAGGTTCTATCGTCATGCAAATGCGCAACATCGCGATCATCGCGCACGTCGACCACGGCAAAACGACGCTCGTCGACGCGCTTCTCAAGCAATCTGGTGCCTTCCGGGAGAACCAGAAGGTTGAGAAGCAGGCCATGGATACCAACGACCTGGAGCGCGAGCGCGGCATTACCATTCTCGCCAAGTGCACCTCCGTCCTCTGGCATGACATCCGCATCAACATCGTCGATACGCCAGGCCACGCCGACTTCGGCGGCGAAGTTGAGCGCATTTTGAACATGGTCGACGGCGTGGTGTTGCTGTGCGACGCCTCCGAAGGCCCGCTGCCACAAACCAAGTTCGTGCTCTCGAAAGCGCTGAAGCTCGGCCTGCGCCCCATCGTTGTCATCAACAAGATCGACCGCCCCGACGAGCGCCACGACGCCGTGCTCAACGAGATTTTCGATCTGTTCGACGGTCTCGATGCAACGCCCGAGCAGCTCGACTTCCCGACACTTTATGGTTCCGGCCGCGATGGCTGGATGGCCACCGATCCCGCCGGCCCCAAGGGCGACCTGACGCCGCTGATGGAGCTGATCATCAAGCACGTGCCGCCGCCGAAGGCTCACGACGGCGCGTTCCTCATGCTCGCCACCACGCTGGAAGCCGACCCCTATCTTGGCCGCATCCTCACCGGCCGCATCTGGTCGGGCTC
>JANNEU010000228.1:0-15972 GCA_031379035.1 Hyphomicrobiaceae bacterium | reverse complement strand
GAGGGTTAACCTGTGTGTGCAACGGCACCGCCACAGGGCCATCCAGTTTCATTCGTTCAGTTTCGCTTCGTGGGAATTTGTGGCAAAAGTCGGGCTCGGCGCGTTTACACGCTCGGGCCCGATTGCTATGACCCGCGCGGGTTCAGATGACCGCTGCGGAGGAAGGCTATGGCTTTTGATTCACGCTCGGGAGGAGAAGATCCCTTTGGCGGTAGACCAATCCAAATCGTTGCGGGCAATAGCAATCGGTCCTTGACCGACGCGATCTCTATCGAGCTCAGGCATTCGCTTACACGGTCAACCGTGAAACGCTTCGCCGATATGGAGGTGTTTGTCGAAATCCATGACAACGTTCGCGGCCAGGACGTTTTCGTCGTGCAATCAACGTCGTTCCCGGCGAATGACAATCTTATGGAACTGCTCATCCTCACGGATGCGCTGAAACGGGCCTCAGCTCGCCGCATCACGGCGGTGATGCCGTATTTCGGGTATGCCCGGCAGGACCGTAAGCCGGGCCCCCGGACGCCGATCTCCGCTAAGCTCGTGGCCAATATGATTGAACGGGCAGGTGTGGATCGGGTGATGACACTCGATCTGCATGCCGGACAGATCCAGGGCTTTTTTGATATCCCCACCGACAACTTGTTCGCGGCACCGACGTTTGCGCGCGACATCCAGGAACGCTTTGACACGAACCAAGTGGTCGTCGTTTCGCCTGACGTGGGCGGTGTGGTGCGTGCGCGGGCGTTGGCGAAGCGAATCAATTGTCCGATCGCGATTTGTGACAAGCGGCGTGAACGTGCAGGCGAAAGCCAAGTCATGAATGTCATCGGCGATGTGGCCGGCATGCGCTGCATCTTGATCGACGACATCGTCGATTCAGGTGGCACGCTGGTCAATGCAGCGAACGCGCTGCTGGCGGCTGGCGGCAGTGAAGTCTTCGCATATATTACGCACGGCGTCCTCTCCGGCGGCGCTGTCTCGAAGATTACCAATTCGAAACTCAAGCAACTTGTCATTACGGATAGCATCTTGCCGACGGAGGCCGTGCGGGCGGCGGGTAACATACGGACGCTGTCGATTGCGCCCCTGTTGGCCGAAGGCATTGCGCGAACAGCTCGGGATGAAAGCGTATCCAGTCTGTTTCACTAACTGCCAAACCCACCAGCGGCGCTAGATGAGCCCACCCGGCGCTGGCCTGAGTGGCCGCTCTTTTTCGCCAGCGTCCATACCAGCCCGGGGCGCTGCATCGGCTTTTTGGTGTTTTCGCCTGCCGGCAGGGCGGTGCTGTATGTTGACTTCCGCATAAAGCGCGGCATCATTCGATGCGGCGCACAGGTGCGCTACTGCACCGGCCGGTCGTGGGCCTGCGTTGAGGGGAGTGCGTGGCATGAGACGGTCTTTAATCACACTGGCAGCGGTGCCGGCAGTCGCCGGGTTGATGCTGACGTCGACCGGCCAGAACGCCCACGCACAGGACAAGCTAAAGGTCGGGATTATTGTGACCCTTTCTGGACCACCGGCGGTCCTTGGTGGACAGGTGCGCGATGGGTTCAATCTAGCTGTGAAGTCGCTCGGCGGAAAACTCGGTGGCGTCGAAACCGAAGTGGTGGTGGTCGATGACGAGTTGAAACCGGATGTGGCGGTTACCAAGGTCAAAGGCTTGGTTGAACGGGACCAGGTCAATTTCGTTGTTGGGCCGATCTTCTCAAACGTGCTGCAGGCGATCCACAAACCGGTCACGGACTCGAACGCCATCCTCATCAGCCCGAATGCCGGGACGTCAAATTTTGCTGGCAAACAGTGCCATCCAAATTTTTTCGTGACGTCTTACCAGAATGATCAGAACCACGAAGTGCTGGGCAAATATGCGCAAGACAAAGGCTTCAAGAAAGTCTTCCTGATGGCCCCCAATTATCAGGCAGGGAAGGATGCGCTGGCCGGGTTCAAGCGCCACTTCAAAGGGGAAGTGCTTGATGAGGTTTTCACGCCGCTTGGTCAGTTGGATTTCTCGGCAGAGCTGGCAAAGATTGCTGCAGCCAAGCCCGATGCGTTTTTCACGTTCATGCCAGGGGGGATGGGCGTGAACCTTGTGAAGCAGTATCGGCAGGCCGGGTTGGGGACCATTCCTTTCTTGTCGGCGTTTACGACCGATGAGTCGACGCTGCCGGCGCAAAAAGACGATGCGGTTGGTTTTCTGGCAGGGGCCAATTGGGCACCGAACATGGACAATGCGCAGACCAAGGCGTTCGTCACCGCGTATGAAGCGGCCTATGGCGCGGTGCCGGGAACGTACGCCATGCAAGCCTATGACGCGGCGTTGCTGATCGATAGCGCGTTGAAGGCGACGGGTGGCAAGACGGGTGACAGGGATGCTCTGCGGGCGGCGCTGAAGAAAGCCAATTTCACGTCGCTGCGCGGCAAGTTCAAGTTTGGCACCAATCAGTACCCGGTGCAGGATTTCTTCCTGGTGAAAGTCGCGAAGCGCACCGATGGGAAGTATCAGACGGAGATTGCCGAGCGCGTGTTCACTGATTATGTGGACGTGCACGCGGCCGACTGCGCGATGAAGTGAGCCGGAGTGCTCGCGAGGTGATGCGCGGATGTCGACTGCACTGCTCCTGGTCCAAGTTCTCAATGGCTTGCAGCTTGGCGTGCTGCTGTTTCTGATTGCGGCGGGATTGACGCTGGTGTTCGGGGTGATGGATTTCATCAACCTCGCGCACGGTGTGCAGTACATGATCGGTGCTTATCTCGCCGCCATGTTCGTTGCCTGGACCGGTAGCTTCTGGCTGGGGCTGGCTCTGACGTTGCCAACGGCGCTCGCGTTCGGGCTGTTGCTTGAGGTGCTGATCTTCCGGCGGCTTTATGGGCGTGACCATCTCGACCAGGTGTTGGCCACTTTTGGCTTGATCATCTTTCTCAATCAGGCCGTCAAAGTGTTGTGGGGCGCTGCACCGTTGAGCGTGCCGATGCCGGAACTCTTGTCAGGCAGTGTGCGGCTGATGGATGGACTGCTGTATCCGGTTTATCGGCTTGCATTGATCACAGTGGGTTTGTGTTCGGCGCTGGGCCTATCGCTGCTGATCAGCAAGACGCGGGTCGGAATGCTGGTGCGCGCTGGGGCATCGAACGCGCCAATGGTTTCGGCGCTCGGCGTGGATATCGGCCGGTTGTTTATGATCGTGTTTGGCTTCGGCGCGATGTTGGCAGGCTTTGCCGGCGCGATTGTTGCGCCGATCCTCTCGGTCGAACCCGGGATGGGGGACAATCTGCTGATCCTCACCTTCGTCGTGATCGTCATCGGAGGGATTGGTTCGATCCGCGGCGCGTTTATCGCGGCACTGCTGGTGGGATTGATCGACACGCTGGGGCGTGCTTTTGGGCCGCAATTGCTACGCTTGATGATGGAACCGGCGGCGGCCAACCAGACCGGGCGCTCGCTGGCGCCGATGCTCATCTACATTCTGATGGCGGCGGTGCTCTTTTTCCGGCCTTCCGGACTGTTTCCGGTGCGGCAATGAAGCGGACGTTGCGGTCACCGGCCGTGTGGCTTTTCCTGGCGCTCGCGCTGGTGCCGCTGGCGGCAAAGCTGGGAGCCGAAGGCTATCTTCTGAGCTTAGCGACGCGCGCACTGATTTTTGCGATCGCGGCGTTGTCACTCGATCTGATCCTGGGATATGGCGCACTCGCGTCATTCGGGCACGCGGCATTTCTCGGCATCGGGAGCTATGCGGTGGGCATTCTTGCCGCGCATGGGACGGGTGAGATTGTCCTGCAGCTTGCTGTAGCGATGGTTGCGGCAATTCTATTTGCGGCGGCCACCAGCGCCGTGTCGCTGCGGACCAGCGGCGTCTACTACATCATGAGCACGCTGGCGTTCGGACAGATGCTTTACTTTCTGGGCGTGTCGCTCTCGGCCTATGGCGGGGATGATGGGATGTCTCTTGCCGGGCGCAGCCGGGTTTTAGGAACAGCGTTTTTGGAGAGTGATGGCGCGCTCTACTATGTCGTACTGGGGGTTCTTGTGGCGTTCTATGCGGGAGCGCGCCGCATCATGGGGTCGCGCTTCGGCCGTGTTTTAAGCGGAATTCGTGAAAACCCTGTGCGCATGCGAGCGATCGGTTTTGAGCCTTTTCGCTATCAACTTGTGGCGTGCGTCATTGCCGGATGTATGTGTGCGGTGGCTGGCGTGCTGCTGGCCAATCAGACCGGCTTTGTCTCGCCAGCTTACATGACTTGGCAACGGTCAGGCGAGTTGATGGTCATGGTCATCCTTGGCGGTATCGGCACGCTATGGGGGGCGATCCTCGGTGCGCTGGCGTTTCTGGTGCTTGAAGAGGTGCTGTCGGGGCTTACTGAACACTGGAAGCTGATCCTTGGACCGTTGCTTGTGATGGTGGCACTGAGCGGGCGTGGCGGCATAGCTGGCGTGGTTGCGCGCGTGCAGCGGTTGTTTCATGGCCGGGGCGTTCGATGAGCGCTGCGCTTCTTTCGATTGAAGATTTGCACAAAAGCTATGGTTCATTGCGGGTGACCGATGGCGTTTCGCTGGCTGTGCGTGCGGGCGAGCTGCATGCGCTCATTGGTCCGAACGGCGCCGGCAAAACGACGCTGATCCATCAGCTGTCCGGCGTCCTGCCAAGCGACAGCGGGCGTGTTGTATTTGATGGTATCGATGTGACGGCGTTTTCGTTGCCTGAGCGGGTCCGCATCGGGCTTGCGCGGTCGTTTCAGATTACATCAATCCTGCCAGCGTATTCGGTGTTGGAAAATGTCGCCCTGGCGGTGCAGGCGCGTTCCGGATCGAGCTTCCGGTTTTGGCTGCCAGTGGCCGACGAACGTGCCTTAAATGAAGAGGCCGAGCAGCGGCTGGCCGAAGTCGGGCTGCTGCGTCGTATGCAGGATCGTGCGGGGGCACTGTCGCACGGCGAGAAGCGATTGCTGGAGATCGCCATTGCCATTGCGACGGCGCCGAAACTGCTGCTGCTGGACGAGCCGCTTGCCGGACTTGGCCAAGAGGAATCGCGCGCAACGATTGCGCTGCTCAAACAGCTCAAGTCTCGGTTTACGATTGTGCTCGTTGAACACGACATGGACGCGGTGTTCGCGCTGGCTGATCGGGTGAGTGTGCTGGTCAATGGTCGGGTACTGGCCAGTGGCACGGCTGCTGACATCAGGAGCCATCCAGCCGTGCGGGTTGCCTATCTCGGTGACGAGGAGGTCGTGTGATGCTCGAGGTCGAAGGCCTTGAGGCCGGGTATGGCGAAGCGCAGGTGCTGTTTGGTGTCGATCTGGACGTGAAGGCTGGCGAGGTGGTGGCGCTGCTCGGCCGCAATGGCATGGGCAAGACGACGATGATCAGTTCGATCTTCGGACTGCTGCCAGTGCTGCGCGGGCGGGTTGTGTTTGAAGGCACTGATCTGGTCGGGCAGCAGCCCTACGCCATTGCGCAACGGGGACTAGGCCTGGTCCCGGAAGGGCGTCAGGTTTTTCCAACGCTGACAGTCGAAGAGAACCTGGTAGCGACAGCGGCACGCCGGTTCGGCACGCCGCGATGGACGCTGCCTGGTATCTACGCGCTGTTTCCACGGCTGTCCGAGCGTCGTGGCAACTTCGGCAACCAACTCTCGGGTGGCGAGCAGCAGATGCTGGCCATCGGCCGGGCGTTGATGACGAACCCGAAGCTGCTGGTGCTGGATGAGGCGACCGAGGGGCTGGCACCGCTGATCCGCGGGGAGATCTGGGCATGCCTGGCGCGGCTCAAAGCGGAGGGAGAAGCGATCGTTGTTATCGATAAAAACATCGGTGCCTTGCTTGGTCTCGCCGATCATCATGTCATGATCGAGAAGGGCCGCATCGTCTGGCGCGGCACCAGTGCTGACCTGAAGGCAAACCCAGGGATTACCGACCGCTATCTCCATCTCGGAGGTGGAGAGACAACTTATCCTCCAGCGTGAAAGGCAACCGACATGGCCATGACACCCGGCATCACCAAGGCAGGTGAAGGCATCGACAACATTTCGTGGAACATTCTTGGCCAGACCTATGTGCCTAAGCAGGTGAGCGAGAGTTCCATGTCGTGGCACGCGACGTTCCCGCCGGGCACGTTTGTGCCGCCGCACATCCACCCGATGCAGGATGAGTTCATATACATGCTTGAAGGGCAGTTTGAGTTGATGATCGACGGGCGAGCCGTTGTAGCCAACGCTGGTGATCTGGTGCGCATGCCGATGGGCATCCCGCATGGCATCTTCAACAAGTCGGACCGCACCGTGAAGTGCTTCTTCTGGGTATCGCCGACACGGCGGCTCTACGATCTGTTCTGGGCGATCCACAACATGGCGGAGCAGACCCCGCCGGAGGTGGTTGCGTTGTCGGCCAAGCATGAAGTCGACTTCCTGCCGCCGCCGGACGAACAGAAGTGAGCGGCTTGACGATGAGACAAGAGATGGACCGCATGCCATGACGGTTTTGATTGCAGGCGGTGGGGTTGGCGGCTTGACGCTCGCCTTGATGCTGCATGCGCGCGGCATCAAGTCGGTCGTTTTTGAGCAGGCCACCGAAGTCCGCGAAGTTGGTGTGGGCATCAACACATTGCCACACGCGATTAAAGAGCTGGCAGCATTGGGATTGCTGCCGGCGCTTGATGCCATTGCGGTACGCACGAAGGAGCTCATCTACATCAATCGGCTTGGCCAAGAAATCTGGCGTGAAAGCCGTGGCACAGATGGGGGCTTCGAGTTTCCGCAGTTTTCTATTCATCGGGGTCGATTGCAGAAGGTCATCTATGACGCCGTGATCGCGCAACTCGGGCCTGATGCGGTGCGCACGGGGCGGCGGTTGGCAGGTTTTGTTCAAGATGAAGGTGGGGTGACGGCACACTTCACAGATGCACAGTTCGGCACCACAAGCGAGACGGTGCGCGGCGATGTGCTGGTGGCGGCCGACGGCATCCATTCGGTGGCGCGGCGGCATTTCTATCCGAAAGAGGGTCTGCCAAGTTGGCAGGGCGTGGTGTTGTGGCGCGGGGCTGCCGAGTGGCCGCAGTTCTTGAGTGGTCGGTCGATGTATATCGGTGGCGGCATGGGAGCCAAACTGGCGCTGTATCCAATTGCACCAGGGTTAACGCCGAACACCCGGCTGACCAACTGGGCCATTGCGATCCGCATTGCAGACGGAGCGACCACGCCACCGCCGAAAGACAGCTGGTCTCGGTTAGGCCGTATGGATGAGGTGGTGCCCTATGCGCGTCGCTTCACGGTGCCCGGGGTGGATGTGGAGGCGCTCGTGCGGGCGACGCCGGTTTGTTACGAATATCCGATGTGTGACCGCGATCCGCTGCCGCGCTGGAGCTTTGGCCGCGTGACGCTGCTCGGAGATGCGGCGCATCCAATGTATCCGGTTGGTTCGAACGGTGCGGCGCAGGCGATCCTCGATGCGCGCAGCCTGGCTGATGCGCTGCAGAAGTCCGATCATCCGATGCAGGCACTGCAGGTTTACGAAGATGACCGGCTGTCCAAGACGGCCGAGATCGTGCGTCTCAATCGTGGCGGCGGGCCAGAGCGCGTGATCGATGAGGTGGAGAAACTGGCACCGGCGGGGTTTGAGTATGTTGATCGCGTGCTGAGCCGCGCCGAGCGTGAGGCGATTGTGAAGGGTTACGCTGGCAAGGCCGGGTTCACGTTGGGCCAGGTGAATAAGTGATAGTGAGCCGTCTTTGCTATTTGCAGCCGAGCTGGTCGGCGAGCTTGCCGAAGTCGGCCGCGACATAGGTCCACGCGCCTTCGGCTTTGAAGTCGTGCGTCTGGTGAGGTCCATACTCGGTGGGGCGTGGAATGAAGGCGGTTTGCAGGCCTTCCTGGGCCGCTGCGGCGAGATCGCCGTTGTGCGCGGCCACCAGCATGACCCGATCTGGGACGACGTTGAGGAGGCGCGCGGCGGCGCGATAAGCTTCCGGGAGCGGCTTGTAGGCCCGCGCTGTTTCGGCGCCGAGGACGACATCCCACGGCAGGCCGACGTTTTTGCCCATGCGCGTGAGGAGACCAACGTTGCCGTTCGACAATGTGCCGATGATGAACTTGGACTTGAGGCGTGTGAGGCCGATGACGACATCTGGCCAGGGTTTCAGGCGGTGCCAGATCTTGGTGAGATGCTCGCGGTCGGCGTCGGTGAGGCCAGCAAGCTTGTATTGGGCGATGAGCGTGTCGAGGCTTTCCCGGTGCAGCACGTCGAGAATGGTCCAGGGGCGGCGGCCGCTGCGCACTTCTTCCATGGATGGCTGGTAGAGCCCGCGCCATTGGTCGGTGAAGGCGGCCCAGTCGGCCTTGAGACCACGGGTGCGGCCGAAGGCCTCAAGTTCGGCGATGATGCTGGATCGCCAATCCACGACAGTGCCGAAAACATCGAACAGGAGGGCTTCGGGCTGGGCGATCGCGGACATGGGGGCCTCCTGAGGTGTCATATGTCTCACCCAGCTTATCACCAGTGTTCCCGGGCTCCATAGCCGGGCGTGTGCCGAATCCGGCTAAAAGGCGTCACGCTGACGCCACGATGGCGTTGGCAAATGACGTTGCAGCCTTCCATGTTGAGACCTCGATGCGCCTTACTGTCCTAGTCTTTGCTCTGGTTATGTCGGGCTGCGCTGCGGCCCAGATCGGCTATACGCCGTCGAGCGGGCAACCGACGCCCGAGGCACTCAAGCCGTTCAATGGTGGGGTGGTCAATGACAAGGGCCGCTACATCGTGAGTGCTGACGAGAAGGCGCTGAGCTGCGGTAAATTGACCGGCTCCATGCAGGTCGTTATTTCGCGGCTGAAAGATAGTGCTAACCGGCCGCGTGCGGGTGTGCTGACCAAAGGGATCCAGGCCGCGACCCAGCCGTTTGGCGGTGGGGGCGCGAACTTAGATGTTGATGACGAGATCAAGCAGGCGCGTGCGCGCCTCAAGGCCTACAACGAGCTCCTCGTCGAAAAAGTGTGCAAAACGGTCGATATCTCTGGTGTGTGATCAGGGTGCTGGAAAGAGGGCCGATGTGCGACCGCTGAGCCAATAGGCCAGGAGTGCAGGATATTCCCTGAAAACGGTATCAAAGGTTCGCAGGCCATCAGTGACACTTGCGTGAAGCTGCCACGGAATGATGTGGCCAGTGGTCCGATAGTCGACAGGATAGGCCTCAACAATCACGCCAGCCTTGCGGAAGGCTCCAATGGCACGCGGCATTTGCCATGCCGATGTTATCAGCAGCCAGCGTTCGCCGGGCTTTGCAGCAATCAATGGGGCAGAGAACGCCGCATTCTCCCAGGTCGTACGAGAGCGGTCCTCAAGCGTTATCCGGTCTTGTTCAACACCGAGTTGACGCAGAATACGTGCTGCAGACTTCGCCTCAGTCTCGGCTGCGTCAGTGAACGCGGACCCACCACCCGCAAAGACGATTCGTGATTTCGGAAAGCGTCGCGCCAGGATGGCGGCTTCGATGTAACGCTCGCCGGCGTCGTTGACGGCTATCACGTCTCGTGCGCCTGCAACCCGTGCGACTTCTGAACCGCCCAGGACGATGAAACCCGTGATGTTGGCGTTGACAAGGTCGGGCCTGGCAAATCGGTCCTCAAGGGGCTGAACGAGCGCGTCGCTGAGTTGCGTAAAGCCCGCGAGTAGCAGTGCTATCGTTGCTCCCGTCAGCCACCGCCGCGCTTGTGTTGTGCGATTGCGCCAAGCGTGCACCACGGCGACGATGATCGCGAGCAGGATTAACGCCGAGGGCTGAAGCACAAGCCAAAGTATCTTGGTGACAATGGCAAACACGTGGCCCCTTACATCTCGTCAGACGGTTGCGAACCGACGCATAGAAAACGGCTCAATGTCGGCCCACGTCTGACCGGTGGTTGCCAGGTCAGCGGCTATTTCGCCCATGGCAGGGGCAAACTTATATCCGTGACCGGAACACGGAGACATCACCACCACCTGGGGTGTGCCGGGCAACCGGTCAATGACGAAATGCTCGTCTGGCGTGGATGTATAGATGCAGCCCGAAGCAGCGATGGGCGGCCCGGCAGCATCTGGGAGATGACGTGCCATGAAGCCTTGTAGCGCAGCGATCTGGTGCGGCTCTGGCGTGCGGTCGGGTTGATCTGGATCGATAAAAACGCGGCCAAAGTGGGGGCCGCCGACCTTGACGCCTTGGGCGCTCTGTTGGGGGAAACCGTAGAATTCGCCGTTGGCACCGAAGTGGATGAAAACGGGCATGGTGCCTGGACGAAAAGTTTCTTCGGCGCGCGGCTGGAACCAGGCGATGACTTGTTTTGTCGTCACGAGGGGGGCGGCCAGCGCAGGCACCAGCTGCCGCATCCACGCACCAGCAGTGACGACCAGACTGCCCGCTGTGTAGGTGGCGCGGTCAGTGCGGACTTCCACGCCGCCATGAGCTGTTGGCCTGAATTCCAGAACGGTTTCCCCGGTGCGCAGCTGCGCGCCATGATGCTGGGCAAGGTCCACGTGGGCGCGCAGCGCTGTTTCGCAGAGCACGTAGCCGCCGTCAGGTTGAAAGATCGCGCGGGTTTCTCGATGCAGCCGGAACGCTGGAAAGCGCTGCATGGCCGCGGCCGCATCGAGCAGTTCGTGTGGCAGACCGTGATCAAGGCAAGAGGCAAGTGAGCGGTCGACAAAGTCAAAGCCCGCTTCAGACATTTCAAGCGATCCAGTGCGCCGGATTAAGGCGACGCCGGCTTCGGCGCTTAGCGCGTCCCACAGCTTATAGGCGCGCTGAACAATGGGTACGTAATTTGAGCCCTCAAAATAGGCCAGGCGAATGATGCGGGTTTCGCCATGGCTTGAGCCCTGGGCGTGGCCGATTTCGAAACGTTCGAGCCCGAGCACGCGTTGGCCGCGTTTGGCGAGATGGTATAGCGCGGCTGAGCCCATACCGCCGATGCCAACAACGATCGTATCGTAGGTGTGTGCCATCCGCGTGCCTTTGCCCGCCTAGCGGATGAGTTTTACTTCAATGCCGAGGTCGAGTTTGCCCCAGACGCGGTCGGCTGTAAGAACGGGGAGGTTCATGCGTTGGGCAAGGGCGAGGCAGGCACGGTCACCAAGTGAGAGGCCGTGTGGGCGGGTGGGGGCAAACATGGCCGCAGACGCTAAAGCCTGCGGCTCGTCAAACGGCATGATCTGAAGTTGCAACAGCCGCACCATGCGGTTGGCCTCGGAGAACGGCACACCACGCTGGGTCAATTTGGCAATCACCTCGGCTAGATTGACCGACGACAGCACCGCATGGCTCAGCAACTCTGCGACCTTGTCGCTACCTGCCTCCATAAGCAGCATCGCCAAGATCGCGGAGCTATCCATAATGTGTCGGATGACGCCCGGACGTTTCATTTCCGGCCTGCTTTCTGATTGGCACTACCCAGTGTGGGAAGGTTGGCCGCCCAGGCCTCTTCAGCCGCGGCTTCGGCACGGCGATCAGCGATGAGTTCGTCGACCAGGCTGGGGCCGCCGGCAGGGATGTAGGCCCGGACAATTGCTTGCGCGCGCTTGATTGCTGTCTGTGTGGAGACCAGGCGCAATTCACCTTCAACCAGCGACGCCAACAGCGTATCGCCTTCATCGGCGCCGAGCGCGGCGCGCATTTCGGCCGGGATGATGACCCGCCCACCGGGGCCGATTTTCAAGCGTGCTTCCGAGCTGGTCGACGCGTGATCGTCCAGCGCCGGCGCGGGCGTGAACTTGGCTTGCTCTTCGGCAAACCCAGACGGTTTGCGGGCCATGGCGGTGCTCCTTGAAACATGACGTTGGAGCGATGATTGGATTGGATAGCATTTAATGTCAATACGTCATGTTTTGGCATTTTTACAATAATTGTCGCGACGCCATTTTTTGGGAATTTTTCGGGTCTCGGCATAGTCTCAGGTCTTGGAGCCGGAGAAAACATAGGTTTTTCGCGGCTCACTTCGTCTCCTCGAACAATTCCCGACCGATGAGCATGCGGCGAATCTCGGATGTGCCGGCACCGATTTCGTAGAGTTTGGCATCGCGCAGCAGGCGGCCGGTCGCATAGTCGTTGATGTAGCCATTGCCGCCGAGGATTTGGATGGCGTCGAGGGCATGTTTGGTGGCGCGTTCGGCGGCGTAGAGAATGGCACCGGCGGCGTCCTTTCGCGTGGTCTCGCCGCGGTCGCAGGACTTGGCCACCGCATAGACATAGGCACGCGTGGCGTTGAGCTCCGTGTACATGTCCGCGACCTTGCCTTGGATCAGCTGGAAAGTGCCGATGGGTTGGCCAAATTGTTTGCGCTCGTGGATGTAGGGCACGACCAGATCAAGGCACGCCTGCATGATGCCGATGGGACCGGCTGCGAGCACGGCGCGCTCGTAGTCGAGCCCGCTCATCAGCACGTTGACGCCTTTGCCGACCGCGCTGAGCACGTTCTCTTCCGGTACCTCGCAGTCCTCAAACACGAGTTCACCGGTGTCGGAGCCGCGCATGCCAAGTTTGTCGAGCTTCTGCGCCACCGTGAAGCCCTTGAAGTCCTTCTCGACGAGAAAGGCCGTGATGCCGCGGGAGCCGGCGTTGGTGTCGGTTTTGCCGTAGATAATCATGGTGTCGGCGCAAGGGCCGTTGGTGATCCAAAACTTTGTGCCGTTGAGCACGTAGCGATCCCCCTTCTTGTCGGCACGCAACCGCATGGAAACGACGTCAGAGCCAGCCCCCGGCTCGCTCATTGCGAGGGCACCGACGTGTTCGCCTGAGATGAGCTTCGGGAGATACTTCGCCTTCTGCGCCTTGGTGCCGTTGCGGGTGAGCTGGTTCACGCACAGGTTCGAATGCGCGCCGTAGCTCAAGCCAACCGAGGCCGAGCCGCGGCTCACCTCTTCCATCGCGATGACATGCTCAAGATATCCAAGACCCGAGCCGCCGTATTCCTCTTCCGCCGTGATGCCGTGTAAGCCAAGCGCACCCATCTTGGGCCAAAGGTGCCGGGGGAATTCATTGCTCTTGTCAATTTCGGCCGCGATGGGCGCAATCTCGGCGGCAGTGAAGGATCGCACGGACTGACGCAGTTGGTCGGCTGTCTCGCCGAGGTGGAAGTTCAGGGATGGATATTCGTTGGGAATGGTCATGGGATCGTCCAGGGTATGGAGGGTTTGGGAGCATGGGTAAGCCGTTGAAGCGGCGTCGGCAAGCGTCCTGCCTTGCAAGCATTGCTGTCTCAGTGCGGGCACTGCCATAATCGCAGGCGATAGCTCAAGGACTGCACGCTCATGATCCGCGACCAAGCCCAGCTTGACGAACTTCTCAAACGCACGCGGCGGTTCGTGCGGGAGGTCGCCATTCCGAATGAAGCACGCGTGGAGCGGGAAGACTTGGTTGGCGACGATCTTGTGGTCGAAATGAAAACGCTCGGCACATTCGGGTGGTCGGTCCCGGAAGCGTTCGGCGGCAGCGGGTTGACCACAGAAGAGCTGGCGTTGGCATTCATTGAATTATCGCAGTGCTCGGTCGCGTTTCGTGTGGTCGGTGCGACTAATGCGGGGATTGGATCGGAATGCCTGATCCGCGATGGAACGGAGGAGCAGAAGCGGGCGTATCTTCCGCGGCTGGCGAGTGGCGCATTGCTTGGATGCCTCGCACTGTCAGAGATTGACGCGGGTTCAGACGCGACGGCGCTGAAAACTCGCGCGCGCAAGCAGGCCAATGGCACTTATGTGCTCGATGGGGCCAAACGCTACATAACACTAGCGCCAATTGCTGGGCTGTTCACGGTCTTTGCGCGGACGGACGAAAGCGTGCGTGGTGCGGCTGGTGTGTCGGCTTTCCTCATTGAGCGTGGCACGCCGGGGCTCACGACGGGCGGCTCGACGCCGAAAATGGGGCAAGAGGGCGCGCCTATCGGCGAGGTCTATCTGGAGACGTGCCGGGTGGCTGCGGATGCGATTATCGGCGGCGTCCCGGGGCAAGGCTTTCGCACCGTCATGAAGGCGCTGAACAAGCAGCGTATCAATCTTGCGGCGCTTTCGACGGGGCCGGCAATCAGAATGTTAGACGAAGCCATTGCGTACGCGCGCGAACGCAAACAATCGGGGCGAGCCATCGGCGAATTTCAGCTTGTGCAGGCGATGCTGGCGGAGTGCAAGGTCGAGATTGAGGCCGCGCGGGCGTTGATTCTGGAGACGGCGCGCAAGCGGGATCGGAACGAAGATGTCACGATAGACGTGTCGCTGTGTAAGTACTTCGCAACCGAAATGTGCTGCCGTGTGGCGGACCGCGTGGTGCAGATCTTTGGTGGCCAAGGCTATGTCAAGGAGCGCGGTATCGAGCGGTTTTATCGCGATGTCCGCGCGGCGCGGATTTATGAGGGGACGAGCCAGATCCACTTGCTCAACATTGCAAAGGGTTTGCTGCGCGGGCCGGTGTGAGCCGGGTGCCCTAAGTAACAGCGCGCCTGGAGCGTCTCGGCTATCAAGAAGTCATGCGCCGCAGCACGCGGCATGACACGCCATCGGAGGACAACAGTCATGGCCGCACACCTCGCCAGTGTCCCTGTCGCCAAAGCGTCGTCTGCGGTTTGGACCGCATCTGAGTTTTGCGCGGCCATCGCGCCGCATCTGTTCGGCACGCTTGCCAATCCGATTGCAGATCTTGCGCCGTTGACGCGGCGTGCGCACGTGGTTGCGGTGGCGAGCGGGCTCGATTGGAACCCCGCCGGGCGCTATCCGATCAGTGTTTGGAATGAAGTGTATGCTTAGCTGCCACGGGAGCCGCTGCAGGTCGCAGGCCCGGAGCCAAAGCGAGAAGCAACAGCGCAGCCGAGATCGTGAAGATCCAGGCCCCCGACCAACTTCCCGACCCCTTGACGATAGCGGCGAAAATGGGAGGGCCGAGCAGCTGTCCAATGCCGGCACCTTGGATCATCAAGCCGACAACGGCGGCAGCTGCGCCCGGTGTGCGCGCGACACGCGGCGCGGCACCGAGCAACGTGCCCGGGATAAGACCGCCGATGGCGCAAAACAACATGGCACTCACCACCTTGAGCCAGACGGGCGCAGCGGTCGCAAAGATCGGAATTGAGCCGATACCCATGCCGAGCGCACCGATTGCGACAACGCGATCCGGTCGCCAGCCGCGCGCACCGAGCCATCCTGCTGCGATGTTACCGAGGATGTTTGATGCCGCGACGGCTGCACCGCAGAGGCCAGCAGCGGCGACCGAAAGGCCGGCTGTCTCGACAAGCAGCAACGGCAAGAACGCGGTGACGGCGAGATACTGTGCGCCGTAGACGACGAAACAGGCGGCGAGCCAGCACGAGGCGGGCGTAAACGCGTCGGCGATGCTGGTTGCCAGTTTCATGCCTGACGCTTCGTCCTGGGACGCTGGTGTTCGATCACGCACGCCAACCCATATCGTCAAAGCCATGGCGCCGCTAATGGCGGCGGAGAGTGCCCAGACACCGCGCCATCCCAAAAGTGACAAGGTCGCGGCGGTGACCAACATCATGAGGCTGGAGCCAGCCGGGACGTAGGTGCCCCACAGACCTAACGCGAGGCGGCGGTCGCTCGGATGGGTCGCTGCGATGATCAGAGTTGGCGCGGCGACGGCGACTAAAATAAAGCCAAGCCCCTCGATGATCCGACTGACCAGTAGGAGCTGATCTGTTGGTGCCATGGCACCGCCGAGGCTTGCGATGCTTGCGAGCGACAGTCCCGCCACAACAAGGGGCTTGGCTCCATACCGCCGGGCACCAAGACCAAAGAACAGCCCGCCAGCGGCCGCGACCAAGCTGTAGATAGCGGTGAGCAGGGCAGAGGTGCCGAGGTCCAATTGGAGATCAGTGGCAACGACGGGCAAGGCCCCCGGGACTTTGCCGATGTGGACGGCAGCGGCAATGCCCGCGCCAACCAGCAGCGCGACGCGCGTCCAATGTGTTGTGGTCGGATCGATCAAGGTCTCACGTCTTCACCGCGAACACATCT
>JANNEU010000205.1:0-16169 GCA_031379035.1 Hyphomicrobiaceae bacterium | reverse complement strand
GAACCCATCGTAACGGGTGGCTACCGGCTGGGCGATGTCCGTCATATCACAGCGGACTCATCGCGCTTGAAATCGGAACTCGGCTGGGTGCCTGAGATCGAATTCGCAGCCGGGATGGCCGAACTCGCGGCGTCGTGAAGCAGCGCGTTGCCCGTCCTCATGCGAAGCGGCGATAGACCGAGGCGACTCTTCCTGGCCCGGCAAACGGCCCACTGGGTTCACGCTGCAGGATCGCGTCAAGGCCCAAGCTGCGGCCCGCGTTGTGCACAAGGAACATGCCTTGTGTGAACATCAAGAACACGTACTGCCACGGCCACTCGTGCGGATGCTGATAGAGCCCGAACCAGAGATGGGCGACGAACAGGATGCCGAGCGCCGCCATGGGGCGCACCGCAAATCCAAGGATGAAAGCAGCTCCGAGCGACAATTCGGTCAGGAATACGATCGGGTTGATGACTGCCAACAGTGGCAGATAGACGTTGGTCACTAGCGACTTATGCAAACCGAAAGCTGCGTAGTTTGCGATTTCTTCCGTCCAGTATTTGAAGCCGCCGGAAATCGGCAGCGGCAATTTCCACAGCGAACCCTGGAACCACATGTACCCGATGAAGGTCCGCATGAACCACGTCGATAGATGCTGTGTCGTTCGTTGCGCCGGGTCGGCATTCCAGTTGCGCTTGGCGATGACGATGCCAGCGATTGCCAGCGCCCAGAACAGCGCGACGAGTAGATAGCGAACGCCACTGCCATCGTGATCCGGCGTCTGGCCAATCAGAAAGAGCCACGTGTCATAGAACGGGTTCGTTCGCATTTTTCGGTGTCCGGTCTGGGTGCTTGGCAGTCGCGATATGCGCCGTTGCTGCGCGCAACTGTGCTCTTTCAGCTGCCGAAAAGCGAATAACAATCGGTTCAAGTTCTTGAGAGCGCGGCTCGACCGATCCGATGATTGCGGCATGAGGATATCCCGCCGCTCGCAGAGCGTTGATACACGCTTCCGCGCGATCCGGTGGAACCGATGCCAGCAATCCGCCTGCCGTCTGGGGATCGAACAAGACTGGGTAAAGTGGATCCTGGCTGGCAGCGGTGCCGTTTTGGATCGCACGGCGCAGGCGGACGTTCTGCGGTTGCAACGATGAGAAGATGCCCATGGCGATGGTCTCGCGCACACCGTCGAGAAGCGGAACGGCGGCGAGATCAAGTGTCGCATCGATGCCCGATGCACGCACCATTTCGACAAGATGGCCGAGCAAGCCAAAGCCGGTCACGTCAGTTGCCGCGTGGACGCCGTGGGCGCGCAGAACTTCGGCTGCTTGACGATTGCTGTGTGTCATATGTTCAAGTGCCGCCACCACCCAACGTGCGCGGGCCTTGCCGCGCATGTCGGCGGCCAGCAGAGTGCCGGTTCCAATGGGCTTGGTGATGATCAGAGCGTCGCCGGGAACCAAACCACTTTTGTGGGTGACCAGATCCCTTGCGATCAGGCCGTTCACAGAAAACCCGAGCGCGAGTTCGGTGCCTTCGCTGGTGTGGCCGCCAACCAAGGCGCAATCGGCATCGCGCAGAACTTCATTGGCACCCGTCATCATTGCAGATAGGTCAGCTTCAACTTTACTCTCGATGCCATACGGGACCGTTGCTATGGCCAGCGCGGTTTGCGCTTCAGCTCCCATCGCGAAGATATCACCCAAAGCGTGGGTCGCGGCGATTTTGCCGAAGTTGTAGGGGTCGTCGACGATCGAACGAAAATAGTCGACGGAGTGGACCGCTAGCTTGGCGGCACCGACATCGACGACGGCGGCGTCGTCCGGTGAATCGAGGCCGACCACGACATCGGCACGCGGCAGCGGCACCAGCGCACCCAGCGCGCGCGACAGCACCGTCGCGCCGACTTTCGCGCCGCATCCACCGCAGCGCATGGCCAAGGCGGAAATTTCCTTCAGCGCCTGTTTGTCGGCAATGCCGGTGATCGGCGTAACGCTTTGTTCCTGCATCGCCGGCAGCGTGTTGAATTTCGCCATGAAGCGGCGGTCAATCCAGTCTTTCAGTTTCCAGGCCCAATCGCCCTCGAATGACATGCCGTTGCGGGTCCCTATGGCATGCGTGCCGCCAGTGGAGATCAAATACATCGCGTCGCGCTGCGGGCGGGGGCGGATCAGCTTTCCGCCCGCAATCAAGCGGCGGATGTTGGTGGCTAGTGTCGGGCCGCTGCGCACAGCATAAACGCCTGATCGGGGCACATCGTAGCCGTCGATCGAAGCCACATCGCCGGCCGCGAACACGTCCGGATGCGACACAGCTTGCAACGAGAGCCCCACGCGGACGAAGCCTCTCTTGTCGAGCGACAGCCCCGTCTCCGCCAGCCACGGTGCCGCTGCGGCACGGGTCGTCCAAAAGATCTCATCGAGAGGCAGCGTGATGCCGTTGGCGATGACGGCACCGCTTTCACCAATCGACGCGACACGGCTCGATGTATGAACCGCGATACCGCGCGCGGCCATAATCTCAGTGAAGCGCCGCCGGACTTTTACCGGCAGTGTCGGCAGCAGTTCGGACGACGACGTCAACAATGCAAACGACAGGTGCTTGGGATCATGGCCGGCTGCTTGAACCTCGGCGGTGAGCCGGTGATGAAGCGCGAGGATCAGCTCGACGCCGCCAGCGCCAGCGCCCACTACACCGATGCGCGCGCGCCCACCACTGGCGTGAATGCGCACGCGTGCCGCCTCGAAGCGGGCCAGAAATCCGTCAATGGGCTTAACAGGTATGGCCCGCTCGGCAACGCCTGCCACGTCCAGCGCGCTCGGCGTCGAGCCGATATTGAGCGACAAGACATCATAGGGAACCGGCGGGCGGTTGTTGCAAAGGACGCGCTTGCCGTCGAGATCGAGACCGATGGCCTCGCTATGATAAAGCCGTGCGCCAGCGAACCGCGCAAGCGGCCCGGTGTCGATGTGGACTTCGTCAGGACTGTAGAGGCCCGCGATCATGCCGGGCAGCATGCCGGAGTAAGGCGTGTCGACTTGCCGGGTAATCAGCGTGAAGCGAACGCCCGGCATGGGTGCCATGCCGAACCGCCGCAACACGCCGACATGGGCATGCCCGGCGCCAACCAACACGACATCTTTCAGGATCGGCGTTGCAGGCGTCATCATCGGAAAGGGGTGCTCAGGCTCGACCAGGGATGGGGTTTGCAGTCTGGCTGGTGGGTGCCTCGGCCAGCCGTGTCGGCAGAGACGCAATCCGCAGGCTTTGGCGAAGACGCCGCGACAGCCAATCGATGCCTGCTGACAAAACTACTGTCGCGGCGATCAGTACGAGCGCCACATCGAAACGCAACTCGGAAATTGCGGCATCGACATAGTACCCGAGCGTCGTGACGCCAAGAATGCCAAATATCGCGCTCTCGCGGACAATGATTTCCCAACGATAGAGAACATAAGCCAGGAACTGGCCGTAGAGTCGCGGCACCGTCTCATAGGCGTAAAGATCGACACCACGCGGGGCATCCGCACGATAGTCGAGGGCGTCGGCGTGACGTCCCATCAAGTAAGCGACAATGCCGCCGTTGTGTACGCTGAGGGCGATAACTGCGGGCAGCATCGACGGTCCAATCAGCTGCAACAGGACATAGGCTAGCATGTATTCCGGCGTCGAGCGAACTACGACAAGCCAGATGCGGCCGGCGATCTGCCCGCCCGATCCAGCAAAGCGCCTGGAGACAACCGGAAACAAGATCAGCGCGACAGCGGCCATGGCGGCCAGCGCGATCTGCGACAGGATCAAAGTGTTGATGACGCCCGGCAAGACTTGGCGCCACAGGATCGTATTGAACCAGCCGAAGAATGATGCCCACGTGGCGACTGAGGTCAGAGCACCGTCGCGAAGGGGTGCCGGAACAATGTCGTGTCCGACAAACCGCAGCAGATTGTGCCATGCTGAGCCACTGCCGACAGCGGACGGCAGCAGGACAATACTAGCAAGGATGAGCAGGGGCAGCGTCTGCCGCCTGGCCCAGAAGTGCCGCGTGCCGATGAGGACATAGAATACGCCGAGCAGCGCGGCGGCCTGAGCATAGTTACCCTGCTTGAAATAGCTTTCGAGATGGAAGCCGATGGTCGGCAGCCCGATGAAACCGAGCACGAGTGTGGATCGCAAGCCACATTCCAGCCGGTAGAGCGTGTATGTTTGAAATTTTTCCGCTAGCTCCGGCAAGCGTGCGTACGCAAAAGCCGATATGACTGATGTGCCAGACGGCAGCACGCGTTCCGCCGCGAGGTCGGCTTCCTCGATCATCTCCGCAAACACTTTTGCGAAAATGCCGGCGTAGGGCAGCGCGATGGCCAGGATACCGGTGGTTGCGCCAAGGCCAAACACCTGGATCAACAGTAGTGCCCAAAAGAGTTCATGCACTGATCGAAGGATCGTGGCGAACACCCGGACCGCCCGTGTGCGTGCATAACCGATGGCGAGACAGAACCCGCTGACCGCTCCCAGACCGACACCCAGCACTGCGAACGCCACCGTCCAGATGACGCTCCAGAGATCAATTGCGCTGAGATCAGGCTTCAGAATGCCGGCAAGCAAGCGTCGCATCTCCTGCCAGGGGTGCAGCGCTGTCACGGCAATATCAGCAAAAGCATAGCAAAAGAGGGCACTCAACACCAACAGTCCGCTGACTCTGGTGTAGGTAAGCCGCGTCATGCGGAGGCACCAAAGTGGCCGAGCAGGTCACGGGCTGTGAGGTCTGCGGCCGGTGCATCGATGATCTTGCGGCCACTTTCAAGAACAACGATGCGGTCGCAATGCTCAAGAGCCAAGCTCACATCATGCATCACAACTACTATGGTCTCGTGGCAACGGGCCATTACCGCCAAAACCTCCCCGCCTTGCACCCGATCAAGCGCCGAAACGGGCTCATCCCCAAGCACAATGGGCCGGCCATTGTAGAGAGCCCGCGCAACAGACGTCCGCTGTTGCTGGCCACCGGATAGCGTGCCGGCGCTCTCGAAGATCTTATCTGCGAGCCCGACATCTCTCAAAATGGCACCAATATCTGCAATATCGGGGCGACGTGGTCGGACAAGCGTCCACAGATTGGCGAGCGTTGAGTTGCGGTCGAGGCGTCCCATGTAGACATTGTGAAATACTGACAGGGTCCGCACGAGCGCAGCTGCCTGCGGAATAAGCGCAACTGCTTCCGGCCGTTGTGCGTGCAGCAATCCAAGCAGGGTCGATTTACCGGCGCCACTGCGACCCATGATAGCCACTTTGTCTCCCGCCCGCACATCGAGGTCGATATCGACGAGTACCGCGCTTTCGCCGTAGCCGGCCGAGGCCTGCGCAAGAGATAGAACGATGTCACGTGTCGAGACCGCCGTACACGCCTCTGTACCCAGGGAAGAAAGACCTTGGCTCAGTTGAGAAGCCCTACGAGTTTGGCAACATCCTCGATGACCTTGTAGTCCTCGTTTTTCGCCGGGATAAATTTACTTCGCGCAAAAATTGCCAGCAGCGCCGGATCATTGATGCCCAGGATTGCGTCCTGGATTTTCTGAGTGAAGCCCACACCATAGACCTTGTCGACATCGCCGCGCGCCACCCAGTGATAGTCAGGGAAGGGTGGACTTTCCCAAATGACGGACACGGCCTTGGCGTCAATCTTGCCCTCCTTCACCTCGGATTTCCAAACAATGCTATCCATGACACCGAGTTCGTAGGCGCCGGATTGCACGAGTTGCGCGGTGCGGCTGTGGTCGCCCGAAAAGCCGACCCGGTTGAATATTTCTTCAGGTCCTTTGCCAGGAAATGCCTGTCGAATGAAATGCTCGGGGAACACCCGGCCCGATGTTGAAGCGCGCGCACCAAACGTGAAAGTCTTGCCCGCAATTTCTTGGGGCAGCACTTTGGAGGGCTTTAGACCGGTCGCTGCGTTGGCGATCAGCACGCTCGTGAAGGCGGCATCCTCCGCGCCTTGAGCAAGCGTCCGCGAGTGAGGTACGGCGCGAACGGCTTGTACGCCGGTGAACCCGCCAAACCAAGCGAACTGGACCTGATTGTTGGTGAAGGCGGTCACCGCCGCCGGATAACTCTTCACGGGGAGATATTTGACCGGCACGCCGAGCTTGGACTCAAAATACTTCGCGTAAACGCTGAACCGCTCGAGCAGACGCGTCTCATCTTGGTCGGGGATCGCTGTAAAGACGAGCGGGGTGCCTTGGGCCGATGCGGGTGCTCTAACCCCGGCCGTGGCCGCGAACGCACTGAGGCCAGCTCCAAACTGACGTTTCGTTATCATTTTGGCATGGTCCCTAAAACGCCGAGGTGTGAGTGTGCGCGTGTGCAAAACTCATGCTGACATTAGGCAGAGCTAGCGCGACTGTCTGATCACGTCTGGCGATCTGCGGATCACAGGTGCGTCATAGGCGCGTTATCGGGCTGCCAGCCGGCTTGGTGACTTTGGACAACCCGACGAAGGCGGAGCCCTTGAGTGCAACGGGGCCGGTGCCCTGCGCTTGTTCCAGCCGAGCAACAAATTGCTCCAGCACCGCAGCGGCGTCACCGCCGAGACCTGTCAACATGGCGGCCATGCCGGGCGCGAACGCGATATGCTGCGCAAGCCAACGCGCGGAGGGTGCATTGATGGCTGCAGTACAGGTGTCGATAGCAACGTCGGCAAAGCCCGCCTCACGAAACAGAGTTTGAAAGGCGTCGCGCTCGCGATAGCGCAGCTGGGCCGGCAATGACGCTGACGCCGCGTCAGGTACTACGAGAGCCAAAGCTGCCCGTAATTCTGCTGCGAGCTCATAGTGTTGCGGCTGCGTCCACGTTACCACGGCGACACTTCCGCCTGGTTTCACGACCCGGTGCATTTCGCGCAGCCCTGCAACGGCGTCTGGGAACAGGATGACGCCGAAGACAGAAATCGCTGCGTCGAAGGCATTGTCGGTGAACTTCAGCGCCTGGCCATCCATCACCTGCGCGTCAACGGCGGCACCAGCGGCGTGTGCGCGGACTTTGACACGCTCAATCATAGCCACGGAGGCATCGACGGCAGCCACGTCCATGCCCATCGCCGCGAGCCGCAAGACAGCGCCGCCACTCCCACAGCCGACATCCAGACACCGTGCGCCGGGTGCCAACCCCAGTGCGGTGATGGCCACGTCGGCAAAACTGGTGCTGAAGGGTTCGAATACAGTCTCGTACACCAAGACGTGATCGTCCCAACGCGAAGGATCCTGGTCGGGTTGCCGGTCGGCGGTTATCATCAGCGCTCTCGATAGTGGTTCCGATGCGGTCGGTGCTGGGTCGAGCAAGCATGCGTGATAACTCTTAGCGAGATCAGCAAACAGATGAACCCAGCACCGGCTCCATCAGCGCAGGACAGCATGCCAAGTCCCCCAGCGCAATTTGCGCTAGGCCTCGGCCTGACCAACGAATGTAATCTGTCGTGTTCATTCTGCTATCGAGATCCGAGCCGGGTCGATCGCCTGTCGTTGGAGCAAGTTCGCGCGGTGATGGAACGTATTCCCGTGCGATCCGTCAATCTTGGCACCGGCGAGAACGGCATGCACCCGGAGTTTTTGGCGTTATTCAACTATCTGCGTGAACAACCCGTCAAGCTGACGATGACGTCAAATGGGTATTCCGTGGCGGCAGTGCCGGATGCCGACCTCCCGGCTTTCAAAGATATCGAGTTCTCGCTTGATTATCCAACCAAGGCTGAGCAGGACGGCCAGCGTGGCGACGGAAACTGGGACCTGCTTCACGAGCAGGCTGCCCGCTGTAATCGGCTCGGTGTGCCGGTGACATTCATCGCCGTCATGATGCAAGCGAACTATGATCGCCTTGCCGACATCGCCGCGATCGCCAAGACCTTTAACGCTGCGCTGAGGATCAATGTTTATCAGTCTGTCCGCTCAGACAAGTACGCACTGACCTATGATCAATACTGGGATGGATTCGAAGCGCTGTTCGCCAAAACAGATGTGATCGCCATCGGCGAGCCGCTCGTTCGGGCCATGGCTGGTTTGCCGCCCCGAACAGGTGGCTGTGGGGTTGGGACGGTGCGGGTCACGCCTCGCGCGACCGTCCAGCCGTGCGTCTACTGGCCAGGAGCCGGTGCGCCGCTTGACGTTCTACTTGATGCTGGGCCGGATGTGGTGAAGACGCCGTCGTTCGTTGACGCGCGTTCGGTGCCGGACGCCTGCCGCAGTTGCGATTATCTCGCCGCCTGTCGCGGTGGCTGCAGTGGTCGACGGCGCTTGATGGGTGCCTTGGCTGAGCCAGACCCGTACTGCCCGATTGTGCGGGGCAAGCCTCGCCCGCTCGCCATCCGCATGGCTGAGACGCGCGAAATGCCCAAGTTGGAAAGCGCCTGCACAACGATCATCATGGCGCGATAGTAATGCAATACGCGCTGCGGACCCTGCTCCCATGACGGCAGCAAAGTTGCCACCGATCCTCACCGGGAAGGTTCCTGGCGAAGCATCCGTGTTTACGGCTGACAATCTGATGCGTGAAGCGCGGCGGCAGAAACGATTGCCCGTCGCTCTGGTGCCGCGGGTCTGTGTGCTCGACCCGGATGGCGACATCGTCCGCCATTTGGTTGCCGCCGGTCGCGCGGCACGTGATCCCGGTTGGGCCTGCTACCACACCGAACTTTGGCGCGCGACAATCGATGGTTTGGAGGTTGGCGTCATCGGGTGCGCTGTCGGCGCTTCATTCGCGGTGCTTTTAGCGGAGCAGTTGTTCGTCTGTGGCTGCGGTTTGCTCGTCAGCATCACGTCAGCCGGCCGCTTGGTTGAGCTGCGCGACCCGCCCTATTTCGTATTGATTGATAAAGCGGTGCGTGACGAAGGGACGAGCTACCATTACCTGCCACCGTCTGAATTCAGCGTCGCGGATGCCGGTCTCCTAGCGTTAGCGGCCGGCGCGTTGAAGAGAATGGATTTGATCGTCGAAACCGGAGGCAGTTGGACGACAGACGCGCCTTTCCGAGAAACGGCTGAACAGATCAGCGCCATGACCGGCAAAGGACTGTTGGCGGTCGAAATGGAGGCGGCAGCACTGTATGCATTCGCGACCGCGCGCCAAAAGCCGGTGATCTGTTTTGCGCACGTCACCAACCAAATGGCGCGGATCGATGGTGACTTTGAGAAGGGTGCGGCCGAAGGCGCATCGCAGTCCCTGCGTGTTATCACGGCGGTGGGACGAGCCTGGAACGCGCTCTGACGACCCGACTCGCGCTTAAGGCCCCGGTCCCGAGAGGCTAATTCGAGCAGTACCAGTCGTACCGAGCACCGGCCAAGGCTGGGCTGGCCGTTGCCGACGTCGGCACTTTCCGTCTGAGAGCAAACCGCCGCCCTGGCTTAATCATTCCGCTCGGACGATCTTTCTTCTGCGGCTCACGTTATAAGCGGATCTGGTGGAGCGGCTATTGATAGCATCGCGCCTGAATTGTAGCGGCCGGAAGCATGTGGAACGGAAAGCGTTTGATTGGCAAACCGGGACGATGGCTCACGCAAGCGCGCGTTTGGTCAAGGCATGCCTTGAGGCCAGAGAGCCTGCCGTGGAGCGACAGCGCTCATGGTGAAAACACCGTCATTTCCAAAGCGCCCCCAGGCGATGCGATTGAGCGATCCGAAGCCATCGACATGCTCCCCCTCTGGAATGAGATGCTGGGCGGGCTCCTCGATCCGGCGATGTTATTGGATCATCGCCGAGTGGTTCTTGCCTTGAACTTGTTGGCGAATACTACGTTGTCTGCTGATCAAGGCTCTGGTCGCCACATTACCCAAATCAACCGTTCGCCGGAGTTGCTGGCGGCGATCGACCGCGCCGCGGCGACGAACGAAGCGCAGACCTTTCAGCTGCGGATGCTGGTTCCTGTCGAGCGGTTGCTCATGGGGCAGGTGACACCACTGCCCGACCTGGCCGTACGTGCTAACGGCCCAGCGTTTCTGCCCGCATTTCTAATTGTGCTGCGCGACCTCACGGAGCAGGACCTGCTGACGCGGCTTCGCGCAGACTTCGTGGCTAACGCGAGCCACGAATTGCGGACACCGCTGGCGTCGTTGAAGGGATACGTCGAGACCCTGCTGGGGGCTGCCAAGGACGATCCGGTCGCGCGGGCCAGGTTCTTGCCGATCATGCAGGCGGAGGCCGACCGCATGTCGCGGTTGATCGAGGATCTACTGTCGCTGAGCCGCATCGAAATGCGCGAGCATGTGCCGCCGCGCGACGCCGTCGATCTCGCATCCATCGTCGCGGAAGTTGTGAGCACGCTCGGGCCGTTGGCGAACGCGGCCGGTCAGTCGATTGCGGTGGTGCCGCTGCCGGTTCAGGCAATGGTCACCGGCGACCGCGACGAGTTGCTGCAGGTGGTCCACAATCTGATCCAGAATGCGATCAGGTATGGCAAGCCGGCCGGAAACATTCACGTCGCTCTTCGCGACGTGGGCGATCGCATCGCGCTCTTGGTCGCTGATGATGGCATCGGTATTGCTCCGCAGCATCTGCCGCGTCTCACGGAACGGTTCTATCGCGTTAGCGCCAAGGACAGCCGCGCGCGTGGCGGCACTGGATTGGGCCTTGCCATCGTCAAGCATATCGTCAACCGGCATCGCGGCGAGCTGAAGATCACGTCGGCACAAGGCAATGGCTCGGAGTTTGTCGTACTGCTTCCGCGAACATAGATTTACGAAGCGATATCATATGGTTGAATTGTCATACAGCTGTTGCATCCGGTTGCTAGAGAGGCGCTGTCGAACAAGCGACACGGGCACTGGCCGAGGGCCAACGCCACAGCCAACAGGTAACTGGCAACAGGAGTTGACCGATGCGACCGACTGCAGCCGTTCTTGCCGCCACCGTTTTGACCGCAGCCTCAGCCGTCGCGGCAATGGCACAAGCGCCGAAGACCATTTCAATCGACGGCTCCAGCACCGTGTTTCCGATCATGGAAGCGGTTGCCGAAGAGTTCCAGAAGCTGACCAAAGGGCAGACCCGCGTCACGGTCGGCGTGTCGGGTACGGGCGGCGGGTTCAAGAAATTTTGCCGGGGCGAGACGGATATCTCCAACGGTTCGCGCGCGATCCTGAAAGAAGAGATCGAGGCCTGCAAAAAAGCGGGCATTGCATTCTATGAACTGCCCATCGCCTTCGATGCACTGACCGTTGTCGTCAGCCCGAAGAACAAGCTCGAGTGCATCAAGGTTTCAGACCTGAAGACGATGTGGGAGCCGGGGGCGCAGGGCAAAGTGAAGTCGTGGAAAGCGGTCAATCCGGACTGGCCAGAGCAGCCACTGACACTGTTCGGACCAGGCGCCGACAGCGGCACATTCGACTACTTCACTGAGGCCGCCGTCGGCAAGGCCAAGTCGAGCCGAGGTGACTATACGGCGAGCGAAGACGACAACGTGCTGGTCAAAGGCATCTCGGGCGACGCCAATGCACTCGGCTATTTCGGGTTCTCCTACTACGCCGCCAATACCGCAACGCTAAAGGCGCTTGCTGTCGATTGGGGCAAGGGCGAAGGCTGCGTCAAGCCGACGCTGGAAAGCGTTCTGGCGGGCAAATACAATCCATTCTCGCGTCCGCTGTTCATTTATGTCTCAGAGAAAGCCGCTGAGAAACCAGAGGTCAAACAGTTGATCGACTATATCCTCGTCAAGGGTCAGCCGCTGATTTCCGAAGTCAAGTATGTGCCCCTCCCGGCCACTGCCTACGCGGCGGCCATCGAGCGGATGGCGAAAAAGGAATTGGGAACGGCGTTTGGTGGCGTGCCCGAAGTCGGGCTGCACATCGACGAGATCCTGAAGAAAAAACCGGTGATGTGAGTTTTTGTAACCGGCTGATTGGCTCGGCGGGGTTGATTGATGATGTCAGCCCCGCCAACGCATTTGAAGCCCATGGAGATAGGCGATGGCATCGGGTTTGACGCCTGAGCAACGGCTACGACAGCGCCACCGGGAACGTGTGATCGTCGCCGCGATGTTCGTTGCGGCGGCATCGTCGGTTCTGGTAACGGCCGGTATCATCGGCACGCTGCTGTTTGAGTCGGCTGCCTTCTTCCGCCAAGTGCCGTTGGCCAGTTTCCTGACCGATACGGTCTGGACGCCGCTGTTCGACAATCCGCGTTATGGCATCCTGCCGCTGTTGGCGGGTACGGTGCTGTCGACCGTGGTGGCGCTGGCGGTGGCGGTGCCGCTGGGTTTGACGGTTGCGGTGTACCTTAGCGAATTTGCTCAACCTCGGTTGCGTGAGTGGGTGAAGCCGGCACTGGAAATGCTGTCCGGCGTGCCGACCGTCGTTTACGGCTTCTTCGCGCTGCTGTTTGTGACGCCGTTGCTGCAGAAAACCATCCTGCCGAGCCTGCCCGGATTCAACATCCTGTCGGCGGGTATCGTCATTGGCATCATGATTTTGCCGTACATCGCCTCGCTCAGCGAAGATGCCATGCGTGCGGTGCCGCAGGCCTTGCGCGATGGGTCGCTGGCCTTAGGCGCAACAAAATTCGAGACGGCCGTGCGCGTTGTGGTGCCGGGGGCGTTTTCCGGCATTGCGGCGGCTTTCGTGCTGGCGTTGTCCAGGGCCGTCGGCGAGACGATGATCGTTGCTATCGCTGCCGGCCAGCAGCCGAACCTAACTTTTGACCCGCGCGAACCTGCGGCCACCATCACTGCGTTCATCGTTCAGGTGGCGCTTGGAGACCTGCCGCACGGCTCCATCGGCTATCAGTCGATTTTCGCGGCGGGTCTGGTGCTCTTCGTGATGACGCTGGCGTTCAACATGTTGGCCTTCTGGCTGCGCCGCCGCTATCGGGAGGCGTATTGATGGCCGAAACCGCCACAGAGTTTGTTCACGCGGCCGATAGAGCTGGCGTGAGGCGCACGCGCAATGCGCGCCGCAGAAAGACCGAACAGGTTTTTCGCGTCGTTGGCATGGCCGCCACGATGATCGGCTTGGTCGCCCTGGCAGCACTGCTGATCGACCTCGCGATCACGGGACTGCCGCGCTTATCATATGCGTTTCTCACCAATTTTCCATCACGGCGGGCGGCGCAGGCGGGCATTCTCGCCGCTTGGGTCGGCTCGCTGCTGGTCATCCTGGTGACGGCGCTGATCGCCGTGCCCATCGGCGTGGCGGCTGGCATTTATCTCGAAGAGTATGCGCCACGTAACCGCTGGACCGACGCCATCGAGATCAACGTATCAAACCTAGCAGGCGTGCCGTCGATCATCTACGGTCTGCTGGCGCTCGGCTTGTTTGTGTATGGCCTCGGCACAGGGCGTTCAATTTTCACAGCGGGCTTGACGCTGGCGCTGTTGATTTTGCCGGTCATCATAGTCGCGACGCGCGAAGCGATTCGTGCGGTTCCTGCGTCATTGCGGGAAGCTGCCTTGGGCTTGGGCGCGACCGACTGGCAAGTGACGCGCGATCACGTGCTGCCTGCCGCCATGCCGGGCGTGCTGACTGGCGTGATCATCGGCATCTCACGCGCACTCGGCGAAACAGCGCCCCTGATCACGATCGGCGCGCTTACGTTTATTGCCTTCCTGCCAACACCGCCGCTGCAAGCGCAGTTCCCGTTTGTGAGCCTGCAGTGGCTGTCTGACCCCTTCACGGTGCTGCCCATCCAGGCGTTCAACTGGGTGTCGCGGCCTGGCAACGACTTCGCCTCGAATGCCGCCGCTGCCAGCATAGTGCTGCTGGTGATCACGCTGGGATTGAACGGCGTCGCCATCTGGCTGCGCGCGCGCCTCCGGAAGAACCTCAAATGGTAAAATCGAATACAGGAGTGGTCATGCTTGACGGCGCATTCAGAGCGGCGAACGGTGCAGGCGAGAGCGCACTCGCGTTGGCAAAGATCGCCGCCGACGGCATCAACGTGCACTATGGCGCGAAGCAGGCCTTGGAAAATGTCTCGGTTCAAATTCCGTCGAACGCAGTGACGGCTTTCATCGGTCCCTCTGGTTGCGGCAAATCCACGTTCCTGCGCTGCATCAACCGCATGAACGATACGATTGCGAGCTGCCGGGTGACGGGCCATCTCACCATCGATGGCCACGATATTTATGGCGCAGATGTCGATCCCGTCGAATTGCGTTCACGTGTCGGCATGGTGTTCCAGAAGCCGAACCCGTTTCCGAAGTCGATCTTTGACAACGTTGCTTATGGCCCGCGCATCCACGGTCTGGCCACCAACAAGGCGGACATGGAGCAGATCGTTGCGGCTAGTCTGCAAAAGGCCGGGCTGTGGGCAGAAGTGAAGGATCGCCTCGGCGATCCCGCGATGGGGCTCTCGGGCGGCCAGCAGCAGCGGCTGTGCATCGCGCGCGCGATTGCAGTTGATCCAGAAATCATCCTGATGGACGAGCCGTGCTCGGCGCTCGACCCGATCGCGACGGCCCGCATCGAGGAACTGATCGACGACCTGCGGCAGAGCTACTGCCTTGTCATCGTCACGCATTCGTTTGCGCAGGCGGCGCGCGTCTCGCAACGCACCGCCTTCTTCCACCTGGGCCTGCTGGTCGAAGAGGGAACGACGGAGCAGATCTTCTCCGCGCCGCGCGACACGCGCACGCAAGACTACATCACTGGACGCTTCGGTTGAGGACACGCTCATGAGCCATATCGTCAAATCCTACGATACCGAATTCTCCGAGCTGGACCGCATGACGGCACAGATGGGCGGGCTCGCCGAGACGCTGCTCGCCGACGCGTTCCAGGCGCTGGAGCGGCGCGATCCAAAACTTGCCGCATTGGCCGTGGGCCGCGACCGCGCGATCGATGATCTGGAACGCCAGGTGCAGGAGCGCGCCATCGCGATGATTGCCAAGCGCCAGCCGATGGCCAATGACTTGCGCCATATCATGACCGTGCTCAAAATCGCAGCGGATCTGGAACGCGTCGGCGATCTCGCCAAGAACATCGCCAAGCGGGCGCTCGCTGTCGCCGGAGAAAGCCATCCCAAAACACTCATGGCGGGGCTTGGCCATATGACGGATCTGGCCTTGCGGCAGTTGAAGGATGTGCTGGACGCCCTGAGCAACCGCGACGCGGACAAGGCGCTGGCCGTCTGGCGCAGTGATGCCAGCCTCGACGCGCTCTACAATTCGGTGTTCAGGGAATTGCTGACCTACATGATGGAGGACCCACGCAACATCGGCCTGTGCACGCACCTCCTGTTCGGGGCCAAGAACATCGAGCGCATCGGCGACCACACGACAAATATTGCCGAAAACATCGTCTACCTGGTCACCGGCAAGGCCCTGACCGACGACCGCCCCAAGAGCGATGACACCAGCAGCGCGGCGATACCGCCACCGCACATGCCACCACTGAACCCACCAAATGGGGGCTGAACGATGCCCGCGTGCATACTGGTCATCGAGGATGACCCAGCACTCGTCACGCTGCTAGAGTACAATCTGCAGGTGGCGGGATACGCAGTGGCAACGGCCGTGTCGGCCGAGGACGGTGCAGCCCTGCTCGCCAGTGATCCGTTTGACCTGATCATTCTGGATTGGATGCTGCCAGAGATGTCGGGCATCGAATTGTGCCGCCAGCTGCGACGCGCCGGCAAAGTCCCGCAACTTCCTATTCTGATGCTGACCGCGCGCGGCGAAGAAGCGGATCGTGTGCGTGGTCTGGCGACTGGTGCCGACGACTATGTCGTGAAGCCATTTTCCGTGCCTGAACTGATGGCGCGGGTGCAAGCGCTGTTGCGCCGGTCAGCGCCGGAGCGCATTGCCGATATTCTGTCCGCCGGTAGCATAACGATGGATCGCACCGCGCATCGCGTGACACGGGACAGCCGAGAAATCACGCTTGGGCCGACCGAGTATCGCCTGCTCGAAGTGTTGATGGAGAACACCGGACGCGTCCTCTCCCGCAGCCAGCTCCTTGACCGCGTCTGGGGCTCTGCCGTTGAGATCGACGACCGCACCATCGACGTGCATATTGGCCGCCTGCGCAAGGCGCTGGTGCGCGGCAGTGAGGTTGATCCGATTCGCACGGTGCGAGGCGTTGGGTATGCGATGGATGCCTAGCTTTTGGGGCATCCAGCCGTTGCAAGCTCGTTACGACCAACCCAGCAACCAACTTCAATAAGGGCGTTGACTAAGCCGCGCTTTAGTCGCCGCAGTGCACGCGCCACTTCGTTCTCAG
>JANNEU010000172.1:0-29135 GCA_031379035.1 Hyphomicrobiaceae bacterium | reverse complement strand
AAAGGAGGGCTCGCGCAGGTTCTTGGAGCGGATCGTGACTTTTTCGCCGCCGTCCGCCTCAGAGACCTTGCGGCCCTTGATGGCGTCTTTCACGGCTTCGCGGATCTCAGCCTTCGCGCGCCGCAAAAAGCGCTGGCGATTACCAAGCGACTTGGATTTCGGATTGAGACGGCGATCGACGATTTGCATGGGGGACTCGTGAGTGGTGAGTGGTCAGTCGTGAGTGGTGAACGATCGTGGGGTCACCACTGACCACTCGCCACTCGCCACCTACGATTTCTTACCCAGCCTTTTTCACGCGCATGTACCATTCGACGAGGCGGCGGACCTGGCGTGGAGTGTAGCCGCGAGTGACCATGCGTTTGACGAACTCATCGTGCTTCGTTTCGGTGTCCTTGTCAGCTTTTTTACCGAAGGAGATAACCGGCAAGAGGTCTTCGACCTGGGAAAACATGCGGCGCTCGATGACGTCGCGGATCTTCTCGTAGCTGGTCCAGGACGGGTTCTTGCCGCCGTTCTTGGCGCGGGCGCGCAGCGCAAACTTGACGACTTCAAAGCGGAAGTCCTTGGGGTTTGCGATGCCGGCCGGTTTTTCGATCTTGGACAACTCCTGCTCAAGAACCTGACGGCTCATGAGGTTGCCCGTGTCGGGGTCTTTGAAGTCGTGGTCCTCGATCCAGCTGTCGGCGTAGGATACATAGCGGTCGAACAGGTTCTGGCCGAAGTCGGAGTAACTTTCGAGATAGGCCTTCTGCACCTCGTTGCCGATAAACTCGGCGTAGCGCGGTGCCAGCTCCTCTTTAAGGAATTCGAGATAACGGCTCTCGGTTTCCTCCGGCATCTGTTCGCGGCGGACGGCCTGCTCGATAACATAGAGCAGATGGACGGGGTCGGCAGCCACCTCGGTATTGTCAAAGTTGAAGGTGGCGGACAGGATTTTGTAAGCGAACCGCGTCGAAGCACCATCCATCCCTTCCGTAACGCCGGCGGCATCGCGGTATTCCTGAATGGTCTTTGCGTGCGGGTCAGTATCTTTCAGGCTCTCACCGTCATAAACACGCATCTTCGAGAACAGCTGCGAGTTCTCGTGCTCAGTGAGCCGCGTCAGAACGGAGAAGCGGGCCAGCATTTCAAGTGTGCCCGGTGCGCAGGCCGCGTTCTTCAGATCGGACGATTGCAACAGCTTCTCGTAGATCTTCTTTTCTTCCGAGACGCGTAGGCAATAGGGCACCGTGATGACACAGATGCGGTCGAGGAAGGCCTCGTTGTTCTTGTTTGAACGGAAACTGGTCCACTCGCTTTCGTTCGAGTGAGCGATGATGATGCCCTGGTAGGGCATTGCGCCGACGTTTTCAGTGCCAACGTAGGAGCGATCCTGCGTGGCAGTGAGCAGCGGATGCAGCATCTTCAACGGCGCTTTGAACATCTCGACAAATTCAAGAAGGCCCTGCGTCGTCCGGTTAAGCCCGCCCGAGTAGGAATACGCATCCGCGTCGTTCTGCCCGAAGTGCTCAAGCTTGCGGATATCAACCTTCCCGACGAGAGCCGAGATGTCCTGGTTGTTTTCATCGCCTGGTTCGGTCTTTGAAACCCCGATCTGGCGCAACTTTGAGGGCTGCAGCTTGACCACCGAGAACTTCGAAATGTCACCGCCAAACTCGTCGAGGCGCTTTACCGCCCATGGGCTCATAAGGCCAGGGAGCATGCGGCGGGGAATGCCGTAACGCTCTTCGAGCATGGGGGCCATTGACGCCACATCGAACAGGCCAAGCGGACTTTCAAATACGGGGCTGACTTCGTCCTGGGTGGCCAAGACGTAGATGGGCCGGTGCTCCATCAGCTCTTTGAGACGTTCGGCCAGCGAGGACTTGCCGCCACCGACAGGGCCGAGAAGGTAAAGGATCTGCTTACGCTCTTCGAGGCCTTGGGCCGCGTGGCGGAAGTAGCCGACGATGCGCTCGATCGTTTCCTCAAGACCATAGAAGTCCTTGAAGGTTGGATAGACCTTGATCGTCCGGTTCATGTAAATGCGGCTGAGCCGCTGGTCTTTCGCAGTATCAACCAACTCCGATTCGCCGATGGCTGCGAGCATGCGCTCTGCCGTGCCGGCATAAAACGAGGGGTCGGACTTGCAGCCCTCAAGGTAGTCTCTGAGGGTCATCCGGCTTTGCTTCGAACTCTCGTACGACTTGGCGTAGAGGTCGAAGATGTTGTCCTGGTTCGGCATCATGTTGTCACCGCCTCTTCAGTCACCATCCGAGCATTACATACATCAGAAAAATAGGGCGGGCATAAGTTCGAGCGATGTTTATGTCACGGCGTGGCTCGACTGCCGCGAGTCAGATGATACGCTTTGGCCGTCGGATGTCCAATCGAGAACGTAGTGTTGGCAACAGAATGCTTGGAAAACCTTTTAAATCAGGCATCGACGTCGGGATGAGTGGATGCTTCGGAGTGTTCCTAAGCCGCCCAACGACATATGTAACTGACGCATAGCGGCATAGCGTCAGGTACAAGAACCGCGCGATGTTTTTGCCACAACCGGGTGAATTTCCATCAAAAAATGCCGCCCATAACAGTGCGTTGCGCACTAAGCGGCCGGCTGGTTTGCCGTCGGCCGAACGGCAATGCCGGCACCTGCCATGTGCTTTTTGGCTTCAGCAATTGTGAAGGTGCCGAAGTGGAAAATCGAGGCGGCGAGGACGGCGCTGGCACCACCGGCGCGGACGCCATCGACGAGATGATCGAGCGTGCCGACGCCGCCAGAGGCGACAACAGGAACGGGGACCGCGTCGGCGACCGCACGCGTGAGTTCAAGGTCAAAGCCAGATTTTGTGCCGTCGCGATCCATCGATGTCAGCAGAATCTCGCCAGCGCCAAGGCTGGCTACTTTTTGTGCAAACGCGACCGCATCAATGCCTGTGCGATTGCGGCCGCCATGGGTGAAGATTTCCCAGCGGCCCGGTTGGCTGGTATCGGAGACGCGCTTAGCGTCGATGGCGACGACGATGCATTGAGCGCCGAATTTCTGGGCAGCTTCTCGCACAAACTCTGGTCGGGCAACCGCTGCAGAGTTGATGGAAACCTTGTCGGCACCGGCCTTGAGCAAGTGGCGGATGTCGTCTGTGGTGCGGACCCCCCCGCCGACGGTCAATGGCATGAAGCATCGCGCTGCCGTGCGTTCGATAATGTCGAAGATGATGCCGCGGTTTTCATGGGTGGCGGTGATATCGAGAAAGCAGAGCTCGTCGGCCCCAGCAGAATCGTAGGCGGCGGCGGCTTCGACCGGATCGCCAGCGTCAACGAGGTCGACAAAATTCACGCCTTTAACGACGCGCCCGTCTTTGACGTCCAGGCACGGAATGATGCGGGTTTTCAGCATCGAATGTCTCGGTTGGCGGTCGGGAATATGAAGCTAGGCCTGGGGGCTGTTATTCCTCCCTGTCTGCGCACTTCGCAAGAGCGAAAATCGTGAACACAATTGAACATGGGGTGTCCCTGATGCTTGACTTCCTGGGGCACAATTGGAGTATGGTATGCCAAGAACCACGCCTTGTGAGAGCACCCCGCCAGATGGGTGTCGGCCGCATCCGGCCAAAGGAGCGATGGACGGGTGGAAAGCTGGATCGCATGTCGAGCCTGCAGCTGACTATAGTGCCGATCAACGAGAGTCTGAGCCTCAAGGCGCGGACCTATGAGGCGTTGAAGGCGGCAATCACGAAATTGAACATTTACGACCCGGGTGCCGAGCTCAAGCTCGACGAGCGGGACTTATCCGAGCGCTTCGGGGTGTCGCGGACGCCGTTGCGGGAAGCGTTGGCCCAGCTTGAAAGCGAAGGGTTGGTCAAGATCGTGGCCCGGCGTGGCATTTTCATTGTGCGCAAGACAAAATCCGAAGTCCTGGACATGATCACGGTGTGGGCAGCGCTGGAGAGCATGGCAGCCCGGTTGGCCACAACGGAAGCGACCGATGACGAACTGAAAGGCCTGCATGAGCACGTCGATGCGTTCTCGGCGGATGCTGTGGCTCAGCACATGGGTGAATACTCCGACGCCAACATCCGGTTTCACCAGACGATCATCGGTATCGGTGGCTGCCCGCTGATCTCGAAGCTGGCGGAAGAATTGTTCTTCCACGTTCGCGCTATCCGCAACCGGACGATTGGCGAGCAGGACCGGGCCAAGCGCTCGATTGCTGATCATCTTAAAATTGTTGCGGCACTTGAGGCACGCGACGCGGACCGGGCGGAGCGTTTGGTGCGGGAGCACACACTACGCCTCCGCGATCATGTGGAAAAATTTGTCGATATCGACTGAAGACGCCGGCTGTCGCGCAGTCAGCCGCCGATGATGCAAGCGACCCGCAGGGTCTTGAGGGGAAGACTTTGATATGCCGTCTGATACGCCAGAGCAGAATTTGACCGATGGCTTTCACCTCGTCATCGATGCACTGAAACTCAATGGTCTCAATACGATTTATGGCGTGCCGGGGATTCCGGTCACCGATCTTGGGCGTTTAGCGCAGGCGGCTGGCATGCGCGTCATTGCGTTCCGCCACGAGCAGCATGCGGGCTATGCCGCCTCGATTGCGGGATACCTGACGCAAAAGCCGGGTGTGTGTCTGACTGTTTCGGCACCCGGCTTTCTGAACGGTCTGACCGCGCTCGCGCACGCCACCACCAACTGCTTTCCGATGATCCTCATTTCCGGTTCGTCTGAGCGCGAAGTCGTCGATCTGCAGCAGGGCGACTATGAAGAAATGGACCAGCTCGCTATCGCGAAAGGCGTGTGCAAAGCCGCCTATCGCGTGCTCCACGCAGCTGACATTGGCATCGCTGTCGCCCGTGCGATCCGTTCAGCCGTCTCGGGCCGTCCCGGCGGTGTCTATCTCGATCTGCCGGCGAAGCTGTTCGGACAAGTGATGGACGCGACCGCTGGCCAGAAGTCGCTTGTCAAAGTGATCGACGCGGCACCGCAGCAAATCCCATCTCTCGAATCGGTCGAGCGTGCACTTGCGTTGCTTAAAAGCGCAAAGAAACCCTTGATCATACTCGGCAAGGGCGCTGCCTATGCACAGTGCGACGACGCTATCCGCCAACTCGTCGAGCGTACCGGCATCCCCTACCTGCCCATGAGCATGGCCAAGGGCCTGCTGCCCGACACGCATCCTCAATCCGCCGCCGCCGCCCGCTCGATGGTGTTGAAGGACGCTGATGTCGTCATGTTGATCGGTGCGCGCCTCAACTGGCTATTGTCGCATGGCAAGGGCAAAACATGGGGAGCTGTGGGCACGCAGAAATTCATCCAGGTGGATATCGAGCCGCGCGAGATGGACAGCAATATCGAAATCGCTGCACCGGTGGTCGCCGACATTAAATCCGCTGTGACGATGATGCTGTCGTTCACCGACGACACGTGGCCAAAGCGCACCGCTTGGGCAGAAGGCATCCGCGCCAAGGTCGTCGACAACGTCGCCAAGATGGCACCGCGCCTCAAGAACAATAATAACCCGATGGACTATCATGGCGCGCTGGGCGCGTTGCGCGACATCATCAAGCAGCGGCCGGATACGATCCTCGTCAACGAGGGCGCCAACACGCTCGATTTCGCGCGGTCGATCATTGATATCTACCAGCCGCGCAAGCGCCTCGACGTCGGCACGTGGGGCATCATGGGTATCGGCATGGGTTACTCGGTGGCGGCTGCCATCGAGACCGGCAAGCCCGTGCTCGCTGTCTGCGGCGACAGCGCCTTCGGCTTCTCCGGCATGGAGATCGAAACCGTCTGCCGCTACAAGTTGCCGGTGTGTGTGGTGGTGTTCAACAATAACGGCATCTATCGCGGCACTGACGTGAACACCACCAGCGACGATCCCGCTTGGACGACGTTCGTCAAGGATTCGCACTACGAGATGATGGCGCAAGCGTTCGGCGGCGTCGGCGTGCGGGTCACCTCGCCATCGGAACTTTCGGCGGCCGTCAATGCCGCCATCGACAGCGGCAAACCAACCCTGATCAACGCCATCATCGACGAGAAGGCAGGAACGGAAAGCGGCCGCATCGGTAACCTCAATCCGCAGAGTGTGGTTCAGAAAAAGGCTTAGGGCTGCAACTTCGTGGACCAGGACGTGAACGGGATAAGAATGCAAGAGAGGAGGATTGTGGTGAGCGTTGCACTTCGAAAGTCCACACGTGTCAGCTTCGACGAGTACCTCGCGTTCGAAGACGGCGCGACTGAACGGCATGAGCTGATCGACGGCATGATATTTGCCATGGCTGGCGGCACCGACGTGCATCACCTGATTGCCGGTAACTTGTTCTTGCACATCGCCGGACCGTTGCTTGGCAAGTGCCAGGTATTCCAAGGCGGCATGAAGCTGCGTGTCGATCATCAAGCCGACAGCGACGGCTACGACCCGGACATCATGGTGTCGTGCGCGCCAACGGACCGCGAGCGCTTGTTTCGAAAAGAACCGCTTGTTCTGATCGAAGTGATGTCACCTTCGACAGCACGGCTCGATCGAGGTGAGAAGAAGCTCAACTATCTGCAGATACCCTCGTTACTTGAATATGTGCTTGTCGCGCAGGACATCCCGAAAGTGGAGATCATGCGCCGTAGCGATGCTTGGGTCACGCAAGAACTCTTCCCCGGCGATACGCTGGAGCTCGACAGCATCGGGCTGAAAATTCCGCTCGCTTCGATCTATCAAACCATCACGTTTTAACGCCATCTCGTCATCAGGAACGCCGCATGACTCAAGCCCTCAAAGGCATTCGCATTCTTGACTTCACGCACGTGCAGTCGGGGCCGACGTGTACGCAGTTGCTGGCATGGTTCGGCGCCGACGTGATCAAGGTGGAGCGGCCAGGTGTCGGCGACATCACGCGTGGGCAGTTGATGGACGTGCCGGATGTCGATGCGCTGTATTTTACGATGCTTAATCATAACAAGCGTTCGATCACGCTCGATACCAAGAACAAGACGGGCAAAGAGGTTTTGGAGCGGCTGATCAAATCGTGCGACGTGCTGGTCGAGAACTTCGGGCCGGGCGTACTGGATCGCATGGGGTTCACGTGGGAGAAAATCCACGCGCTGAACCCGCGCATGATTGTTGCGTCGATCAAGGGCTTCGGGCCGGGGCCCTATGAGGACTGCAAGGTGTACGAAAACGTGGCGCAGTGCACCGGCGGCGCGGCGTCAACGACTGGGTTTCGTGAAGGCTTGCCGCTGGTCACGGGTGCGCAAATCGGCGACAGCGGCACGGGGCTGCATCTGGCGCTCGGTATTGTGACAGCGCTGTTCCAGCGCACGGCAACTGGCAAGGGGCAGAAAGTTACCTGCGCCATGCAGGATGGCGTGCTCAATCTTTGCCGCGTCAAGCTGCGCGATCAGCAGCGCCTCGTGCATGGGCCGCTCAGGGAATACAGCCAGTTCGGCGAAGGCATACCGTTCGGTGATGCGGTGCCGCGCGCAGGGAATGATTCCGGTGGTGGCCAGCCGGGGCGCATTCTGAAATGCAAAGGCTGGGAGAAAGATCCGGATGCCTACATCTACTTCATCACGCAGGCGCCAGTGTGGGAGAAGATCTGCGACGTGATCGGTGAGCCGACATGGAAGACCGATCCGAATTATGCCAAGCCGCCCGCGCGCTTGCCACGGCTCAACGAGATCTTCGGGCGCATCGAACAGTGGACGATGACGAAGACCAAGTTCGAAGCGATGGATATCCTCAACGAGTTCGACATTCCGTGCGGGCCGATCCTGTCGATGAAAGAATTGGCGGAGGACAAATCATTGCGCGAGACGGGGACAGTGGTCGAAGTCGATCACCCCAAGCGCGGCAAGTATTTGTCTGTTGGCAATCCGATCAAACTGTCAGACAGCCCGACGGTGGTGGAACGCTCGCCGCTGCTCGGTGAGCATACGGACGAGATTCTATCGCAGGTGCTAGGTTATTCGGCCGATGACATCGCCCGGATCAAACTTTCTGGCGCTACTGAACCGCCAAAGAAGCAGGCGGCGGAGTAATTCAGCCGACACCAAAAGGTACGGACATGGCACAAGCACAGCACAGTCAACCTCGCATCTCACCGGACGACTATCTCGTTGGCGAGACGACGAGCGACGTTCGGCATGAATTTGTCGACGGCCTTGTGTTTGCAATGGCGGGCGCGAGCGAAGGACACGGGATCCTCAAGCTTGCACTGGCTGTGTGGTTGCATGGTCGCGTGCCGCCCGGCTGCATATTGTTCGATGGCGATATGAAGTTGAAGGTGGAAACCGGTGTAGACACACGTTTCTACTATCCTGATCTCTTCATCTCATGCGGCGCGCGAGACTTAAAGAGTCACATTCGTATGGACGCGATCCTGATCGTTGAGATTTTGTCGCCATCTACTGAACGGCATGATCGTTATGAAAAACTCGCTGCATACAAGACCCTGCCTTCGCTGGCCGAATACGTGCTGATCGATCAATCAATCCCGTCCATCGATGTTTATCGGCGCACTCACGGTTGGAGTCGCGAAAGCTACGGTAGAGGGGACGCTGTAGTGCTGGAATCGGTGCAGCACAGCTTTCAGGTAGCTGGCCTTTACAAAGACATCTTCCAATAACGGCTTCATCGCGAAATCGTACAAATAGGGAAATTCGGCATGCGCATCGTCGTTCATGGACAAGACGCATTCGGCAAGGCCGTGCTCGAGAAGCTGCTGGCGCGGAGCGAAGACGTTGTCGCAGTGTGTTGCGCGCCGGACAAGGCGGGTAAGCCGGAGGATCCGCTGAAAGCGTTTGCGCGCGAGATGGGCTTGCCGCTGCACCAGCCGAAGAGCTGGAAGACGCCGGAAGCACTGGAGTTGATGAAGAGCTTCAACGCCGACGTGTGCATCATGGCGTATGTGCTGCTGTTCATTCCCCAGCCAGTTTTGGATGCGCCACGGCTGGGCACCTTCCAATATCATCCGTCGCTGCTGCCGGCGCATCGCGGTCCGTCGTCGATCAATTGGCCGATTGCGATGGGCAAATCGCGGACGGGGTTGACGATCTTCTGGCCGGACGAAGGGCTCGATGAAGGTCCTATCCTCATCCAGAAATCGGTCGAGATCGGGCCGGACGAAACGCTGGGCGATGTCTACTTCAAGAAACTGTTCCCGATGGGCGTTGATGCGATGATGGAGAGCCTCGATCTCGTCAAAGCGGGCGTCAAGCTCAGACACAAGCAGAGCCTGGCAGACGGTTCGTACGAGAGCTGGTTCAAGAAGGACGCAGCTGAACTCGACTGGTCGAAGCCGGTCGCAGACGTTTACAACACCATCAGAGCCGCCAACCCGGCACCGGGTGCGTGGTCGATGATCAAGGGCGTCAAGCTCGACATCTATGACGCCGCACGGGTTGAGATAACCGGTGCGCCGGGAACGATTGTCGCGCTCGCATCGGACGGTTTCACGGTCGCGGCCCATGGTGGTGCGATCCACGTCAAGCGCGTGAAGGCACCGGAGGGCAAGAAGATCGGTGCTGCCGATTATGCCGCCGCAGCGGGCTTGGTTGTCGGAGATCGCTTTGACGCACCAGTGCCGAAGGCGACCGCTTAGCGTTTTGGACACCGGCGCGTGCGGCAGAGCCTCGCGCGCGCTTGATGCACACTTGAACCAATCGTGCGCGTGGGTCCCAGAGATCGACCTCAGCGCTCATCGACCTCAAAGAGGACCACCATGATGGCCGTACGTTCCGACATTGAGATTGCCCGTGATGCAAAGAAGCGACCGATCCAGGAGATCGGCGCGAAGCTTGCTATCGCTAACGAGAACTTGCTGCCCTATGGCCACGACAAAGCGAAGATCTCCGCAGATTTCATTGCGTCGCTGGCCGCGCGCAAAGATGGCAAGCTGATCCTCGTGACGGCGATCAATCCGACGCCGGCGGGTGAGGGTAAGACGACGACGACGGTGGGTCTCGGCGATGGCTTGAACTTCATTGGCAAGAAGGCCGCGATCTGTCTGCGTGAGCCGAGCCTCGGGCCGTGCTTCGGCGTTAAGGGCGGGGCGGCCGGCGGCGGTTATGCGCAAGTCGTGCCGATGGAGGACATCAATCTCCACTTTACCGGTGATTTCCATGCGATCACGGCGGCACACAACCTGTTGTCGGCGATGATCGACAATCACATCTACTGGGGCAATGCGCAGAACATCGACACACGTCGCGTGGTATGGCGCCGGGTCATGGACATGAATGATCGTGCGCTGCGCGAGATCGTGTGTTCGCTGGGTGGCGTGGCCAACGGTTTCCCGCGCGAAGCCGGCTTCGACATCACGGTGGCGTCTGAGGTGATGGCGATTCTCTGCCTCGCTAACGATCTGAAGGATCTTGAGAAGCGTCTCGGTGACATCATCGTCGCCTATCGCCGCGATAAGACACCGGTTTACTGTCGCGACATCAAGGCGGACGGCGCGATGACGGTGCTGCTGGCGCAGGCCATGCTGCCGAATCTCGTGCAGACGCTGGAGAATAATCCCGCGTTCATCCATGGCGGACCGTTCGCAAACATCGCGCACGGTTGCAATTCGGTAGTGGCCACCAAGACAGCGCTGAAGCTGGCCGACTACGTTGTGACAGAAGCAGGTTTCGGCGCCGACCTGGGCGCTGAAAAGTTCTTCGACATCAAGTGCCGCAAAGCTGGCCTGAAGCCGGCAGCGGCGGTGATCGTGGCAACGGTACGCGCGCTGAAAATGAATGGCGGCGTGAAGAAGGAAGATCTCGGCAAAGAAAACGTCGAGGCGGTCAAGAAGGGTTGCGCCAACCTGGGTCGGCATATCGAGAACGTGAAGAGCTTCGGCGTGCCGGCGGTCGTGGGTATCAACCACTTCATCTCGGATACGGACGCGGAAATCGCCGCCGTTATCGAGTACGTGAAGAGCCAAGGATCGGAAGCGTTCCTGTGCAAGCACTGGGCGGAAGGCTCGAAGGGCATCGTGGCGATGGCCAAGCGGGTTGCTGAGCTTGCCGACAGCAACGTGGCCAATTATGCGCCGATCTATCCCGACGAGATGGGGCTGTTCGCCAAGATCGAGACGATTGCGAAGAAGATATACCGCGCGGGCGAAGTGACGGCCGACAAGAGCGTGCGCGATCAGCTGAAAACCTGGGAAGAGATGGGCTACGGCAAACTGCCGATCTGCATCGCCAAGACGCAGTACTCGTTCACCACCGACCCCAACGCCCGTGGCGCGCCGACGGGTTTCACACTGCCCGTGCGCGAAGTCCGTCTATCCGCCGGCGCCGGCTTCATCGTCGCCATCTGCGGTGAGATCATGACGATGCCGGGATTGCCGAAGATCCCATCGAGCGAGCACATCCGCTTCAATGCGGCGGGACAGATTGAGGGGTTGTTTTGAGGTCACAGACAGGAGGCGGGCCATGGCCTGCCTCTTAATTCATAGCTATTTCAGCCAACGGAATTACTCTGCGGCTACACGCGCGACCGTCTCCGGTTCTCGCTCGATGACGCGGAGAAGCATTTGTGCCGGGCGGTCCGGCCAACGGGTTCCGGTCTCCCAATCATGGACGAGGCCCGGCGACAATCCGAAGCGTGATGCGAACACTTCGACGGTCAGTCCGAGCTTCTCGCGGATCGCCTTCACATCCGGGCGCCGGCGCGCCTTGGCCAACTGCTCTTCGGTTGCCGGTTGTGCATCGGGATCAGCCAAGGCGGCGGCGTGGCGCTCGTCCTCTGTCATCGCGTCGAAGCGTGACCAATTGGCCATCGGTGGATTGGCGGGGTCGAGGCGGAATCTGACGAGTTTCGGGTCGGCCATAGCTCAAACCATCTCCGTCTCGAAATCCGCCGGCAACACGATCTCCAGCACTTCGCAGTCGTCGGAATAGTCCATCACGCGATGTTTAATCTTGGGTGGCTGCAGCCAACTGCTGCCGACGCGCATGGTCTCCGCTGGGCGGCCTTCCACCTCGGTGGTGATCCAGCCTTTGAGAACGTAGATCATCTGGAACTCAACGTCGTGGGTATGCCATTGGCGGACCTCATCGGTGCAAGGCGGCACGAATTTGATGACGTGTGCAACGGCGGCACCGGCGGTGGCCGTGGCAATGCCGAGGTCGCGATAGCGTGCGTAGGCGCGCAGGCCTTCCTTGAAGGACGCGTCGTCGAGGTGATTGGCGACAAAAGTTTGCGGTTTTGACATAGCGTGCTCCAGCTAGAGTGCTTCCGGGAAAAGTGTGAGCGGTTTTCCCGATAAGAAGCACGACAAAACAAAGAGCTAGGGTCGTTCCTCGATTCCACCAAGAGCGGAACGACCCTAGGGTAACGCAGCCTATCGTGACCCGCAGTCTGCCGCACCAACTACCTGTGGAGAAAAGTATCGTGGCCTGAGCGGCGACACACTCAGATTGGTACACACGGCCCCTTCACTCCGTGCTGCGTTGGATCGAATGGGGACGGCATGGCCGCCACTAATTTCGCGCATTTTCTCAGCCGCGCGTCGCGCTCGCTGCGGCCTTCAGCTGGCGGCACCCGCCGGCGCATGGCGCTCGGCGCGATCCTGCCGTGCCTGAAGCCAGCCGATCCGATTTTTTACGCCGAATGGGCGGAGGGGCGGTTCGCGTTGGCGGGCAGCTCCGTCGTACTGGCGGGGCGGTCACCGTTTGCGGTTGCGGGCGCGCCGGAGGCTTGGCGGCGCGCCCTCCATGGCTTCGATTGGCTACGGCACATTCCGCCCTCTGTTGATCCGAATGCGGCGTTGCACGTCGAAGCGTTGGTTTCGGAATGGTTGGCCCAGGGGAAGCGGCGTGACGCGGTAGCATCGGCGGACGGTGTTGTGGCGCGACGGGTGCTGTCGTGGCTGGCACATGCCGACGTGCTGTTGCAGACGGATGCTGCTGATCACTACGACGACATTCTCAAGGCGTTGCGTGCCGATATTGCGACGTTGCAAAAGGCGACGCGAACGCAGCCTGTCACGGCCGCGGACGGCGCGGCACGTTTGCTTGGCTTGATCGCGCTGGCGGCAGCCGGGTTGTGCATCGACGATGAGGACGAACTGCAACGTGCGGCCGCGGCGGAGCTCGGTACAGCGCTGGCCGAGCGGCAGACGGTGGTGCGCGACCCGGTGTGGCGTGTTCCCCATTTAGTGGCAGATCTCCTGTTGGAGCTCGAAACGCTGCGCCGGCTGTATCGCATGCGCGGCGCGGACGTGCCGGCATTTCTGACCGATGGCGTTGCTCGCCTCAGAGGTCTGGTGGGCGCGCTTTTTCTTGGCGATGGTTCGCTGGCGCGGCTGGGCAGCGCGCGCACACAGACAGATGAACAGCTGACACTGTGGCTGGTCGCGCGGCATGCCGATGTGCAGCCAGGCCGGGCCGGGAGCAGTGCCACCGCTGGCATTGCGCGGCTATTGGCTGGCGACATCTGCCTGATCGCTGACGTTGGCGCGCCATTGGCAGCGCGGCATGCGCTTTCCGTTGAGATGACCAGTGGCACATCCCCCCTTCTCGTTCATGACGGTCAGCCCCGTGAGGTTGATCGAGAGATGACCGGAACGTTGGTATTTTCAGCAGGTGCCACGGAGTCCGCCAAGCCAGCAACCACGCCGCGCCGCGTGCCGTCACTGGAGCCAGTGCACACTGTAACAACCGAGATTGCCGACGGCACAACCCAGCACATGGACGCCACCCATGCCGGGCACTCACAGCAGGGCTTTGTCCACCGGCGGCGATTGACCCTGAGCGCCGATGGTGGGCGGCTTGATGGGATAGACGAGCTGCGGCCGCTGGTTGGCGCTGAAGCACCTGGGCCGGCTTCGTTTGCGGTGCGCTTCGTGCTGCATCCGTCGGTGCGGGTGACCCTGGGGGCGACGAACGACGCGGTGCTATTGACGGCGGAGAACGGACATCGCTGGCGGCTGTCAGCGCTCGGGCACGCACTATCAGTGGAAGGCGCCGCGTACCACGACGGAGCCAAAACGCGCGAGACGGTGCAGGTGCTGGTGCTCGCCGATGCGGGAGCGAGCCGGACGGTCGAGTGGCAGCTCGTGCGGGAAGCAGACGCAGCTGCAGTGATGGATGCGCAATCCGAGGCCCATGCGAAACCGGGCAGTCTTGCTGAAGCACTCGCCGCGCTGGTGCCGGTTACCGCCGCACAGCCCTGATCACCTGACGCACCGCTGATATCGTTGACATCTCTGGCCGGTGTGCGCATGCGATAGGCGTTGCATTCGCTATAGCTCTGGAGACTTCGACATGCCGGCTACGCCCCGCGCTCTGCCCGAACAGAAAATTATCCGGGCGCTGATTTCGGTGTCGGACAAGACCGGCCTTTTGGAGCTCTCTCGCGGATTGCAGGCGCTGGGTGTCGAGATTTTATCGACGGGCGGCACAGCGGTGGCGCTACGTGACGCAGGCATCAGCGTCAAAGACGTGTCAGAGCACACCGGCTTCCCAGAGATGATGGATGGGCGGCTCAAAACGCTGCATCCAAAGGTGCATGGCGGATTGCTGGCGGTACGCGAGAGTGCGGCGCATCAGGCGGATGCGCGGGCGCACGGCATCGGGATGATCGATCTACTGGTGGTCAATCTTTATCCGTTCGAGGCAACGGTGGCGCGTGGTGCGGACTACGACACGACGATAGAAAACATCGATATCGGCGGACCGGCCATGATCCGTGGTGCAGCGAAGAACCACGCGTCAGTGACAGTTGTTGTGGATCCGCAAGACTATCAGCATCTGCTCGAAGAGTTGTGGACACGCGGCGGCACGACAACGCTCGAGTTCCGGCGTGAGCTTGCGCAGAAAGCTTACGCGCGAACGGCCGAGTATGACGGCGCGATTTCCAATTGGCTGGGGGCAGCAGTCGACTCTGCCGGCCTGAAAGCAAGAGGGTATCCTCGCACCTACACAACGCAATATCGAAAGGCCCAGGACCTCAGGTACGGTGAAAACCCGCATCAATCGGCGGCGTTTTATGTGGAGCGCGGCGCGCGCGAAGCGAGCGTGGCGACGGCCAAGCAGCTGCAAGGCAAGGAGCTGTCGTACAACAACATTGCCGACACTGATGCAGCACTGGAGTGCGTGAAGGCGTTTGTCGATAAGCCGACATGCGTGATCGTCAAGCATGCCAATCCCTGCGGCGTGGCGGAGGCCGCAACGCTGGAAGCAGCGTATAATCGTGCGTTTAAGACCGATCCGGAATCCGCTTTTGGCGGTATCATCGCGTTCAATCGGACGCTGGACGCAGCGACTGCCAAGGCCATTGTCGACAGGCAGTTCGTCGAAGTGATCATTGCGCCGGATGTCGGACCGGATGTTGAAGCGATCATTGCAGCGAAAAAGAACGTGCGGCTGTTGGTGTGCGGCGCATGGCCGGTTGCAACCGCACCGCGGCTCGACACCAAGCGCGTGACCGGTGGACTGCTGGTGCAGGATGCTGATCTGGCGCTGGCAAACGACTACAAGGTGGTGACCAAACGCACGCCGACGGCGGTAGAAATGGCGGATTTGAAGTTTGCGTGGCGAGTGGCGAAATTCGTGAAATCGAATGCGATTGTCTACGCCAAGGATGGCGCGACGATCGGCATCGGTGCCGGGCAGATGAGCCGGGTGAATGCGTCGCGCATCGCGGTGATCAAGGCGGAGTTGGCGAAGCTCTCCGTGGCAGGGTCGGCGGTGGCGTCGGATGCGTTTTTCCCGTTTGCTGATGGGCTGTTGTCGGCGGCGGAAGCAGGCGCGCGCTGCGTGATCCAGCCTGGCGGATCGGTGCGGGACGAAGAAGTGATCAAGGCTGCGGATGAGCAAGGTCTCGCCATGGTCTTTACCGGCATGCGGCATTTCAAACATTGAGCACAACGGGCCATCTCTCGCTGAAGCCAGTCACCAACGGTGATCGCTTTCGCTTGCGGCGCTGGCTGGCCGAGCCGCACGTGCTCCAGTGGTGGGGTTCAAAATCTGCAGCCGAGGCGGCCATGGCGATGGCCGCGGCGTCGGAGACGGCCGTTGCTAGAATGATTGCGCTGGACGCCGAATTGATTGGTTATGCGCACGCGCTGGACTTTGCGGACCGCAGCCTGCCGCCGGCAACCTGGCAAGCGGATGTGTTCATCGGATCGGAGGCGCATCGCGGTCGGGGTTTGGGGGCGGCTGGGCTAGCGCTGCTCAGGGACGAGGTGTTCGGGACGACGCTGGCGGCGGGGCTTGCGGTCCGTGTTGCTATCGCCAACGAGCGGGCTGTGCGGGCGATTGAGCGTGTTGGGTTCCGTTGGCACGCGGTCACCAGCGATCCGGCACTGGGGGCCTGCTGGCAGATGATTGCTAAACGATGACGCGCCATAGCACTCTCCGCCGGCAATGGAATAATGCTTGAAAACAACACTCGAAGCAGTGCGCAGCTTGCCCTTGCGTGATGTCAAGGGCTTGGCTGAACGTGTTGAGTTCCACATGGTATCTACCAATATGCCGGTGATTCGCGCGTCCGGCCCGATGCTCGAGGTTTGTCGATGCTGCCGCTATCTCGGTTGCCGGCCCTCGCATGGGAGGGATGACTCACATGGATGCTGCCGCCACTCTTGCTATGCCGCCGCCAACAACGGCTGCGACATCAAAACCGCATCTCGATGGCGGCCGGATGCGTGACATCGTTCTTGTGCGCCTCGCGACGGCAGGAAAAGCTGTGGCGCGGGCCGATCTGGCACGCGAACTCTGGCCGATTGTCGGGCATCTCCTGCCGATGAGCGAATGGCAGAGCGTTTTGGATCGGGATTTGGGCGCGCTGGCGGACGCTGGCTTGTGCGATGCCAAGCCCGTGGCTGTTGCGGTGACCGACGCCGGAAGCAAACGGGCGACACTCGTGCTTGGGGTCAGCACTTTGCCGCGAACTTGGACCGAGGCGAAGGGTGCACGGCTCGTTGCCAAAGCGCTGGGTGTGGAAGGACTGCCGCCGCGGCGGTTGAAGGCGCTGCTGAAGGCCGATGGCTTGCGCCTGGAAATCGTCCAGACCGCATTCAAGCTCAAAGGTCGTAGCGTGCCGACCGCTTCGCGTGTCCGCTCGCAGCTTGCCAAGCTGGCGGTGACGCGCGCGTTCGGCGACAGCTTGCCGACCGGCGTTGACGGCCGTTCGGGCCTGTCGGTCAAAGCCGGTCGCGCCCTGGCTGGTCGCCTTGCCCACCCACCGCGCGAGTTCGCGACTGATGGCCGGCTTGTTACAGCGCTCGCGATGGAGCACGCAGGCGCGACGAAGCCCGGATTTGAAAATCTGCAGACGGCATTGCTGCGGCGCTATGTGACGCGTGGGATTGTGAAGTCTGCGGAAACGGCATCGCGCTCGTCGCGGCGTGCGGTCAAAGGTGCCCGCGCTGCTGCGATACAGTCAAAGGCGGCAGTGCAAGCTGCATCTTCGCCGGCGCTGTCGCTCGTGAAGACCCTGCCGAGCACAGCACACGCGCCTGCCGCCGGCCAGATACGGCCTGATTTTGTAGGTTTTGTCTCAGCCGTTCTGGCAGCCGCTCACGGCATTGCGGAGGGCTGGCCCGGCAACCGTAAAGCCTTTGTCTCAAAGGTGTGGCACGCGGTGCGCACGCAGCATCCCGAGTGGAACATCAGTGAAATCGAGTTCAAAGCCATGTTGATCGAGGCCCATCGCGTCGGCCGGATCGTTCTGGCAAACGCCGATCTCAAAGACCAACGTTCGCTGACCGACGTGCATGCGAGCGCCATCGCCTACAAGAACGCGATCTTCCATTTCGTACGCGTAGACGACTGAAGCGTCACTTTGCTTCTACCGTCGCCGTGCCTGCTGCCTGAATTCCTTGCCCAAGGAAATGTCTCGATGCTGTTGCCGCCTCCACCGCTTCCTGCCAACCCTGGTCTCGACCGCATGAGCCAGGCGTTCGAGCACTCAATCACCTGGGAAGACGACGTTTGGCATGCCGATCCGGTTGATGTGGAAGCCGTGCATCGCAAGGCGCGCGCCAAGTTCACCGACCTGCTGGATGCGGTAACCGACGTGAAGGCGGGCAAGAAGAACGCCGCCGCACAGGCCAGAATTCTGCTGTTTCACGGCCAGTCCGGTGCCGGCAAAACACATCTCGTGCGTGCCATGCGGACCGCGTCGCATCGCGCAGGCAAGGCCTACTTCGGCTACGCGCAGATGACGCCAGATATCGGTAACTATGCCGACTACTACCTGCGGCGATTGATCAATTCGCTTGAGAAGCCCTTTGATCCTGATCGCGGCGGCGAAAGTGCTTTGGCGCGCCTGACCCGGCGACTGGTGAACGATTCTGACGTCGTCGATCCAACCGCCTTGGCAACCTTGCGTGAGGCAGACCTCGACGCGCCGGCGCTGGCGCAGTTGGTGCTCAAGCTCGCCGACGACGTGGTCGCAAGCTCAAAGTTTGCGGGCGAGGGCCTGGATATCAACATTGTACGTGCCTTGCTCTACATGCAGCGCGCCGAGCCACAGATCGATCAGCGCGTGCGTCAGTACTTGCATGGCAAGCCACTGACGGAACTGTCTCATCGCGCCGTGGCAGCCCTCGATCCCAATTCGGGTGACGGCCGCGCCTTCGAAATCATCGAATGTCTCGGCAAGCTGATGTGGACGGTGGATCGGGCAGCCTTCGTATTCGCGATCGATCAGGTCGAGGATCTGCGCTTCTTCGACGACTATCAGGAGCGGTTCCAGAAGGCCGTGCGCGATCTGATCCAGATCGCCAACCGGCTACCCACATCAATCGTCATTATTTCTGTGCTGGAAGACTTCTACTCGAAAGCACGCGAGACGTTGGCGCAGTCCTACATCGACCGTATCGAGAAGGCCGGCCCCGTGCCGCTGATCGAGACACGCACAGCTGAAGAAGCCCGCCTGATCATTGCCCGCCGGCTCGAGCACGGCGCAACGATGGGGCTCGACTACGGCGTCGAGGATCCGAACGAGCTCTTCACGGATAGCTTTTATGAGGAGTTCAGCGGCCTCTCAACGCGGCGGTTGTTGGAGTTGGCGCAAACCCGTTGCCGTGATCACGGGCGCACGGCCAACCACGACGGAGCCGATCAGCCTGGCTTCCTGGACGCACTGGTGCAGGCCTTGGGCGGCAGCCTATTCGGAGCCAGCGCAGCCGGAGGCTCCGCGTCGGCAACCGACAGCGCTGCGCATGTTGACTTCCGCGAGATGTGGGAGCGTTTCAGCTCCGACAGCCAAGTGGAGATACCCGCCGACGACATCAGTCTGGTGGGCGTTTTACACTCGGCGTTGACGCTCGCTGGCGAGGAATGGCCGGCAGCCCTGGATCTGACCTTGGAGCGGTTGGCAATTGCCGACGACCTGCCAGCGCTCGATATGACGCTGCGTCACAAGTCAGGCTTCACGACCGAAAGCCGCATTTTTCTCTGTAACCGTTCAATCCAGGGCGGCGGCTTCAAGCGGCAGCTGGATCGCGCGCTTGGCGCGATGAGTACGAAGACGTGCTTTATGCTGCGCGCCAGCGATTATCCGCCGAACACGAAAAGTCAGACAGCGCAAGCGTTCCGCAAGTTCCGCGAAAGCGGCGGACGCGCGCTTTTAGTTCCGCTCGCCGAATGGGAACGCGTGCTGACGGTGCGTGACTTCCACAATCACCATAAAAACGATCCAGGCTTTGCCCGTTGGTTCGAGCAATCAAAGTTGCTATCCGCTCTGGGCGCAATTGTGCAGCTGCTGCGGCTTGATCTGATCAATCGTAATGTCACGAAGGTCGAGGCAGCGTCGAAAGCAAACATGACGGCCGTTGTCGAGGCGGCCGGCGATGCCTTTAAGTTGGCTGGCCTGTCGGTCGGCACTATCGGACAAAGCGTTGCGCCGATCTCGGCCTTGCCGCCGGCGCTGCCGCAGGCTGGTTTTGCGGGATCGCCGGCTGCCGATTGGACCGGCTGGGCACTCCCAGCCGAGGAAAAGACAGCTGTACCGACCGCCGCGCCGGGCGACGCGAAGCCCGAAGATGATCTGCCGCTTTCCGTCATTCTCGACGAGAACGGCGAGGGTGCCGGCAGTATTCTCGCTGGTCGGATGATCAAGACGAATACGGCGGTGACACTTAACAAGAACGTCTTAAAGCGCCACGCCGCAGTGCTTGGCGGTTCGGGCTCGGGTAAAACCACGCTGGCGCTCTGCCTGATAGAACAAATCTTGCAACGCGGCATTCCCGCGATCCTGATCGATCGCAAAGGGGATCTGTGCAGCTACGCCAATCCCGATGTCTGGCGCGCCATCGAAGGCGACTACTCTGATCGTCGCGGCGAACGCGAGAAGCTCGCCGACAACATCGACGTAGCGGTCTACACACCCGGCCGTTCGTCGGGCCGGCCCATCTCGATCACCTTGTTGCCAACCGGCATCAAGGAATTGCCTGATCACGAGCAGCAGTTGCTCGCCGGACTGTCCGCCGCCGCCCTTGGCGACATGCTTCACTTGAAGAACTCCGCCACGCACCAGAAGCAGTCCGGCACGTTGTCGGTGGCGCTGCGCCTGCTCGGCCAACGGTTCTCGACACAAGTGATGCTGGCCGATCTCATCCATCTGCTCGAAGAGGACGATCCGGAGCTAGCCGAAGCGACGCAGCGCATGGACCCGTCAGGGAAACTGCGTCGCGATCTCGTAGCGCAGCTTGACAGCTTGCGACACCGCAATGCGTCACTGTTCGAGGCAGGTGGCGAGACGCTCAACATGGAGCGGCTGCTCGGCATCGGGCCCTATGCGCGCTCCGATGGGCGCACACGACTGTCGATCATCTATACGGGTTTCCTCGGCGACAATGAGAACATCCTGTTCTGGGTGTCGCAGTTCCTCGCCGAAGCGTTACGCTTTTGCCAGCGCAATCCCAACGACGAACTGCAAGCCGTGCTGATGCTCGACGAGGCCGATCTTTACATTCCGGCAAACGCCAAGCCGGCGACGGCGGAACCGTTGCAGAGCCTGCTCAAGCGGGCGCGGTCTGCGGGACTTGGCATCATGCTGGCGACGCAGTCGCCCGGCGATCTCGACTACAAGAGCCGCGACCAGATCACCAGCTGGTTCATTGGTCGCGTGCGTGAAGACACCGCGCTCAAGAAGCTCAAAGCGGCGTTCCAGTCGGACAGCGGGCTTGACGCGGCGTCGGTGCTGCCGGGGCAGACAGTGGGCGAGTTCCATCTGGTGCAGGAAGGCCTCGTGCGCTCCATGAAGGCGCATCGTTCGCTGATCACCGCCGAGCAAGTACCATTTGATCGCATCGAGCAGCTCGCGCGCGAAACCAAAGGCCAAGACGAGCGGCAATTGCGATTGTTTGGGTGAAGGTGCGGTGGAAATCGGCTCTCACAACCCAGGCAGCATCGGCTGGCCGTGATCGAGGTCGACACCTTCCAAGCGCAGCAATTGCTGCTTAGTGGCAGCACCACCATAGGCAGAAAATCCGCCAAGTGCTTTGGCAGCAGCCATAACCCGGTGGCAGGGAACAATCACCGGCCACGGATTGCGTGACATGGCTGTGCCGACCGCTTGTGCGGCACCAGGACTGCCGGCGCGGTCGGCAAGTGCACCATAGGTCGTTGTCTGCCCGTATCCGATATCCCGGAGCGCGCTGTAGATGCGGCGATTAAAGTCAGCGACGCTCCGCTCATCCAGGGCAACCCCAGCAAAGACGATACGCTCGCCATTAAAATAGCTCTGCAGCTGCTTAACACTATGTGCGGCGTGGAGCGGCAGCGCCGCATCCCAGCGGATCGCAGCCAATTTCAAAAGCCGCTGCTCGGTCGCCGTCGGATCACGCTCCGGCAACTGCACGCGGATCAAGCCGGCATCACTCCACGCCACTCCACAGACACCGAACGCGGTATCGAACACGCAATAGTGGTGTGATGACGGTGACACATTGGGCTCGGTGCTGAATCTCACGGAACTATGACGCGTCCCACCAGTCTGGCAAGAGCCACCGCTAGAGTGCTTCCGGGCAAAGCATGCCCTCGGACTTGATCCGGGGGTGTGCAGCGGTTTTCCCTTAAAGAAGCACGACCAAACAAAAATCTAGGGTCGTTCCGAGATCCCTGCAAGAGCGAAACCACCAGAGCAATCAAGTTCGGGAATGACTGAACCGGTGGTAGGTTCGCCGCGTTGCGGAACGGACGATAAGCTAACAGAGCATGCTGAAAGTGGAGGCGGGATGACAACTCTTGTATGGTTCCGGCAGGATTTGCGCATGGCGGATAATCCCGCATTGGCAGCCGCAGCCGCGCGTGGGCCGGTCATTCCAGTTTACATCCTCGATGAGACCAGTGCGCCAAATGGGCGCCCACTCGGTGGCGCGGCACGCTGGTGGTTGCATCACAGCGTGTCGAGATTATCCAAGGCGCTTGGCGGGCTGGTGCTGTTGCGCGGCGATCCGGCAGTGTTACTGCCAGAGCTGGCGGCGAAAGTTGGTGCCAAACGCGTGCATTGGAATCGCTGTTATGAACCCTACGCGATTGCGCGCGATACGGCATTGAAAGCGACGCTGAGTGACGCGGGCGTTGCTGTTGAAAGCTTTAACGGCAGTCTGCTGCACGAGCCTTGGACGATCAAAACACTCGAAGGCGGGCCATACAAAGTCTACTCGCCGTTCTGGCGGGCCTGTTTGAAGATGCCGCTCGACGCACCGTTGCCGATACCGAAACTGACGATCAAAAAAACCGCCGGCATCGGTGACAAGTTGGCCGATTGGGGCTTGCTACCCACCAAGCCCAACTGGGCGACAGGGTTTGCTGAAGAGTGGACACCTGGCGAAGACGGCGCGCATGCAAGATTGGAAACGTTTCTCGAGAAAGGCCTCGAGGGTTACGCTGAATTGCGCAATCGGCCCGATCTGCCGAACGTGTCGCGGCTGTCGCCGCATCTGCATTTTGGCGAGATTTCGCCGCGACAGATCTGGGCGGTGACGCAACACCACGCTGCGGCGCATGCGGTCGTGCAGCGCGATGCCGATAAGTTTCTCTCGGAAGTCGGCTGGCGGGAATTTGCGCATCATTTGCTGTATCATTTTCCCACGTTGCCGGCGCGCAATTGGAAGCCAACCTTTGATGCCTATCCGTGGCAGACAAACGCCAAGCAACTCGCAGCGTGGCAGCGCGGGCAAACGGGATATCCGATTGTGGATGCCGGAATGCGTGAACTATGGGCGACCGGTTACATGCACAATCGCGTGCGGATGGTGGTCGCCAGTTTTCTGATCAAGCATCTGCGGATCGATTGGCGCCAGGGCGAAGCGTGGTTCTGGGATACGCTCGTCGATGCCGATCTCGCCAACAACGCGGCAAGTTGGCAGTGGGTGGCGGGCAGTGGCGCGGATGCAGCACCCTACTTCCGCATTTTCAATCCCATGGAGCAAGGTCGCAAGTTTGATCCCGACGGTATCTATATCCGACGCTGGTGCCCCGAACTCTCGAAGTTGCCGAACGACTCGCTCTTTGCACCATTTCAGGCGCTGCCTGTCGTGTTGAGCGCGGCCGGTGTCATTCTCGGCAAGACTTATCCCCGTCCGATCGTCGATCACGCCGAAGCGCGCGCAGCCGCGTTGGCTGGCTATGTGGCTGTGAAGGCGGCAGGCACTTGAGTGCAGGCCAACCTACGATTGCCAGCCTCGCAATGGCTTGCCTGATCGTTACCCGCCTGACCGTTCAATGTCGCCGCAGCCCCAAATCACTGCAGCCCCAAATCACTGCAGCACAGAAGCGCGGTCGCGCCAGTCGCTGGCTGCTTGTTCGGCTTTGGCGCGGTCAGCTTTGTTGAGCTTGCCAAACGCCTGCTCAAGGACCGCATCGTCCACACCGTTGGACTTGGCGATCAAGTGCCACGTGGCGGCTTCGGCCGGGTTAGCAGGCACACCGCGGCCGTGGTGGTGGCACCGTGCAAGTCGGTTCTGAGCAACGGCGTTGCCTTTTGCGGCCGCCTGTCGAAACATCTCCGCACCACGCTTTTCATCGACGGTCGTGCCCTTGCCCTGAAATAAGATCACGCCGAAATCAAGCATGGCTTCAGGTACGCCAGCACCCGCCGCACGCTCAAACCACCGCGCCGCGTCAAACGCGTTGGCATCTGCACCCGTGCCAGTCGCATAAAGGGTTGCGAGATCATACTGCGCCTGCGGCAGACCCTTGTCGGCAGCGTAAGTGAGGTGTGCCAACGCGCGGTGTGGATTGAGGGGCTTACCATCTCCCATCAGGAACAACATGGCCAGATTATAGTTGGCGACGACATGGCCTTTGGCCGCAGCATTTTCGAACATCTGTGCGGCACCATTTCGATCCTTCTTCAGTGCACCGCCTTCCGCGAGCATCACGCCAAAGGCGAACATAGCGTTGATATCGCCCTGCTCTGCACCGCGACGATACCAAGTCGCAGCCTGAACATCATCGCGTGGCACGCCAAGGCCTTCTTGGTAGATGCGGCCGATCAGCGTTGCTGCCTGCGGCTCACCTTTGTCAGAAGCAATTTTTGCGAGCTCAAACGCCGTCTGATAGCGGCCAAGGTCGAAGGCCTCATAGGCGGGATCGCCGCCGCTGCCGCTCTTGGCAATCGAACTGTCGCCGGTCAGCGGTGGCGAAGAGGGCAGCTGTGGCACCCCGCCCGCCGGGGCTTGCGGCGCGCGTGTCGTGAACACCGGACCACTCGCCGCCGCGCCACCTTTGCCGGGCACTGGCCCAGGTGCGGACTTGAGAAGCTTGGCACCGCCAACCCGATCCGTCGGTGCCACCACGCGGTCGCTGGTCCAAGCGCTGGAATCAGTCTGTGCGGACGCGGGCCCGGTCAGGGTTACGCCGATCAGACCTGCGAACAGCGCGTAACGTCCGGACATCATCCGCGGTCTTCTCCCATCTCGCTTCCGGTACTCAGCACCGCATCGACATCGCCGGCCAGGACCATCACGGCATCGAGCGATGCACCAGCCGGAAGTGTAAGCCCAACAAAGTCAGCGCCATCACGATCTATGCCGGCGGCTTCGTCTGCCGTGACGACATCGAGCGCCACGCACGGAACTTCGAAAATGCTCGCCCACCAACCGATCAGATCATCGCGGGCTTCGCGGGCGACCGATGTACCTTCCACCGCCCCGAATGCCACGTAGTCAGCACCTGCCTCGCCAGCCTCCATGGCACGGTGGCGTGAAATGCCGGCATCAACACCGATGTTCGCTGCAGCACCCAGGCTGGCGCGGGCATCAGCGATCAGAGCGTCCAATGGGCCTTCGGTTCGGATATCAAGATGGACACCATCCGCTTTGAGCGTGCGCGCGAGGCGCACATCGTCGAAGATGATCGCTGCAGCCCCGTAGTCCTGGGCCAGATCAACCAACGGCTTTACTTCACCTGCTCCCAAATGGTGCTCAGGCTTCGGCCGGATCAGCACAGCGGCCGGCTGGCAATGGCCAAACGCGGCGCGCAGCGCCTCCAGTGAGCCGGGGCCCGGCTCAACAATCAGCATCAGTTGGCAAGCAGGCCAGTCGACCTCCGAGGCTGGTTGCTTCGATTTAGATTTGGTCTTGGCCACGTCCAGTCCCCGTCCTACTCCGCGATGGGTATTTGGAGCGAATGCGGCGGGATGGTGGCAGCGCAGATTGTCGCGGGGACAACTAATGGGAACCATAGAGCTGCCATGATAGACCGCCACCATAATGGAAGTTCAAGCGTGATCGAGGGATAGATGCGCAGAGTGTTGAATATAGGCCGCTCAGGCTTGTTGATCGCGTTTGGTGTTGCAGTGGCGGGATCATCGGCGATGGCACAGGCAGCGGCACCGCAGGTCGTACCACCCGCAGCTGGAGCCGCGCCTGTGGCCGCGCCGGCAAAACCAGTATCCAAGCCGCGCGAATGCACACGGTTGCCGCTCTCTGACATCCAGTTCGGCCGCGAGAAGACCATTGAAGTCGCCCGTCTTCGCCTCGATGAGTACATCACCCAAGTTGGCAAGCAGCGCAAATGGAAGACCTGGGACAAGAGCCTCGAAACGATCTCCTGCGAGGACTATTTGTTCGTGCCGCTGCTCGGCCAGGAATACAAATGTCTGGTCACTGCAACGTTCTGCAAGAAGTCTTGAGCAACAGCCGGGTCAACAAGCGCGCTCGCATCACCGCCTGCGTTCCATAGGTTCACCAAAGCGAATCATTTAAGCTGCTTTTTGGGCAGTCTGCGAAGTGGTTTTCCCTTTCGCCGCCAACACGCCTCAGCTGACCACCCCTGCCACCAGGAGCCCTTTATGCGCCTTAAACACGTGATCCTCGCCGCCGCACTGGCCGTTCCTGCAGCATCGGCACAATCACAAGAGCTCGGCATTGCAAGCTGCGACAGCTTCCTTAAGACGTATGAGTCGTGCGTCGCCGCCAAGGTGCCCACCGAACAGCGCGGACCGATGACGGCCGTACTCGAGCAAATCAAAACCAACTGGAAAGCTGTCGCAGCGACTGCGGAGGGCAAGGCCTCGCTTGACGGCATGTGCAAGCAGACCGCGGAAACGATGAAAAAGCAGGTCGCAGCGCTCAATTGCGCTTGGTGATTTCGCTGCCCGCCGCCACATCACGAAAAGTCTCGCCCCGGTCCGACCGCCGGGGCGTTTTTCGTTTCAACGCGGCTCAGTGCTTCGTCGGTGCGCCATCCAGCAGGCGAACTTCGCCCGACAGCCAGCAGCCGGCCGAAGTGTCGGTTGCATCGGCCAGCGTGACTGCCATACGCGAGGGGCGGCCCATGGCGTCGCCCTGGCGGACGCGGATAGTCCGGCGCGTACCGATCAGGCCCCAGTGCTTGAGGCCAAACAACAACGCAGTCGCGGCGACGCCGGTGGCCGCATCCTCTGGATAGCCCGAGGCGGCGGGGAACTGGCGGGCGTGATAGGTGCGCTCGTCATCCCAATCACAGGCGAATGGGTAAAGCCCCGTCGAGCCGATCTGCTCGCACAACGCCTTCATGCGCGAGAAGTCCGGCTTCATGCCGTTCAGAACGAGGGGACTTGCCAGCGGCACCAGCGTCTTGGTGCGCGAGGTTGTGGCATTGAGGATGGGTAAATCGAGCAGATCGCGCTCGTTGACGCCGAGCAGGTCAATGATCTCGCCACGCTTGTCTGGAGCGACCGTCTCGACCTTGGCGGCCGGCTGGGCCACTGCAACCGCACCGTTGTCCGAGATGCGGCAACGCACGATGCCGCTGCGCGTTTCGATCCGCACTTCGCCCGGCTTCAATCGACCCTTTTTGGCCAGCAGCCATGTCGTGCCAAGCGTGCCATGCCCGCACATGTCCATCTCCGCCAGTGGCACAAAAAAGCGATAGCGGAAATCGGCCTTTCCAGCGTCCGTGGGCGGCAAAACAAAGCCAGCCTCGTGACCATAGGCAGCAGCGATGCCTCGCATCTCCTCCGCAGACATACTCTCAGCGTCCAACACGACCGGCGCAGGGTTGCCGCCGTTCGAGCCAACGCAAAAGACTTCGACGTGTTCAACAGGGGGCATGGGCAGCACCAGAGCCAAGTCGTTGGAGCCAAGTCAGGGGCGGGGCGACCAGTCGCAGGCTCATGACGGTCACCATCGTGATTGCCAGGACCATAGTCGCGGCGGTGTGCCGGAGGGCGCGGCTTGACGAAAACCACGGAGCACGCCGATACCGTATGAGAGAACGATGGTTTCAGGAATGCAAGGAAAATTACGCATGGCTCGACCGGCACCGACCGACGGCGTTCTGCATCATGAAGATCTGGTGGCCGGCGCGGTGCTGCGATATGGCGCGCTCACGGTGACACGGGCCGATATCATTGCCTTCGCGACGGCGTATGATCCGCAGCTGATCCACCTCGATGATGAAGTCGCGAAGTCGTCGATTGTTGGCGGATTGTGTGCGAGCGGGTTTCATACGTGCTCGGTGATGATGCGGCTGTTGTGCGATGGGTTCTTGCTGCGTTCGTCGTCGCTTGGCTCGCCGGGGCTGGACGAGGTGAAATGGCTCATCCCCCTCAGGCCCAATGATACTTTGGCGGTGCAGATCCACACTCTGGAAACGCGCGATCTGCAGTCGCGACCCGATGTGGGCATTTCCAAAATGCGGTTCGAACTCGTCAACCAGCATGGCGAGATCATCCTCTCCGCGCTGACCAACCAGATGATGCGGCGGCGGCATCCAGGATCAGCGATTTCCGGAGATCGCCAGCCGAAACCCGCAGGCGCGCGTCTGCCCACGTTGTGGGACGAGCCGACCGTCACCGAGGTTTCGACGCTCGGCAACTATTTCGAGGATATCCGGGTTGGCGAGGTTCGCGACCTGGGCAGCCACACGTTCGAGCGCGACGAGATCATTGCGTTTGCGAAGGCGTTCGATCCGCAGCTCTTTCATTTGAGCGAAGAGGCGGGCAAGGCGTCGCTGTTCGGCGGACTGTCGGCCAGCGGGTGGCACACGGCGTCCATCTTCATCCGGCAGGTGGTTCGATCACGGCATGTGCACGAGGCGGCGCTTAGCGCGGTGGGCAAGCCGATTGCCGTCTGGGGGCCGTCGCCGGGGTTCCGCAATTTGGCGTGGTTGAAGCCGGTGCTGATGGGTGACCGGATCGAGTACCGCAACAAAGTGATCGAAACGCGCGCATTGAAAACGCGCCCAGACCGCGGGTTCGTCGTCACGTTGGCAGAGGGCCGCAATCAGCACGGCATCGTCGTCTTCAGATATACGGGACAGATGTTCGTCGAGCGGCGGACGCGTGGTGCATAGCCATTACCGATTCTGCAGATCGCGCATCCAGCTGGGATCGCTCTTGGGAGCGTCGGGGGCGTCGCTCGCAGTCCGCGAGTGGCGCACAACGGGTTTTGGTTTGGCCACGAGCACTGGTGGTGGTGGCAGTTCCGGTAACTTGAAATCGAGCGGGGCGTCGGCTAGCGCGCTGGTGGATTCGTGTGAGCGCTCGCCGGCTGTGTTTTCGGCGGTCGTATCGACGGTTTTCTCCGCTGATTTCGCGGCCGCCTTATGTGACGCCGTGGCGACGTTGAGCACATAGCCGAGTTCGGGCGTGCGGTAGAAGATGTGCGAACCGAACGTGCCCAGCCCGTCAAGGCCATGACGCCAGATCGGTGCGACGCTGGTGGTGTGGTAGTGCGTCGCCTCGACCAACTCGCGCAGCCACACAC
>JANNEU010000171.1:0-5903 GCA_031379035.1 Hyphomicrobiaceae bacterium | reverse complement strand
ACGGCGCAACAAGCCCGTGTGCATCGCAGCATATTTGCACGATACGGACAGATGACCAACCAGCGTGCGCCCGCCGCGTGAGCCGCCAAACGGCCCTTGCAACGCCGGTCCTGGCCAGTTTAACGTAAACGGAGATTTTTTAACGGGAGGACATATTCATGTCGGATGTTTTTATCTCCTATTCGCGCGTCGATCGCCCCATGGCCGAGGCTCTGGCCAACGATTTGAAGGCCCGCGGCTTCCGCGTCTGGTGGGACGCCGAACTCGTTGGTTCCGACGACTTCTATGAGGTCATTCTGGAGGCATTGCGCCAAGCCAAGGCGACGATTGTGATCTGGACCAAGGCGTCGGCGAAATCGAACTTCGTGCGCGACGAAGCGCGCTTCGCCCTCCACCTCAAGAAGCTTATCGCCACCAAGGAAGCGACGCTCGGGTCACTGGAAATCCCTTTTGGCTTTCAGGGCCAACACACCGACGATGTCACCAATCGCGACAACATCCTGCGCGCCATCGACAAACTTGGCATCAAGCCAGCGACCACGCCTGACGCGGCAACCAGTATTGCCGAATGGGAGAAGATCAAAACCAGCGCCGGTATCGATGGCCTCATCACATTTCTTGGAAACAATCCGCCGGAAGCGCAGCGTCAAGCGGCCGTGGCGCGATTGAAAGAATTGTCGGCGAGTCCCGGTGCCACCAGAGGCATCAGCCCGCTCGTGCGTTCACTGACCACGAGCAGCTGGAGCGCCTTTTTCTCGGGCCTGACGTTCCGAATGCCAAAGTTTCAGCTTTCGACGCAAGGGACATGGGCGTCCGTGGGAATGGCGGTCGCATATCTAATGATTATGTTTCTCATCACCGGAGTTATCTTTGGTGCTGGTGGTGACGCAATGGAATCGTCTCATGTTCCATACAGTCTGGTAGTCTCATCGATCCTGACGGTTGTTTTACTTCTTCTTGTTTGGGTTGCGACAAACAGATTTAACAATTTTCTTTCGACAAAAAGCCTTGCGGCGGCATTCGGAATGGCGCTTGCAATCGTGGTGTTAGCGATCGTGACGCCGTTACCGATGCTTATTGCTTTGGAAAATGCCGTTGTGAGGACTGGTAATAACTCGAGTAATTTCAGAAACGCATTTGCGGTGTTTGGCCTTGCAACCATGGGAATTACGTTCGTCACGTCAGTAATCTACGTTTTGCGCAAATTCCGTGCAGCGCGCTGAGCTCGATGCAGCGATCTACCAAACCACCTTCACGCCGAACGCCTGAAACGCTGGATCGTTCGTCACCAGTGCCACATCCTCGATCAGCGCCTGTGCCGCCAGCATGCGGTCGAAAGGGTCTTTGTGCGCGCCCGCCATGCGTCCGGCCAATCGGCCGTGTTCAACGGTGATGGGCAACGGAACGAAATGGTTGCGTTGCAGGTAGCCACTGAAGTCGTCGCTGAGAGCCTTCCCTTCAGGCAGTTTTCCGATCCGCACTTTCGTGCAGATTTCCCAGGCTGATGCAGCGCTCACGAAAATCGTGTTGCCTCGGTCTTCGATCTGGTCCGCGATTGCATCCGGTAAAGACGAGCTGTCGGCGAACCACCAAAGCAGGGCATGGGTGTCGAGCATTAACCTCATGTCGCTTCGCGATCGGCGCCAAGACCGCACTCCTCGTCGCTCAACGGTTCGAAGAATTCCGGACCGACGACGAGTTGACCTTTGAGAATGCCACGGCCACGATAACTGGAGCGCAGTTCGCCAGTCTTTGTCGTTACCGCTGGAACGGCGGTCAGTCTCACGCTTGCCGCCCCTCCCGTCTCAATAACAATTTCTTCTCCCGCCAGCGCGCGCTCGACGAGGGCGGGGAGATCGTCTTTGGCTTTATCGAGGGTGATCGTCGTCATATCGACAACTTGCCAGAATCCAGGCCGCTTGAAAAGCGTGCAGGAGAGCGGAGCACGTGCATCCGCCGCGCCTTACTGCGCGCGGCGGTCGAAGTTCGGCTCTGACCGTAACCCAGCCTTACTTGTAATACCCAACTCCGCAGCCAAGATCGCCGACCTTGGTCACGAAGCTGATTTTGGCAGACGGCTCGGTCTGGCCAGGGCGCGGGAACATGTAGGACACTTCGGTGACCTTGCCTTCCTGCGCGCCTTTGAAGAGATCCTCGCCAAACACTTTGCCGGTCGGATCCTTGATGGTGCGGACGTCTTTGCCCATCACCGAAGCGGGTGCCGCCACGGTGACGCCATCGCCCATGTTGAAGCAGAAGGGATATAGATCGCGATCCTTAAAGCCATCGGTGCCGCCAAGGAACGACGCCAGCGCTTTGGCTTTGTCGGCTTTCACCGCCACCACAGCCTTGTCGAGCATGGCCTTGGCTTCCGCCGCCGTGCCGAACTGAGCCTGCGCGAAAGCTGTGCCCGATATGACGATTGCTGCAGCGGCGATACCAAACATGATTTTGTGACGCATTGGTTTTCTCCAAAGCCGGTTTATCCGGTGGGAAAACGTGCGCCTCGAACATGGCCAACGCGTGGCTCGTCATTGCGCTGCGATGCCTAAGAGTATCTCATCGCAAAAGCGGTTGATGTGTTGTGCGGCTTCCGAGGCATGCGTGCAGAGCAGCATGTGCGCCGCATCGACATGACGGACTTGGGTTTTTGGCTGCGCGTTCAGGACCTCGCTGAGGCATCGGCGCGGAATTAGGTGATCGCGGGTGCCGTGCAGATAGAGAATGGGGTGGGTGATGGTTGCCAGTTGCGCCAGCTTATCGACAGTTGCGGCTTCGGCCGCACGCGTTTGCAAAGTTTCTGCACCAATTCGTGCAAGTATCTGATGGAGCTGTGTTCGCTGCTCACGAGTGCCAGTGCTCCCGAGGAGCGCAGCGTTGATCAAACTTCGAGGTGCCCAACGGGGGTCCAAGCGCCGTGCAAGCGGTGCCAACATCGCTGGCACCGGCCGCCGCGCGAAACTTGACGCCAGGATCAGCCCCGCAACCTGGGGCAGCGTTGCAGCCAGCTCAATCGCGATTGGCCCCGAAAAGGACTCGCCGAGGATCACAAATGGGGTTGCGGGCATCTGCGTTCGCGCTTGTCTCGTCAGCGCCGCGTAGCCAAGTGCGCCGTGCTCCGGATAGCTGATGCGGTCCACGGGACGTTTCTTCTCCAGCAGGCCGGCCAGCTCATGCAGGAGCTCCCCTGTGCCGTCCATGCCGGGCAGCAGGACGATGGGCAAGACCGAAACGGCTGCCTCGGCGTCGGTCATCATGTTACTTTCGTCACGCGGCCCTCAGTGTCGGACGAGGCTCTAACCAGCCGCCGGAAATTTTTTCCATTTGCTGGTCTGTGATTTGGATGTCTGCCTTTACAATCGCATCACGAATTCCGTGCAACTGCTTCATCGGAAAATCGAGAGGCAGTATCTCAAGGACGTACAGCAAGCGAAGGTGTGCAGATGACGCTTTCTGCGCGAGCGGTGCCTTTTCATGCCCTGCAATAGTTTGATCGGACACTCCCATCCATTCGCTGAGTTCTTTTTGCGTTAGTCCCATTTGCTTGCGCAGAAAGCGGAACTCCGCGCCGGTCATCGGACCCTCCGCCTTGGCAATGTGCATGCCGACAGCTTTGTGAAGACCTGCAAGATTTTTTACGGTTACAAGCTCGCCATGGTCGGGATCGTTTTCAATCTCGACGCCATTCAGCAAGTAGACTTCAGGCAACCCAATACCTCGGAGATGGTAGGGTTCTTTGAGTGTGTCTTCGCCCGCAATGTAAAATCTCATGCTCATCGGTCCATCCATTTGACTGTCTTTACGATCAGCCGATTTTGCTGAACGACGATTGTTACAACTCCCATTTCTCGTGCGTTGCTCTTGGGTTTGCCGACGACTACGCATTTCCACTCACCAACTTTGCTACCTGGTTCAATTGATCCGCTGATGTCACCGAGGCGAAAGACGGACTCTACGTCCACGAAGTCGATGCCTCGTTCCGGCATTCGCTCTTGCTCCGCATGCCGCGTGTACGAAATTCGGCCCTCTGCAGCCAGCCGTCGCACGATCCTTGTGAGATCGCGTGACTTTGGGGGCAGGGACACAACGGTGGATTTTGCAGTCTTGGGCATCCACCTATAAATCTTATAGGTTGTTGATTCGTCAATATCAAGGCGAGTCGCCCCCAGGGCGATTGGGTGAATCTGGGGGTGACAAGCTGAGTGAATGCTGAATCTGTGGTGATCCTCTTGATTCGCGTGGGGGATCACCGGCATGGCAGGCAAGTTGGCGACACAGAAGGCGGCCGAAGCGTTCGACACGATCGTCGATTTTCTCGAGTCATTTGAATCGCTTGGTGACCCGCGCCAGCGCGGCAAGGTGCTCTATCCTCTCGACGAGGTTCTGCTGCTGGTGCTGCTGGGCGTGATTGCCGGCTGCGAGAGCTGGGTCGAGATCGCCCGATATGGCGAGAAAAAACTGGCGTTGCTGCGGCGCTTCCGGCCGTTCAAGGACGAGACCCCGTCACACGATCAGCTCGGCGACATTTTCGCAGTCCTCGACGCCGAACAATTCCAGGCTTGCTTCGTTGCCTGGGTCTCGAGCCTGACCGGGCTCGATGCTGGCATCATCGCCATCGACGGCAAGACGTTGCGGCGCTCCTATCAGGAGGGCGGCGCGAAGGCACCGATCCACATGGTCTCCGCGTGGAGCGCCGGGCAGAACATGGTGCTGGGCCAAGTCAAGGTCGCCAACAAGTCCAACGAGATCACGGCCATCCCGAGGCTGCTCGACATGCTGACGGTCAAGGGCGCGGTCGTGACCATCGATGCCATGGGTTGCCAGCGCGAGATCGCCGCTAAGATCGTCGAGAAGGAGGCTGACTATGTCCTGGCCCTGAAGGGCAACCAGGGCACGTTGCGGAACGACGTGGAAGAGTTCTTCACCGAGCAGAAAGCCAATGAATATGCCGATTGCAAGCCCTCGCGTCACCAGACATTGGAGAAAAGCCACGGACGCATCGAGACCCGCACCGTGACGGTGGTCGATGAGATCGGCTGGCTCAAGAAACGGCACGCATGGACCGGTCTTGCCAGCATCGTCATGGTCGAAAGTCGCCGTGAGATCGGGGCCAAGATCGAGCAGGAGACGCGCTTCTATATCACCTCACTCTCAGCTTGCGCCGAGCGCATCGGCTTGGCCATCCGAGGCCACTGGGGCATCGAGAACGGTTTGCACTGGGTGATGGACATGGTGTTCCGCGACGACGAGTGCCGTATCCGCAAGGATAACGCGCCAGCAAACTTCGCCACCATCAAGCACATGGCGTGCAACCTGCTACGGCAGGCACCCGGAAAGGACAGCCTTCGCGTCAAACGCAAAGTCGCCGCCTGGGACGACGACTATCTGGCAACGATCATCGCTCGGAAATGACGTTCACCCGATTCCCCTGCATGCCGGGCGTGTCGTCGTAGACACTCAACGGCGATCCCGTGATCACCACACCATGAAAATCGGATAGGTTCATGCCTTGCGGCAGGCGCTCGCCATCGGCGACGTTGAGCGTGAAAGTGCGCACGTCTTGGTCACAGAACTGCAACGCTTCGTTGAAGAGCGCCTCATTCGTGCGCCCGCCGAACTCGCCCGTGGCCCGCTGCGAGGCCTCCGGCGCGCTTTGGAAGATCATGATGTTCATTGCTGATGTCCCGCGTCATGCTGAGTGGCTTTGTCGGTCCCTGCGTGCACGCTCTGTATCGTCTCATGCCCCAAGTCAACGCTACTGGCGGCGCGTTCATGAGGCCACACGTCACCGCCGAGCGGCGTTGATTATGCGCGCCCGCCATGCTTGACCTAGTACTGTTAGTCAGACCGGTCCCCACTCTCCACCTCCGATAACGAGCGCCCATGTCCCTTCCTATTCTCAT
>JANNEU010000167.1:0-16116 GCA_031379035.1 Hyphomicrobiaceae bacterium | reverse complement strand
GGCGACTTCTTTCAGTGCGTGCAGTCCGGGATCGCCAAAACACGACAGCATAACAACGTCGGTCGCGGCCGCATGGTCGGCGTAGGCCTCCAGTGCGGCATGTCCGGCAATCGCATAGGTCGCCCGGCTGGCGACATAGCGCCCACCAAACCGTCCAGTGACGCCTGCGATTTCCACACCAGGCGACGCCGCTTGACGGGCCACACCGAGCATGAGTTCGGTCATCGCCTCCGATGTGTTGGGATTGATCAGCAGGAGCTTCATAACGGCTCTGTCTCTTGGTGTTGACGCGCTAAAGACCAAAGTCACACGCGAGCTGCCGGTGCGCAACTCGATGCTCGCGTTGGGCTGAGGTCAATGACACGGGTAGCCCGTTGGGACCCTATCGGACTTGCAGACGCACTCCAATCGCCAGCAAAACCCGCCGAAAGGCTGCTCGCAGCTCTGAATGTTTGTGCGCAAGTTTTGTGGGTACAATCGGCGATGGGCTTGGCACCACAATTCCACTCACGCGCTGCTCTCTTTGCACTAGGCGTTCCGCATCGGGCACGGAGCGAGGTATTCATGAACCTCATGCGGCGCTGACATAACTCTGTCGAAGTGCACTGTACTCTGGCTCTCACCACACTCTATAGATATGCACTGACAGCTATCACGCTGTGGCTTTGGAAACGGGGATATCGATGAGCACGTCGAATGACGATAGCCTCGAACCGGCGTGGGTCGAGGACGTGATCAGATTTTGGTTCCACGATTTGACCGAAGAGGATTGGTTCAAGAAAAGTGACGCGATCGATAGACAGATCAGCGAGCGGTTCTTGCGGCACTATGAGGTGCTGTTTTCCCAAGGCAGCTCACCAGACGTGATCGGCGCGCGCACCGCACTCGCTCGCGTTATCATCTTTGACCAGTTTCCCCGCAACATGTTCAGGGGGACCGCGCGCGCCTTTGCTGCCGATCCAATTGCGCGCGGCGTCTCGCGAGCTGCGGTTGAGCGGGGGCTTGATACGGGTATGACGAAGCACGAGCGCCTCTTTCTGTACCTCCCTTTTGAGCACAGCGAAGACGCTGTAGACCAGGCGCTGTCGGTCAAACTGATCGAGACGCTCGGAGACGAGAGTCTGACACGCTATGCGCTGGCTCACAAAGCCATCATCGACCGTTTCGGCCGCTTTCCACATCGCAACGCTGCACTCGGGCGGGTCTCCACTGAAGAGGAAGTGGTGTTCCTGGCGGGACCGAACAGCTCGTTCTAGGTTGGCCATCCCACGTCACGACCATTCTTCCGCTCCGCTGCCGCCAGCGTCACGGTCATTGATTTGCGAAGTGCAGTTGCGCGGTGCCAGCATCGGTGAAATAGTTTGTTGAACGGAGATCTCTGGTCGAGTGCTCAGGCATGCAAGCAAGACGGATTGCAACGATTTACGGGATCACGCGATGATCGGCCCTGCGGCTGGAATTCGCGTTGCTGTTGATATTGGCGGGACGTTTACCGACCTTGAGTGCATCGATCCCGTGACGGGCGTGGTGCGCTCTTTCAAAACGCCGACGACTCCGGAAGACCCTGCCCTAGGCTTGGTGAACGCCTTGAACGGGGCTGCCGAGCGCTTCGGCTTCCACGTTCGTGACGTGTCGCTGCTGCTGCATGGCACGACTATTGCGACCAACGCGGTGCTGACGCGCGACCTGCCGCAGGGCGCGCTGATCACCAACGCTGGCTTCGAAGACGTGCTCGAGATCGGGCGTCATGCGCGCCGCGATATCTATGGATTGAAGGCGGAGGAACGCACGGTTCTCATCCCTCGACGTCATCGTTTTGGCATCATCGGACGGATCAGTGCCAAGGGCGATGAACTGGCTGGGATTGATCCAGCCGCGATCGATGCAGTCATCGATCAGGTCGTGGCGAGCGGTGCCGAAGTCGTGGCCATCTCGCTGCTCAATGCTTTTTCAAATCCTGTTCATGAATGCTTGGTCCGTGATCGCCTGAGACAACGATTGCCGTCGATGCCTTGTTCCTGCTCACATGAAGTCTCGCCTGAGATCCGCGAGTTCGAGCGTACTTCGACGACGGTACTCAATTCGCTGCTGATGCCTGTCGTGCAACGCTATGTGCGGGGGTTGGAAACGCGCGCGCGCGCGGCTGGACTTTCCGCGCCTATCTATCTCGTGCAGTCCAATGGGGGGGCTACGACACCCGCTGCCGCGAGCGTAACACCGGTCAAATTGTTGTTGTCAGGCCCTTCTGGTGGTGTTCTCGCTGCCCGGCAGATCGCGAGTGAACTTGGCTTCAGGAACGCCGTCGCCGTCGATATGGGTGGGACCAGTTACGACATCGCAATTATTCAGAACGGTGAGCCCTCTTTCATCGCGCAAGGCGACGTGGATGGACTTCCCATTCGTGTGCCGATGGTCGACATGCGAACGATCGGGGCCGGCGGCGGGTCTATCGTCGCGCTCGACGCGTCGGGCCGATTGATGGTTGGGCCGGCCAGCGCCGGGGCAACTCCCGGGCCTGTCTGCTATCGCCGCGGCGGCATTGAGCCGACCGTCACTGATGTGAACGTCGTGCTGGGGCGGATTGGTGCAGACAGCTTCATGGGCGGGCAACTGCCGCTGGACCGAGAGGGTGCCGCACGCGCCTTGGACCAACGGGTGGCACGCCCCCTTGGCCTGAGCGTGGACGCTGCTGCATCCGGCGTGCTTGCCGTGGTCGTCGCGAAACTCGCCGGCGCGATTAAGCTGTCGCTGTTTGAAAAAGGGCTTGATCCGCGCGACTTTGTGTTGATCTCGTTTGGTGGCGCTGGTGGCGTTCACGCGGTCGAAGTTGCGGCAGAACTTGGCATCACAACCGTTGTGTTTCCGCGTGAGCCCTCGACATTCTCGGCGCACGGCATCCTGCAATCCGATGTCGTTCAAGATCTGGCGCATACGCGTATCATCCCGCTGATTGAAGACGCCGCCACAAAAGTTGCAACGCTCGTTTCCAGGATGACCCTTGACGGCACGAAGATGCTTGCTGACCAGGGCCTCGCCGCTGATGCCTGCGAATTGCGGTTCTCAGTAGACCTGCGATATCGCGGTCAAGCCTTCGAGATCATGGTCCCGCTGGGTCCCGGGCCGCTCACGAACGGGGCAATCACAGAACTCGTCGCGCGATTTCATGCGGCTCATCGGCAGCGATTTTCCTTCGATGATCCCCTCGAAGTCGTTGAACTGGTGACGTTTCGACTGGCTGCCATTGGCCGATTGCCAATGGGTTCTGCCAGCGCCGTCGAAGGTCCCCGCGTCGTCGCATCACGCCGGACACGCGCCGTCCATCTTGGCGGTTGCTGGCAGCACGTGCCGGTCATACCGCAGCAGGTCATCGGAGCCGGCGATCAGGTTGCGGGTCCCGCCATCATTGAGCAGCCCTATACGACGCTCTTGCTGGGGCCGGGCTGGACCTTGGAGGCACAGTCCGGCGGCGACCTTGTTGCGCGCTCCACGCCGGGGACCGCGTCATGAGCCGGATCGATCCCGTTCTTCTTGAGGTCGTTTCGCACGCCCTTGTTTCGGCTGCGGAGGAGATGTCCGTCACGGTCTGGCGAACCAGCCGCTCCACCACCGTGCGTGAGTTGCTGGACTATTCCACGGCCGTCTTCGACCGCAACGGCCGCAACATCGCGCAAGCGGCGCGCATGCCTGTGCATCTGAATTCGATGGAACTCTGCCTCCAGGACATCATCGCCAACCATCTGTCGCTGGAGCGCTGGCACGAGGGTGATGTCGTCGTCACGAACGACCCTTATTGCGGTGGCCAGCATCTGCCTGATTTCCTCGCGTTCAAGCCCGTGTTTGTGGACGGCGTACGCGTGGCCATCACATGCGTTCTTATCCATCACGTCGATGTGGGTGGCGGCGCGGCGGGTGGATACAATGCACGTGCCGTCGAAGTGTTTCAGGAGGGCTTGCGGGTGCCTCCGGTGCGCATCGTCCGGGCGGGCGAGATGCAATCAGATCTGCTGGCGACTATTCTGCAGAATGTCCGTGATGCGGAGACTTTCCGTGGCGATTTTCTCAGTCAGATCGCCGCGCTGGAAATTGGCGCGCGCTCCGTGCGTGCGCTCGCAGCGCGCTACGGTGTCGGCACACTGATTGCGGTGGGCGACGCGCTGCTGGATCACTCCGAGGCCGCTATGCGCCGTGCGATTTTGGAGCTGCCCGACGGTATGTATGCTGCTGAGGATTTCGTCGATGGCGACGGCATCGAACCGGGACAAAAGCGGATCAGCGTCACGCTGACGATCAAAGGCGATACGCTTGCCGTCGATTTCGCAGGCACTGCGGCGCAGGCAGCGGGGCCCATCAACGCGACCATGGCAACCACAAAGTCTGCCGTCTATTATGCGGCCATTGCCGCTTCCGGCGTGACGGCCGCAGCCAACTCCGGCTGTTACCGCCCGATTACGGTGACGGCACCTGCCGGCTCGCTGGTCAACGCCGGGTTTCCCGCCCCCGTCTCAATGCGCATGCTGACCGGGCATCGCATTGCCACCGCGGTGCTCAGGGCGTTCGCGGCTGTCATTCCAGAGCGCGTTCCTGCCTCCTACTACGGCGTGACTTTCAATCACGCGATCAACATTCTGCATGCCGACGGCCGCCGCCAAGTCTACTTCGATGCAGAAATTGGCGGCTGGGGCGCGTACCCCACGGCGGACGGTGCGTCGGGGTTGGCCGCGGGTTTCCACAATGGCCAGAACACACCGATTGAGATGATCGAAGCTATCTTCCCGCTGGAGTTCGTCCGCTACGGGTTCTTGCCCAATTCCGGCGGCGCGGGCCAGTTTCGCGGCGGCCTCGGCCTTGTTCGCGAATGGCGGTTCACTGCCAAACGAGGGCTCCTTAACGCCTCGTTTGATGCGTTTGTATCGCGTCCTTATGGCCTCGCTGGCGGAGAGCCTGGGCGGGGTGGCCGACTTTGCGTGACGCGCGGCGGCGTGACGACGGAGCTCGCGGCGAAAACCATTGGTCATGAACTGCTGGCCGGCGACATTGTGCGGATGGAAACGCCCGGCGGTGGCGGCTTCGGCGATCCCGCGCTGCGTGACCCAGCCGCCGTTGCCGCCGATGTCGCAAACGGTTACGTGACGAAAAACCCTGGCAGAGGCACACCATGAGTGACACCGAACGCTTGCTGCCCGACGAGCCACTGGCGCAACGCATTTCGCGGATCCTGGCTTGGATCGCGGGCGCCATGATCCTGTTCGGCTGCAGCATGCTCATCTCAATCGATGTGATCACCCGCTATTTCTTCAAGCGCGGCATGGTCGAGAGCTTTGAGATCTCGGGGTATGCGATGGCTGCCTGCATCGGCCTGGGTCTTGCCTTTACCGTGACGTCGAAATCCAACATCCGCGTTGACGTGCTGCTCGATGCCTTCCCCCGGCCCGTCCGCGTGCTCTGCGATATTCTTGCGGCGCTGGCGCTTGCAGTCGTTGCGCTGACGCTCGCCTGGTTCACCTGGAAAACGCTGGCGCAGTCGCACGCGATGAGCGCCAAGTCAGTCTCAGTTCTGCAGACGCCCATGGTCATCCCCCAGGGCATCTGGTGGGTCGGTCTTTTCTGGTTCGCTGCGGTCGCGGTGATAATTCCTGTGCAAGCGATCATCCGCCTCAGCAAGGGCGATAGTGCAGGGTTTGACCGATTGATCGGCAGCCTGCGGGTGACAGAGGAAATCGAACAGGCGGGTGCCGCTCCCTCGGCTGTGCCAACGGAGAAGACACGATGATCGGGGTCGCTACGCTCCTGTTGCTGGGCCTGATCGCACTGAGCCTCCCGGTCGCTGCGGCGCTCGGCTTGATGGGTTATGCGCTATCAGCAAAATACGCGTTCTTTCCGCTTGTCGGCGCGCTCGGTGAGCTCGCCTGGAACTCGTCCAACGACTTTATCCTCATCGCCGCTCCGATGTTCATCATGATGGGCGAGCTGATGCATCGCTCTGGCATGAGTGAGCGGCTGTTCGTGGCGCTGACACCTTGGTTCGCTCGCGTGCCAGGACGCCTGATCCACACCAATATCGCGGCGAGCGCCATCTTTGCTGCTACGTCTGGCTCATCAGTGGCGACAGCCGCCACGATCGGCACGGTCGCCATCCCAAATATGAAGAAGGGCGGCTATAATCCGCAGCTGTTCTTGGGCTCTATCGCGGCTGGGGGCACCCTTGGCATTCTTATTCCACCGTCGATCAACATGATCATTTATGCGGTGCTCACTGATACGTCGGTGGCGGATCTCTACGCTGCAGGCTTCATTCCAGGCTTTATGCTCGCGGGCCTGTTCTCGCTGATGGTTTTGCTGGTTGCGATCTGGAAACCGGCGCTCGCTGGGCCTGCGATAGAGACTGGCAACCTTTGGTCCGAGCGCATCGCCGGGCTCCCGCACCTGGTGCCACCGCTCGGCTTGTTTCTGATTGTGGTCGGTTCCATTTACGCCGGGATTGCAACGCCGACTGAGGCTGCGGCCCTTGGATTGATGGCAACGGCTGGTCTCGTCGCTGCCAACGGCCAGCTGAGGCTCGCGGTTCTGCTTCGGGCCTTCGAGGGTACGGTGCGGACCACCTGCATGGTGATGATCATCGTTATTGCCGCGTTTTTTCTGAACTTCGTGATGGTTTCAATCGGGCTTGTGAAAGCGGTCACCGATATCGTGCTGTCGCTCGGTTGGAAGCCACTGGCGATGCTCATCGCCATCATCGTGTTCTACCTGATCCTCGGTTGCTTCATGGAAACGCTGTCGATGATGATTGCCACGACGCCGGTCGTGGTGCCGGTCATCACGGCGTTGGGTTACAGTCCGGTTTGGTGGGGTATTGTTTTCGTCATTCTGATGGAAGCCGCACTCATCACGCCACCGGTTGGCCTCAACCTCTATGTGGTACAAGCCGTGCGCGGCAACGGTCCCTTCTCCGATCTGTGTATCGGAGCTTTACCTTTCGTTTTGATGATGATCATCATGATCGGAATTCTCATTGCCTTTCCTCAGGTGGCCTTATGGCTGCCGTCCATCCTCAACCCAAAAGCCACCGGTTGAAGCAAAGCCAACAGCAGCGGGAGACCAACAATGAACGCGAGACACTTTTTCAAGGCATTCGGCGTCGCGGCAATGGCCCTGAGTGGTGCGATCAGCGCCAACGCCCAACAACTGCCGAGTACCAACTTCAATGTGGTTGGCAGCATCGGCAATCTCTCAATGTACCTCAACCGCGAGGTGCCATTCTGGAATGAGATCGTGCCGCGCGAATCCGGCGGGCAGATCAAGGCGACAGTCAAACCGTTCACCGAACTTGGCCTCAAAGGACCCGAGATCTTCCGGCTTGTATCGAGCGGCACGCTGCAGTTCGCAACGACCGTTCTGAACTATAACTCGGGCGAGGTTCCGATGAATGAGGCGGCCGATCTCGTCGGCCTTGTCGGCTCGGTCGAGGAACTGAGAAAAACACTGGACGCCGTGCGCGCCGAGTATGCCAAATTCCTGGAAGCGAAGCACAACATCAAGCTGCTGGGATTTGGCACCTATCAGGCGCAGGTCATTTATTGCCGCGATGCCTTTACGACTATTGCTGATCTCAAAGGCCGTAAAGTCCGCGCGTCAGGTGCATCCCAGCAGACCTTCGTGTCGCATATCGGCGGCTCGCCGATCACGCTTGCGTTTGCTGAGGTTCAACCCGCGCTCGGCAGCGGTGTCATCGACTGCGCCATTACCGGGGCGCTGTCGGGCTATCGTTCGAAGTGGCACGAAAGTGCGAAGTTCATTTCGCCGATGCCGATCAACTTCGGGGTTGCCGCGCATCTGGTCAATCTTGCCTGGTGGAAGACGCTCGACCCACGTGTGCAGGCGTTTCTGGAAACACAGGTTCGAAAACTCGAAGACTCTATTTTTGAGCAGGCAAAGACTGAAACGCAAACTGGCATCAACTGCAATACCGGCAGTGGCCCTTGCCCGGATGGAACGGCCGCAGCGATGAAGCTTGTGCCGGTCACGCCGGCTGACGAAGCCTTGCGCAAGGATGCCTTGGTCAAGGCTATTCTACCAGCGTTTGCGCAGCGCTGCGGAGCCGAGTGCGTCGTCACCTGGAACGCGACCGTCGGCCCCGCCGTCGGCGTCAAGATTGGACCCTGACAATCGCCTTGGCATGGTGTTGAGCATCCCTGGTCAACACCAGCTAGGCCGCGGACATGACCAACTCATGCTGCGGCCGGTCTGCCCCACAGGAGCGGCTGTTATCTTAACCGGCGTGTTCACACCTTAGGATGATGCAGCAATTGTCGATGGCTGACTGTTATGCCAGCGAGCGGTTATTTTGACCTGTCATACCAGCGAGCCTTCGCTTTGACCGCACCTTGTTTTCGTCATGGCCGCGTCGTGCGGAGCACGCGGAGCGTGACGGTGGCCATGACAAAACAAAGAACTGCAGGTCGAACCTTTGGCTCTGTGGTATTACTTGCCCCAGCGCAATGCAACCGGTGCAAGCGGGCGGACAAGTTCCAGCAGACCCGCCTTGGTCATCGGATGCAGCGCCTCAAGTGGATGGCGAACGGCATCTGATTTAATGACGCCGCCCTCCATCATGACGGCCTTGCACGACCGCAAACCGCATTGGCGGTTCTCGAAATTAATGGCCGGCAGCAGCCGCTCGTAGAGCGCGAGCGCCGCTAAGCGCCGACCGGCCTTGTGATGGGAAAGAATGGGTTTGATCAGATCGGGGATCATGGCGCTTGTCATCGTGCCGGTCGCGCCCGCGTCGAGATCGGCCAACAACGTAATGCCCTCTTCGCCGTCAAAGGGTCCAACGATACTTGGACCACCAGAAGCGATCAGTGCCCGCAATTTTGCTGCGGTCCCCGACACTTCGATCTTGAAATACTGAACCAGCGGCACCTCTTTGGCGAGCCGCGTCAAAAACGAAACGGACAGGCTAACCCCGCTCAGGGGTGCATCCTGGACCATGATCGGGACGCGCGCTGCGTCGGCAACCTGGGCAAAATGCGCCAGCATGCCGCCCTCATCGGCTTTGAGGAGGGCGCCATGATAGGGTGGCATCAGCATCAGCATGGCGGCACCCGCCTTCGCCGCACGTCGCCCGCGTTCAGCGGCAATCCGCGAACTGAAGTGACTGCACGTCACAATGACAAGCACCCGACCGGCGACATGAGACATGCTCAGGTCTGACAGAGTATCGCGCTCCACATCCGTGAGCAGAAATTGCTCGGAGAAATTGGCGAGGATGCAGATCCCATCCACGCCCTGATCGACCATGCAATCAAGCACACGCCGCATGCCATCAGGGTCAAGGTCGCCGTTCGGATGGAACGGCACTGGCGCAATTGGGAAGATACCGGCGTAGGGCTTGGGTGCGGTCACGTCATCCTCCAATGATTACTGTTTGGCGAAAGCCTGGGAAGCCATGCGGGCTGCCAGCAGGACAGCCGCTTTGGTGGCACCGAGGCTGGCGATCCCTTGGCCAGCGATGTCATAGGCTGTGCCATGCGCGGGCGTGCAGACGGGGAATGGATAGCCGCCAAGCAACGTGACGCCGCTGTCGAAGCCGATCAGTTTCATCGCGATCTGGCCCTGATCGTGATACATCGTCAGTACCGCGTCGAACTGCCCGCCCTTCCATGCGCGCACGAAAACGGTGTCCGGCGGAAACGGCCCTTCGCAGGCAATCCCAAGTTTTTTACCAGCCGCCACTGCGGGAGCAATAATCGCATCATCCTCGTGACCGAAGTTTCCACCATCACCAGCATGGGGATTAAGCCCCGCAACAGCAATGCGGGGGCGCGCGATACCGGCTGCGACGAGGGACGCATTGGTCAGCTGCAAGTTTTCGACGATACCCGCTGTACTCAACAGCGATGCAACTTTGGAAAGCGGCACATGCGATGTGACGCGGGCATTCCAGAGCTTTTCGAGGATATTGAATTCACTCGCCTTCCCTTTGAAGCCGAGTACATCGTTGAGAAACACAATTTCATCTTCATAGCGCGGATACGCCAAGCGCATTGCGGCCTTGTTGAAGGGTGTGAAGCAGACCGCACCCGCAACACCCGACGCTCCGAGCTCAATGGCGTTGCGGAAGTTTGCAACGGCATAGGTGCCACCGGCTTTCGAGACCTCCCCTAGTTTCACGGTTGCGGGATCGAGGTGGGCGCCATCGACGAAGATTGAACCTTCAAAGGGCTTGGCGACTGCAAGCGTATTCGTGACCGCGATGTCGACGACGGTGCCACTCTGCTTCTCCCCCAGTGCCAGCATGCGCCGATCACCAAACACGATGATGTGCGCTGCCGCCCGCACATCTGCGTCCGCCAGCAAGCGTGCGGCGAGCTCGGAGCTGATACCTGCGGGGTCTCCCATCGCCAACGCCAGAACAGGTTTGTCGGAATTGCGATCCTGATGCTTCATAGGCCTGCTCTCTTGATCAAATGGCGCGGAGACTAAATCTGGTCTGCCACGCGCTTCAGCGTTTCATCCATATGGCGGCCAACAACCTCAGCCAGGGCATCACCATCCCGAGCCTTCAGCGCAATCATCATCGCTTCATGCTCGGCCATGGCCCCTGACCACTTTTTTGGTGCCTCGTTGCCGATGTAGCGGATGCGCTTGAGCCGCGCCTGCAGTCCCGCATGCATGGCCAATAGCGTATCATTGTGCCCGGCTCGGACGAGGCCGGTGTGGATATCCTGGTTGAGTTTGAAGTAGTTCAGCCGGTCCTTTTTTGCGTAACATCGGCGCATCTGCTGATGCAGTTGCCGGATTTCCGAAATCTCAGTTGTCGTTGCGCGTTCACAGGCAGCACGCGCCGCGAAGGTCTCAATGACCTTGATTGCCTCAAGCATTTGCGTGACAGCATCAAGTGTGAACCGGCACACGATTGCGCCCCGGTTCGGCACCAAATCAACCAATCCCTCGCTGGCCAGCGCTTTGAGCGCCTCTCGAAGCGGCGTCCGTGAGACGCCGAGGCGCGGATAAAGTGCCGTCTCGTTAATGCGCTCGCCGGCTGGCAACTCTCCTTCAATGATCATGTCACGCAACGCAGCCAGCACGTCGGTGTGCAAGCTGCGTCGCGGAACCAGCCTCTTCGTGTCCTGAAGCAAAGCAGGCATCAGAAGTTCCTCGGACGGGACGTCACTCTTTCGGCATCTCGCTTGGCAGATCGGTGCCAAAATACTTGGTGTAGACTTGGCGGAGTTTGCCGTTACCCAAGTCCTGCGCAATCCACGTGTTGACGGCGATCCTGAACGCGTCGTCGTCCTTGCGGAGTCCCACTGCGTAACCGTTCGTTCGCACCGTAAATTTCGGCTCCAGTGCTCGAGCGGGTGCCTTGCGGTTGGCCTCGTTCATTTGCGCCGGGGCCGCGATCATGATGTCTTGCTGTCCGGTTGCAAGCGCCGTGATCAGCGTCGCGTCATCCTCAAAGCGCGCCATCGTGATCTTTGGGTCGGCCTTGGCCAGCTTGGTTGCATCGGCGTCGGAGCCGGTGCCACGCGTGACGGCCACCGTTTTGCCTGCCAGATCGGCCGCGGACGAAATGCTGAGCGCCTTTGGTGCCGCACAGATGATCTGAATGATGCCGTAGGGGACCGAGAAGGCGACGACCTTCTTGCGCTCCTCAGTGATCGAAAACGACGACATGACCGCATCAACTTTGCCGGTGAGCAACAATGGGATGCGGCTCGGTCCGGTTGCCGGGACGATTTCGAGCGGCACGCCGAGGTGCGCTGCGAGCAGTTTTGCGGCATCCACGTCAGAGCCAGTCGGCTGTATCTGCGCATCGACGGTGCCGAATGGCGGCAGGCCGATGTCGATGGCGACCAAGAGTTTGCCACGCTTCTTGATATCATCAAGAGTGCCCGCTTGAGCTGACGCCGCGCCGATCAGCATCGCTGCGGCCATAGCAACTGTGTGTCGAGTTGTTTTCCAGTCCATTGGTGTCCTCCGTAAGTTTTTGGTTGTCACGTTTGTGCCAGGCGTCTCAAAGACCGGTTCCGACGAACTGTTTCAATTCTGGCGTTCGCGGTGATATCAGGATGTCTGGCCCACCCGTTTCGTGCACGCGGCCCTGATGCATAAAGATGATTTTCTTCGCAATCTGGCGAGCGAAGTACATCTCGTGCGTCACCAACACCATGGTCATGCCACCGCGCGCCAGCTCCTCAATCACCTTTAGAACCTCTCCCTTCAGTTCAGGATCAAGCGCTGACGTGACCTCATCGAAAAGCATCAACTTCGGATCCATCGCCAGGGCGCGGGCAATCGCAACACGCTGCTGCTGCCCGCCGGACAGCTGCTCGGGGTAGCTGTTGATCTTGTCGCTCAATCCGACCTGTTTCAGCACGCGCGCGGCGATCGCATTGGCCTTGTTAGTCGCCAACTTCTTGACGCGCCGCAGCGCTAACGTGATGTTTTCTTCAACCGTCAGATGGGGGAATAAATTGTAGCTCTGGAAGACAATGCCGACCTCTTGCCGCACCTGCCTTAGGTCCGTCTTTGGTGCATGGATGGCGTGCCCGCAGGCCGTGATCGTGCCAGCCTGGATCTTTTCGAGCCCCGTGATGCAGCGCAATGCCGTGCTCTTGCCGGAGCCGCTGCGACCGATGATACAGACCACCTCGCCCTTGCTGACTTCAAGGTCGATCCCTTTCAGAACTTCAAGCGCGCCAAAGCTTTTCCGGACCGCACGAAACTCGACAATTGGAATGGCGCTTGAAGGACTCGACATCATCAGGCTCCTCGCGCGCGCAAACGCGCCTCAAGTGTCTGGCTCAAGCGAGACAGCGGAAAACACAGCGCGAAATAGATCGCACCGACAATGCTGAAGATCACGAACGGCTCGAAGACCGAGTTGTTGATGATGCGGCCCGACTGGGTCAACTCAACAAAGCCGATAACAACTGCATAAGAAGTATTCTTGATGATCTGGACCATGAAGCCAACTGTTGGCGGCACGGCGAGACGAACGGCTTGCGGCAAGATAATATCGAAATGCTTGTGAAACGACGATAGTGCCAAGCTGTCTGCCGCTTCCCATTGTGTGCGCGGAACCGCTTCAATACAGCCTCGCCAGATTTCACCCAGATACGCTGCGGCAAATATGGTGATAGAGGCAGCGGCCGCAACGAGCGCCGGTATATTGCGCCCGGTCAGCGCCAAGCCAAAGTAGGCGATGAACATCATGACAGGCAGCGGAACACCCTGAACGCACTGCACATATCCCGCTCCAATCCACCGCAGAGTGCGCCGCTTCGATACGCGCAACAGTGCGATAATGAGCCCAAGGATGCCGCCACCAATGAACCCACAGAGCGCCAACACGACGGTCCAGAGCGTTCCCTGCAGCAGGAAGAGGAGCTGGTTGGTGGTTAGCATCGGACGCCTACAAGGTTGTGCCGAGGCGACGACGACGGGGGAATGCGATGAGTGAGATGCAGTGCATCGTCAAGCGAAGCAGCTGGGCCAACAGGAGATACACGCCGGCGACGATCAGATAAATTTCGAAGCCCCGAAACGTCTCAGATTGCACGCGTCCTGCCACCGCCATCAATTCCTCAGCCGAAATCTGAGACATGATCGATGATGCCAGCATCATCAACACAAACTGGCTGGTCAGCGCAGGAAAAACGCGCTCGATCGCCGGCGGCAAAATCACGTCGCGCAAGATTTGTGATTTGGTGAGGCCGAGGCTTTCAGCTGCCTCGATCTGGCCCTTGCGAATTGATTCGATACCCGCGCGGATGATTTCCGACGAGTACGCTGTGATGTTGACAGTGAGTGCGACCAACGCAGCGGTGAACGCCGTCATCTTAAAGCCCAGGCTGGCCAACCCGAAAAACAGCCAGAAGGTTTGCACGAGAAGCGGCGTGTTCCTGATGATCTCGACGTAGGCCGTGATGGTTTTGCGCAACCAACCGATGCCGCTGGTCCGGGCCACGGCGCACAACGTGCCGAACAGAAGCCCGAGGACAATCGCTGCTGCCGTCAACTTCAGCGTCAGCACGGCACCCCATACAAACTCCGGCCAAGCCTCGCCCAAGAACTCGAAATCAAAGCGGTATTTCATGAACGCCACACCCCGTTCACAGCGGCATGGGCTAAGCTCCACGCGGCAATCTGCATTCTGCATGCACTTTGGAAGTGACGCTTGTCAAGCCGCCGTTCAAACGGCGATCCGATCAGAGGAGGACGGCGGACAACAGTTATTCGTTCCGAACTCCGACAGTAGGTCAAAACAAGAAAGCTGGCCGGAAAGAGCTATCGCTGCGCTCAGGCTCTGGCCGACACGCCGGACTTGTCAAAGACATGACAGCAGTTAGGGACGAGCCGCACGGGCACAGTCGCGCCACGCCTGACGTCAGCTTGGCCGACGATCTGCACGACGAGTTGCTGGCCATTCTGGAGCGTGCCGTAAAGCACGGTGTTGCCGCCAAGCTGTTCTATTAGCGTGATGGTGAGCGGCAGGCCCTGGTTGGATAGCTCGATGTGCTCTGGGCGGATGCCAAGTACTGCCGGTGCACCATCCGTCATTCCGGCAAGGGCGTACGGCAGCTGGAGGCTTCCGCAGCCATTTAAGTCTAACCGGGTGCCCGCCTCCGTGCGGCCGGCGACGCTGGCGGTGATGAAATTCATCTTAGGGCTGCCGATGAAGCCGGCGACGAACTGGTTGGCGGGGCGGTTATAGAGATCGAGCGGCGATCCGGCCTGCTCGATGCGGCCCTTCTGCAGCACGACAATGCGGTCAGCCATGGTCATGGCCTCGACCTGATCGTGGGTGACGTAGATCATCGTCGCGCCGAGGTCGGCATGCAGCTTAGAAAGTTCCACGCGCATCTGCACGCGCAGCTCGGCGTCAAGGTTGGACAGCGGTTCGTCAAACAGAAACAACTTGGGTTCGCGCACAATGGCACGGCCGATGGCGACACGCTGGCGTTGCCCGCCGGACAGCGCCTTGGGCTTGCGCGGCAGATACTCTTCGATGTGCAACAGCTTGGCGGCGTGCTTGACGCGGCTATCGATGACAGCTTTTGGCAACCCAGCCGTCTCCAGCCCAAACGCCAGGTTCTTGTAGACCGTCATATGCGGGTAGAGCGCATAGGACTGGAACACCATGGCGATCTCCCGCTTGGCGGGTGGCGTCTCGTTGACGCGTTGGCCGTCGATCCGCAGCTCGCCACCGGTGATCTTCTCAAGGCCGGCGATCATCCGCAGCAGCGTCGACTTCCCGCAGCCGGACGGACCAACGAACACCACGAACTCGCCATGGCGGATATCGAGATCGACGCCGTGGATGATTTCCACGTCGCCGTACGACTTCTGGATGCCGCGCAGAGACAGTTCGGACATGCGGTGTAATCCTCAGCGCCAGCGGCGGCCGGCGGGCATCCAGTTGGTGTATTTCGGATGGGTTTTGGGGATCGGCAGCGTAACGGCAGTGCCCGCCTCTGCCGAATGATAGATCGCGGTGATCAGCTCCAGCGAGGCACGGGCATCATCGAGCGTGACCGGCAGCGGCATGCCTTCAGTGATGGCGGCATGAATGCGAACCAGCTGGCCACCGAATGATTCTTCGCTCGGTTTGAACGCGGCCAATGCTGCCGCAATGGACGCGTCGACGGCCGGCGTTTTGCCCTTGAAGTGCCAAGGGTCATCGCCGATGCGGTAGGGATGCGCGCTGCGGCTCTCAACGGTCATGTGCTGGAACATGAAGCGCAGCCGCGAGAGTTCTTCGGTAGCGCCGAGCGTCACGGCCAAGGTGGCGAGCGATCCATTGGCCATCTCAACCGCGACGGCGGCGCAGTCTTCCACTTCGATCGGGTTCACCCGCGTGGCCGCACGCGCGTAGACGCTTTTGATGGGCCCGTTGACATAGCTCAACATATCATGCGCATGGATCGCTTGCGTCAGGCAGCAGCCACCGAGCTCGGTCGCCCATTTGCCGCGCCAGGCGACATCGTAATAGTCCGCCTCGCGCCGCCACGACGTTTCAACGGTGGTCAGATATGGCGTCCCGCACAGCCCCTTGGCTTGCAGCAGCTTGAGTTTCTGCAGCCCATTGCCGAAGCGATACTGAAAAATCGG
>JANNEU010000447.1:0-4110 GCA_031379035.1 Hyphomicrobiaceae bacterium | reverse complement strand
TCATGCGAATGCGTCGCCTAGAGATGGGTGATCTCTTGGGGCGGTTGCTCACATGGCAAAACCGGCCGCTGCGGGTGCAACGGCCGGTGTCGAGATGGCTAGGGTCGTTCCGCTCTTGTTGGAATCGTGGAACGACCCTAGCTCTTTGTTTTGTCGTGCTTCTTATCGGGAAAACCGCTCACACTTTTCCCGGAAGCACTCTAGGTCGTTAACCGTTTTGGCGGTCAGCGTTTTGGCACAAGTTGAATCGGGGCGTTCGCTGGCGTGCCGGATTGGCCATCAGCCAACCGTTGCACCAATGTGGCTGCATCTTCTGTGATCGCCGGCTGCGCGGGCTTGGCTTTGGCTGTCGTCTTGGTCTTGCCGGCGGCCATGGAACTGGTGCTGATCTTGGTCGTGGTGGCCATGGGTGCTGCCGCCATTTGCGTGCCGACCATTTCGCGCACAAGACGGGCGTCGTCGGCCACTTCTTCGACTGGCGCGTCGCGGACGATCACGCTTTTGGCATCGTCGTGCTTGCCTTGCAGGCCGAGCACCAGGGCCAGGTTCTGGACCACTTTAGGATCGGCGGTGCCATCGGCTGCGGCCTGACGCAGCATCGGTTCGGCTTTCTCGGCCTGCCCGTTCATGGCATGCGCAAGCGCCAGGTTGTTGAGAACTGATGGCTGGTTTGGCGACGCCGCGAGTGCGCGTTCGTACATCGGAATGGCTTCGCGGTAGCGGCCTTGCTTGGCGAGCACGGTGCCGCGCGCCGACATGATCTTCCAGTCTGGCTGAACCGGATCATCAGCCATGGCGAGCAACTTTTCAGCGATCGAGACTTGATCCATTTCGAGGGCCAGTCGGCCATATTCGGAGGCGATCACTTTGTGGCCAGGGTTGGCGGCATGGGCCTGCTGGATCACCGCGAGGGCCTGTTGTTTGGCACCGAGTGCTTTAAGATTGCGCACATAGTTGATGGCCGCTTGCGGATCGCGTGGGTCCTTTTCGGCCTGCTTGCCCCAGTACTCAGTGGCTTTTTGCAGCTCGGTCTGTGGCGTCTTGCTGTCGCTCTGGCTGGTATCGATCGGCTGGGCTGGCTTTTCGCCGAGGCTTGCGAAATCGAATGATGCGGGGCCACCGCCACAGGCGCCGAGCGCGAGGGTCAAAGCCAGCACGGCGGGGGCCGCGAGGCGTTTGATAAGCGGCGACGCGCTTTTGGCGACGCCGGATGGGTGGCGATCAACGTGCATCTCTGGATCTCCTGGACGCAACATCCCAAAACGGGGCGCGAAAAAAGGGAGGCCAGAGACGCTATGATAAATTCTGGCTGTATTGGACGATGCCAGAGAGCTTTGAAGAATGCGTTAAGTGCCGTGCTGAAATGAGCCGACGCTCAAAACCCGGCTTTAGCGCGGTCGGCATTGGCATCGGTGCCAGCGCGCGCGCGGCGGGCGGCGTTGACGATCTCGCCGGGTTTATCTTCTGAGACGGGCCGCGCGGTGGCTTTGGCGAGTACACCCCAATAGCCGTGTTGGATCTCCATCCGGTCGCGATGAGGACCAGCCATCAGCCAGGCGTGGATCTTCGGCAGCTGGTAGGCTGGCACGTAGAAGAACAGGTGATGCTCGAGGTGGTAGTTGACGTAATAAGGTGCCAACGTCAGCCGCTCGAGCCGGTTGGCGACTGTGGTGCGCGTATTGCGCAGCGGGTCGGTGCTGTCGGGTACCACGGCGTGTTCGGCGATATTGCGCACCCGCGTGACGACCATGTTCCAGGTGAGGTTTGGCACGACCCACAGCAACGGATAGGCCCACCAGCCAACGGCACCTGTCAAGGCAACGGCAATCACGATGTTGGTGGTGATCTGCGGCCCCAGTGTCGTCCAGAGCGAGCGGAACCGTGCACTCCATGGCTGATCGGCTGGGGCCAACGCGTTCAGCAGCTGCGCCTTGCGCTGCTCAAAGCCGGTCTGCCCGGTGATGTCGCGGATGAACTTGCGCTGATAGCTCGCGCTGGTAATCGGAAACGGCTTTGAGAGGACTAGGTCCGGATCCTGATCGGTCTGGGTGTGAGCGTGGTGCTTGAGGTGATAGCGGCGATAGGCGCGCGTCTCGGCCAGGATCGGATAAGCGCAGAACCATTGGCTGAGCCGGAGGTTGGTCGTTTCGTCTGGATGCAACGCGCCGTGTGCACCGTCGTGCATGAGGATGGCGAGACCGAGCTGCCGGGATCCAATCACGATGATGGCCGCCAGAACTGTCAGCGGGTTCGGCCAGATCGTCACCAGTGCGACCGCCGCGATGATGGTTGCCCACGCATGCGCGACCATCAGTGCGCCGCGCCAGGTCGAGCGTTCGCGGACCTCGGCGAGCTGCTGCTCCGTCAGCAACTCACGCGCCGCCACCCGCTTGGCGGTGCGTGGTGGATGCAAGGCGACGACGTTGGTCATGATGCTGATCGTATTGGTCACTGGTGCGTTGGGCATAGGGTTGGGCATGAGCATGACCTCAGATCACAGCGCAGATGCCGCCGCGCGACAGTTGACGCAAACGTTAGCTGGATTTGATGCCCAGCGTCCAGGGCGTGGAAAATTTCGCTCATACCGCCGCCGCATGCTGTCGCACCCAGATGACCAATTCGTCTTCCGTTAGTTGGCCAGACGCGAGCGCTTGCATGATCACGGTTGCGTCCGGTTCGCTCGCCACAATGCAATATTCGTTCAGACCAAGAAACGTGATCATCGACAGGAAGGCGACGCGCTTGTTGCCGTCCACAAATGGATGGTTCTTGGCAAGCCCGAACCCATAAGCGGCGGTGAGCACGGCAAGATCCGTCTCACCGTAACCCCATTTGTTGCGCGGCCGATCCAGCGCGGACTGCAGTAGGCCCACATCGCGGATGCCACTGCCGCCGCCGAAGATAGCCAGCTGCTCGCCGTGGATGGCGATCACCAAGGCTTCGGGCAACCAAATTGGCTCGCTCATTTGGCGAGCTCGGTCAGGGTGTTGCGATACTGCTTCATGCCTTGACGCGCGATTTCGAGACCCTTCTCGAACGTCTCGTCATGGCGTGAAACGGAAAAGCCGTCCGGACCCTCCGTCACCAGCACGCTGTCGCCGCGTTCGAGCCGCAGGCGGGCGAGCAGTTCCTTGGGGAGGATGAGGCCGGTCGAGTTGCCGATTTGCTTGATTTCGAGGCGCATGGGCTTGGCTCCGGGCTGATGTCAGTCCTATTGATGATGTTAGACAAATTGTCTAACAGACAATGGCCGCGTTTTCAAGCTTACGTAGCGCCCGACCCGACCCCTTCAGCCGTCCAGACACGAGCCCCGGCCATGGCCCAGCCTTCCTCACCGAAAGCCTTTCCCGTCTCCTGGGACCAGTTCCACCGCGACTGCCGCGCCATGGCGTGGCGGCTGGCCGACAAGGGCACGTTCGAAGCCATCGTCTGCATTACCCGGGGGGGGCTCGTTCCTGCCGCCATCGTCGCCCGCGAACTGGGCCTCAGGCTGATCGAAACGATCTGCATTGCCAGCTATCACGATTACAAATCGCAGGGCGAGTTGCAGACCTTGAAGGGCATCGCGCCCTCGATTGCCGCGATTGGCGACGGCAAGGGCAAGGGCGTGCTGGTCATCGACGACCTGACCGACACCGGCAAGACGGCCAAAGTTGTCCGCGACCTGCTGCCCAACGCGCATTTTGCCACCGTCTACGCGAAGCCCATGGGTGTGCCGCTGATCGACACCTTCGTCACCGAAGTCAGCCAGGACACCTGGATTTATTTCCCGTGGGATCTGGAGCTGAAATACAGCGAGCCGATCGCGAAGGGGACGAAGGGGTGAGGGTGGGGGTGGGCACACAACCACCCGCCATCAGCAGGAAAACCGGCCCAGGCGTCACCGCCCTACCGTGTCCTCACTATCCCCCCCGAAAAAGTCCGGGGTCAGAGCGCGGACCAGCCGCATCTACATGGCTCGCTGTACGGGCGAACCGGAAGGCCAACGGTGCGTGTAGTCGCCTCGCTGACCCCAACGGCCGAAGCCGCGCTCTGTGTGCTGAGATTATTTTTCTCTGGTGAATTTCAACTTTGCCAGTCACCTGGGCATCAGGTGTCACCTCGAGGCGC
>JANNEU010000092.1:0-4081 GCA_031379035.1 Hyphomicrobiaceae bacterium | reverse complement strand
CGTCGCCCTGGCGAAGGCGACCGAGGCGATGGGCTACGAGCGCTTTTGGGTCTCCGAGCACCACAACAACGCGACCATCGTCGGCACCGCACCCGAAATCCTGATCGCCGCCATTGCCGCAACCACCTCGCGCATCCGCGTCGGCTCGGCGGGGGTCATGCTGCCCCACTACGCGCCCTTCAAAGTCGCCGAACAGTTCCGTGTGCTCGACGCGCTCGCGCCCGGCCGCATCGATTTGGGCCTCGGACGCGCGCCCGGTTCCGACGGGCGGACCGCCTATGCCCTCAACCCCATGGCCAACGAACGCCCCGCGCAGTTCCCCAACGATATCCGCGATCTGCAAGCCTGGTTGGCGGGCACGCCGCTGCGCGAGGGCCATCCGTTCGCCGCCGTACAGGCGTTTCCCGCCGGCGAAACGTCGCCCGAGATCTGGATCCTCGGTAGCTCCGACTACGGCGCGCAGGTCGCCGCCCATTTCGGCCTGCCCTACGCGTTCGCGTGGTTCTTCACCGATGGCGCAGGCGGCGACACGGCCATGAAGCTCTACTTCGACAACTACAAACCCAGCGAGCGCCACCCTGAACCCCGCGCAGCACTGTGCGTCTGGGCGTTGGCAGCCGACACCGAAGAAGAAGCCGCCCATTTGTTCGCCTCGCGCGCGCGCTTCCGTCTGATGCGCGATCGCGGCACGTTTCTGCCGTTAGAATCTCCTGAAGCAGCCCTGTCCTACGACTACACCGATGCCGAACGCGCCCGCATGGACGGCTACCGCCGCGCAGCCTTCATCGGCACCGGCGCACAAGTCCACGCCCGCATCGCCGACCTCGCCCAGCGCACCGGCGCGAGCGAAATGGCAATTGTGAGTTGGACCTATGACGAGGCGGCGCGGGTGAGGAGTTATCAGTTGATCGCCGATGCCGCGCGATAGAGGCGGGGCGTGACGAGGTGCGTGCCCTTCAGCCCATGCAGCACTTTTGCTGCCGCCAGCACTGCCAGATCAGCAATCGGCTCGACCAGCACAACCGCCGTGTACGCCGCGCCGAAGCTGGCCACCGACGCAATATTCTCCGCGCCGAAACCTGCGCCATAGATGGCCCAGAAGGCGACCCAGGCCACAACGCCGCCCTGATAGGTCGTCGAGAGCGCAAGGGCTTGGCGATACTGCAAGTCCACATAAGCGGTAGCGGGCGCGATGATGCGCTTGGCGAAGCCTTGCAGAACAAACAGCGGCACCAGCAGCGTCGTCACGTTCATGCCGTACTGCGGCAGATCTTTAGGTTCAAACAACAGCCCTTGCAGCAGCAGCGCGAGCGCCAGGCCAATGGCAGCAGGCGCCGCACCCAGGATCAAGAACAAGCTCGACCCCAGAATGAAATGCACCTCGGAGACGCCGACCGGATAGTGCGGCAGCACTTGAAAAAAGCAGAACACGGCGACAGTCGCGATGGCGCTGCGCACGGCGAGCGACACCACCCCCGTCTCGCGCAGGCTGTCCACGGCGATCTTGACGGCATAGCCCCCGGCCGCGACAGCCGTTGCATAGCTCAACGCGATTTTGGCACTATCAACGAGACCGGGTTCGATATGCATGGCTGTCTCCGTGGCGCGATCATCACGTTCCCTGGCCTTCAGGGTCCGCAGGGCGAGGCTGACGCTATCCCGCACCGGCACATTTTGCCAACAACCATCCAACACCAGCCCATTGCCCCCCACCGCCATTCGCGCGATAATCAAACATGCGAAACAACGCGCGCCACACGCATGACACGTAACTTGCCGGATGGATGGCCTGATGGACGGCCGGCCGGCAACACGGCCACTGGCACGCCCGTCGCGGCGAAGCCTGCCGCGCAGTCAGCGTTGATCCTTGCCAAGTCGCAGGGGCTCGAAACCCTCGATGACCGCACGCGCACGGTCTTCCGCCTGATCGTCGAAAGCTATCTGTCGACTGGCGACCCGGTCGGCTCCCGCAATCTGGCGCGCGGCCTGCCGATGTCGTTGTCACCGGCCTCCGTCCGCAACGTGATGAGCGATCTGGAGCATCTGGGCCTTATCTACGCGCCGCATACCTCGGCCGGCCGCCTGCCCACCGAAACCGGCCTCCGCATGTTCGTCGATGGCATTCTGGAGGTCGGCAAACTCGGCCAGAGCGAACGCGCGGTCCTCGACACCCAACTCCGCACCCGCAACGAAACCTCGACCGAAGGCGTGCTGGCAGACGCCTCCGAGATGATCTCTGGTCTTTCGCGTTGCGCAGGCGTCGTGCTGACCGGCAGCCAAGTGGGACGGCTCAAACACATCGAATTCGTGGCGCTGGAGCCAGGCAAAGCGCTGGTCGTCCTGGTCGGCGAAGATAATCGGGTCGAGAACCGGATTATCACCACACCGGCCGGCCTGCCGCCATCTGCACTCGTGGAGGCGGGCAACTACCTCAACTCCAAACTCCGGGGCTCAACGCTCTCCGAAGCGCGGACACGCATCGAGACCGACCTTGCCTCCGCCAAGCGTGAACTGGACGATCTGACGCAGAAGGTGGTGCAAGCGGGGTTGGCCACCTGGTCCGGCGCGCTTGACGGCAAAAAGAGCCTGATCGTCCGTGGGCAGTCGAACCTGTTGCAAGACGTCGGTGCCGTCGCCGATCTTGATCGCATCCGCCGCCTGTTTGAAGACTTTGAGACCAAGAACGAGCTGATCCGCCTGCTGGGTTCAGCCGAAAAGGGCGACGGGGTTTCCATCTTCATCGGCTCAGAGACCAAGCTCTTCTCGCTGTCAGGCTCATCACTGATCGTCGCCCCCTTCAAGGACGCCGAACACAAGATCGTCGGCGTGCTCGGCGTCATCGGCCCCACGCGGCTCAACTATGCCCGCATCATCCCCGTGGTCGACTACACAGCCCAGCTCGTCGGCCGCATGTTGACTTGATTTTTAGCCCGCTACGGCCGATATCCCCCCTCGTGGCGCGACCCGGCGGACTTTGGGCGCGCACGCTGTGAAAAACAACGTTCAAGAACAATAGTACCAAAACACGACTGTGAGAGACCGCATGAGCACCGAGCCCACCCCTGGCTCTCAGGCCCCGACGTCGGCTGACCAGAATTCTACCGGCCAACATTCTGCCGCCCAGAATTCTTCAGCCCAGAATCCTTCAGCCCAGAATTCTTCCGCCGAGACACCGGCACCTGCTGATCGCCCGTCCGCGGAAGCCGAGGCCGCCGCCGGAGCACCGCGCCATCACGACGATCTGATCGGCGACCTGCGGCGCGAGCTGTCCGACCTCAAGGACAAGAACCTGCGCCTGCTGGCCGATATGGAAAACCTGCGCCGCCGGACCGAAGACGAAAAGAGCAGCGCCGCCAAGTATGCCATCACCCGCTTCGCGACCGACGTCATCACCGTCGGCGACAATTTCCAGCGCGCCATGGGCGCGGTCCCTGCGGGTGCCGCAGATGCTGATCCCGCGCTGATGAGCCTGATCGAGGGTGTCGAGATGATCGAGCGGGAGTATCTCAACGTGCTCGACCGCCACGGCGTCAAGCGGATCGCCGCGAAGGGCGAGATCTTCAGCCCCCACTTGCACCAGCCGATGATGCAGGTGCCAGATACGGACGTTCCCGCCGGCACGATCCTGCAGGTCTTCCAGGACGGCTACACCATCGGCGACCGTCTCTTGCGCGCAGCCGTTGTGACGGTCGCTGAAGGTGGCCCGAAGCCCGGGTCGTCAAAGCCCGAAGCGCCCGCATCCGCTGCAGCGCCTGCCGCCCCGGCCGACACCAAACCCGAAGATCCGGCCAGCACCTGAGCCCCCGCAACGGATGGAATGAGGCGACATCGGTGGTGCCACCGCTGATGTCTAGGGTCGTTCCGCTCTTCATGGAATCGAAGAACAACCCTGGCTCATTGTTTGGTCGTGCTTCTTTCGTGAAAACCGCTGCACACTTTTCCCGGAAGCACTCTAAGTGCCCTCGTGACAACACCCCCTCTTTTTGTTTTCCCGGAATGCGGCGGGCGCGACAGCGACCGGCGCATATCCGGGATCGTCACGTGTCGATGAGACGCAATCCGCTCGATCATCGGCCGGCGG
>JANNEU010000067.1:0-12364 GCA_031379035.1 Hyphomicrobiaceae bacterium | reverse complement strand
GTGCAGATCCACGGCGGCATGGGCTTCATGCGCGGCACCAAAGTGGAGCGCATCTATCGCGAAGTGAAGGTCAACGCCATCGGCGGTGGCGCGGAAGAGATCATGAAAGATCTGGCAGCGCGTCAGATGGGAATTTGATGGTTTGCAGAGCATGGCACTCACCTTCAGGCCAGTTTCTGCAACCGACACACCGCAGGTGGCGCGCGTACATCGGCAGGCGCATTGGGAAACCTATCGACCCATTTTTGGTGCAGATACCACAGCGCTTGAATTAGATGCCTTATACCGCCGAGCCAAAGGTTCGACCTGCATTTCTTTTTTCGTCATGGCCGCGTAGGCGGCCACCCAAGCAAGCTGCAATTCTGCACAGGCATTCCACCAAGTTTCGATAGGGTGTAAATCCTGTGCGACTTCCCTCACAAAACAGCTGGCTTGCTTGGGTGGCCGCCTCCGCGGCCATGACGGTGTGTGTGTGTAACAATTCAAAACAACCGCTCGCTGGTATTAGTCTCTACTTGGTCCGAGGCAGTTGCCTCCGGCGCGACGGCGATGATGGCCTTTGATCAGGAAACCGCCGTTGGCGTAGCGCTTGCTAATCGTGATCGCATTGAAGCGATTTACATACTGTCGACGCATCAGCGCCAAGGTATCGGGCGACATTTCCTCAAAGCGCTTCTCCACGCAGCCGGTGAGCAAGGATACCCGATCGTGAGATTTGAGGTCTTGGCCCTCAACACCTCAGCGATGGCGTTCTATCGCATGCAAGGCGCGTGCGAAGTCGGACGCGGCGCCTCGGACGATTCGCTTGACGACGTATTCTTCCAACTCCGAACGTCCTACGCGCCACATTGACGCTAGCTATGCCTGGTGGGTCGATTGGCAGATGCGGTAAGCACCCTTAGTGTCCAACCGAACGACAGTGGCTTGAGGATGCAGCATGACAGGGCAGACATTTGACTATGTGATCGTGGGGGCGGGGTCGGCGGGGTGCGTGCTGGCGAACCGGCTGAGCGAGGACCCATCGGTGACGGTGGCGCTGATCGAGGCGGGGGGACGCGATACCAATCCGTGGATCCATGTACCGGCCGGCTACTATCGCAACGTCACCAATCCCAAGATCACGTGGCAGTTCGGCTCCGGGCCGGAGCCGGAGCTGGGTGGGCGCATGGTCAACTGGCCACGCGGGCGCGTGCTGGGCGGGACGAGTGCCATCAACGGTTTGCTGTATGTGCGCGGACAGGCGGAGGACTTCGATGTCTGGCGGCAGCTTGGCAATCCGGGCTGGTCGTTCCGCGATGTGCTGCCGTACTTCAAGCGCGCGGAAAACCAATCGCGCGGTGCAGATGAGTTGCACGGTGCCGGCGGACCATTGTCTGTTGAAGATGTGCGGATGGACAATCCGTTGTGCGAGGCTTTCATCAAGTCGGCGGTGGCGGCAGGTATTCCGTTTACGCGCGATTTCAATGGGCCGAGCCAGGAAGGTGTCGGCTATTTCCAGCTGACCAACAAGAACGGTCGGCGATGCTCGACAGCGGTTGGCTATCTGCATCCAGTACAGACGCGGCAGAACCTGGCGGTCATCACGCACGGCGTGGTGAGCGCGCTGACGTTTGAAGGCAAGCGCGCAACCGGCGTACGCGGCACGTTTGGCGGCAAGGCGGGACAGATCACGGCGCGGCGCGAAGTGGTGTTGGCAGCTGGTGCGATCGGCAGCCCTCAGTTGCTTCAGGTGTCTGGCGTGGGACCGGGCAAAGTTCTGCAGGCAGCCGGCGTCCCGGTGCGGCATGAGCTGCCCGGTGTCGGCGAGAATCTGCAGGACCACTATCAGGCGCGGTTTGTGTATCACTGCAACGCGGCGGGCAGCATGAACGAGGTGTGGCACAGCTATTGGAAGCGACTGCAGGTGGGGCTCGACTATGCGCTGAGGCGGCGGGGCTTGCTGACGATTGGCGCTGGTGTAGTGGGTATTTTCGCCAAGTCGAGGCCAGAGTTGGATACACCGGATATCCAGTTCCACTTTATTCCGCTGTCGGCCGAGGGGCCGGGCCAAGGCTTGCATGCGTTTCCGGGCATCATCTCGTCGGTGTGCCAGCTGCGGCCGGAAAGCCGGGGTTCGATCCACATCAAGTCCGCCGATGCGGCATCGCCACCAACGATTGTGAGCAACTACCTGGCCGCAGACATCGATCAGCGTGTGATGCTCGATGCGTTGAAAATGAACCGGCGTATCGTGGCGCAAAAGCCGTTCGCCGACGTGATCGTCCGCGAACATGTGCCGGGCTTCGATGTGACGAGCGATGAGGCGTTGATGACGTTTGCGCGGACCAAGGGCACGACGATTTTTCATCCGTGCGGCACAGCAAAAATGGGGACAGATGTGATGGCAGTTGTGGACCCCCGCCTGCGCGTGCACGGCCTGAGCGGCGTGCGCGTGGTGGATGCGTCGATCATGCCGACGATGACATCGGGCAACACCAATGCGCCAACGATCATGATTGCGGAGAAGGCGTCTGACATGATCATCGAGGACGCAAAGCAGCGTGCGGCAGCGTGAGAAAAGCCTCGGATCAAGGTCTCTAACGCGCCATGCGAAGGTGTTGCGTCAACAGCGAGCAGCCCGCATCAGCCTCGGATCATCCAGTGCGTGCCTGACGTTGATCGGCGCTGGCGGCGAGCGTCGCCATCCCACGGCCAAAGGCACCGAGGGATTGGACGACCGATTGCCAATGATCAACGGTCTGTGGTGCGCCGGCCAATTCCTTCATGTGAGCGCGAAGCAGTTCAAGACGTCTGGAATTCGCCAAATCCAATCGCATGGCGAGCTCTTCGTCACTGAGACCCGCCTCGCGCTTCGACAGAATGTTGCCGTAAGCTTGGCCCGGCATCAGCACCATCAAAGCTGTCAGGCGCTTCAGGCTGTCTGCAAAATCGTTGAGGCGGCGGGCGGCATCGGCGGGGCCACTTGCGAAGCCCTCAAAGGAATTACGGCCAACCTCGATGCTATCTTCCAGCGCGGTCTTGGCTTCTTGCAACGCCTTCTGGATCGGAGCGTCAAACCGCATGATGTTGGCGAGCGCCATCTCCAGCGCCTGCACGTCGATGGTGGGGCTCTGATCGCGGACGTAGGCGAGTTGATCCGGGTGGAAGGTCAGCATTTCGCGCGCAAAGTGCTCGCAGAGGTCGCGATCAAACTCTGGGCTGTCGCTGGCACGCGCCGGCACCGACGGCGCAGCGCGCTCAGGTTCAGAACTGGGACGACGGCGTACGTTCGGCTCGGCACCGGATGCACGCACGGGCGCTTCGGGGCGTGTGCTGGCATGCGCTGCAGCCGTTGAACCGAGAGCATTGAGTTGTGGCGGTGCAGTCGTAAGTTGACCACCCTCGCGGATTGTCCGCTGGCCGATTTGCAACGCAGCGTTCGAGGCACCCAGCAGCATACGGGCGCGAATGCGCGCCAGTGTCTTGTAGAGATCCGCATGCAGTTCGTAGCGTCCGGCTTCGCCCAGCTGACGGCGCACGGCATTGTGCGCAGCGCCGGCATTGAGCACGCCGCGGACGGTCAAGACGTGATCCTGATGCACCTCGTGCATCAGGATTTCGCTCATAAAGCCATCGTCAGACGCATTCATGGGATGCGCATACGACATCACAGCTTCAGCGTTGGTCTGCACATCGGGCAACAGCGCGACGCGCACCATCTTCTCAAGTTCGCCCTGGCGGACTTTCTCGGCGATATCTTCCTTCACCAGTTTGCCGTTCTTCTCGAAGGCGCGTGCACCCGTAATCGAAAGATACTCGAACAGTTCAGGCCGTACGGCATAGACCGACGGTTCGTCCGGATTGCGCATCACCGCGCCGATGGTCGCGCCGGCGTTGAGCACGCGCCGCACCGTTGTCTCGGATTGTGGATCGAGCTCGCGCAGGTCCACGATCGCAGTGTAGCCGGGCAAGCTGGTGTCGGCGTGCATCGCTTCAATGACAATGCGGGCGTTCTCGAACCTGTGCGGCAGGAGAGCGTTGTCGATGATGCCTTCGAGCTGCTCGGCGCTCCGAGCCTTCATCGTGGGAACGTCAGAGAGTGGCGAACGTACGGCGTTGGCACCGAACAAGCCCGACATGAACACCAGTCCGTCGACGGCGATGGCAATGGCCAAAGAGAGATACGCGAGGCGGTTGCCATCCTGGAAGGCGTTCCACGTCACAACGAAGCGGTTCGCTTTGTCGTCGCGATTGAGCTCGATGAAGTTGATCTTCTGGCGGAGTTCGTCAGTCTCTTTGGACGCGAGGCCGGAATCTTGAACGCACTTGCGTGCAAAGCCAAACAGGTCGTCAGCCGTTTTATAGTTGGCCAGTTTGTCACCACCGGCGCAGTTAAGGTGGAAATTGACGACACCGGTATTCAGCGCGAAGACGCGGCCAGCTGCTTCGGCAGCAGTCTTGGGGTCGCATTCGACCCGGCTGACCTTGCTTTTGACGGCCGGATTGCTGGCCATCGCGGACAACAATTGAGTGCACATCGTCTGCACCTGGGCCAAGCCCTCAATTTTTGGGGTCTGGCGGAATTCGGCGCGCGCTTTCTCAAACGCCGGGATCTGCCGTGTCGGATCGAGATTGGTGCCTTCGTCGGCGGTCTTGGCGTCTTCAGCAAGCTTGATGCGCTGCTCAGCGGTCTGCGCTTCACCTTTAAGTTTCGAGATGTCGCCGTCCACCAGCGTCAATTCCCGCTCGATCTGGGTCAAGCGAGTATCGACGGTCTGGAACCGCTTCTGCGCATCGCGCAGGCGTTCCTCGGCGATCTTTTGCTTGTCTTTCAGCGCCGATTCCTCAGCCTTCCGTTGGCGGAAAATCGCACCCTCGCCAACCTTGCCAGTACCTTCAACGCCACGGGCTTCGGCCATGGCTTCGACCCGCTTCGCGTCGAGATCCTTCAGGATCGCGTCCACGTCACCCTTGCGCTTGGTAAAGTCCTCCGACAGCGCGGGCCGCTCAGACTTAAGTCGCGTCAGTTCGTCGGTGAGGCTGATCTTCTTGTTCGCTAAACCAACTTGCCCGGTCTGCGCTGTCGTCATGCGGCCTTGTTGCTCGGCGATGGCGCTGCGCTTGTCCTCCATCTGCCTTTGGAAGTACTTTTCGATTTCAGGCTTACTTTCGCTGGCCGCCTGCGCCAACGCCGACAGCTGTTTGTCGTAGTCGTCCCAACCTTTGCTCGCAAACAGTCGATCAGTTTCGTCAAGCTGGCCGCGAACGATCGTGCCACCGATATCTGAGACAATCCCTGCAACCTGGTTTTGTGCGCGCAGTTCAGCCGCACGGACACGCTCTGAAGCCGGGAAGATCGTCGAGAAGAGGCTGTCAAAGGAGAAAAAGACGCTCGTCGCCATGCACGCGAGAAACATCACCCAAAGCACGCCCGTGCGGATGATCACCCGGGTCGCGTCAAAATAGCCGCGCAGGGTGTGTGCACGGGCCGCGATGACGAGCAGGCCGGTCAAGAACACAGCACCGCCAGCGTAGGTCATCCAAAGCGCGACCTGGCTCGGGTCGACGCGCTTGCCATTCAAAGCGAGCACTGCCAAGCCAACGCCTGCCAGGAAGATGCCGATCAGCGTCAGGCCGGCGGCGAATTGGAGATTATGGTTCGTCGAGAACGTCGTGGCACCGCCTTGGCGAACAGGCACCTGCTGGTTCATGCCGGTCGCAAAGCTTTCGCCGATAAGCCAGGCGACAATCAGCATCACGCCTTGAATGCCGAACGTCACCATAGCCGAGAGGATTGGCTCACCAGTGAAGTTCTTCATGCCGTCCCAAGTGGTCCAGCCGGACGCAAGAGAGAGCACAATACCAGTCGTGCCGAGCAGTCCGAGCTGCCAGTTGCGAAGAAACACGCTCTCGATGATGCGCCCCATGCGTCCAAAGAACGGACGCGCATACATCAATGCTATAACCGCAGACACTAAGCCCACAAGGAGTGGTAGCTTATCGGGAGAGACCCCGAAGCTGGCCAGAAGCGACTGCATATACTCGACGATCGGCATCACTTACTCCCGCCCCGCAGGCGCATTGCACATTGTGTCCCGACGGCCAGCCAAAGACGGAGTGCGCGCGCGCTTCCTAAGCTTCATGCAAGTCCTGGTCGGCTAGACGATGGCGGGTTTCGTCTAATTTCAAGTAGGACTTTCAACGAAAACTCCAAGAAGTCCTTGACGACTGCTGGTCTGCCCTGTTGCTGGGTCGGCGGTCGGTGGATAAACGTAACAGCCCGGCCGCGGCGCTGCAAATTCAGTGCCCATCCATTCCTGGAATGATCGCTGGCAGAAAAATACGACAAAACGGTGGGCGTTCATCGTGTGATACAAAAAGGAGCGCGTCCATCCTGCCGCATGCGTCATCCGCTTGTCTGTCAAGCAGCTTTGTTTTACGGAGGGTCGCTAGCGCGAGTTGCACCGTTGCACGGCCTGCGGGCCCGGCTTTCAGGATCCAAACGACCCATGACCTTTATCGTCAATGACAACTGCATCAAGTGCAAGTTCACAGACTGCGTCGAGGTCTGCCCCGTTGATTGTTTCTACGAGGGCGAAAACATGCTGGTGATCCATCCGGACGAATGCATCGACTGTGGGGTATGCGAACCGGAGTGCCCCGTTGAGGCCATTAAGCCGGACACAGAGCCGGGGCTTGAGAAGTGGCTAGAGATCAATAAGCAATTTTCTGAAAAATGGCCAAACATTGCGTCTAAGAAAGAGGCACCGGCAGACGCTGATAAGTATCGCGACGAGACAGGGAAGTTTGAAAAGTACTTCTCTGACAAGCCCGGCGAGGGCAATTGAGTCCTCAGTAGGTGCCTTGCACATGCACTGCGCCAGAAACGGCACCCGCTGCTAGCCGTGCGCAAAAGTGTGTTCGTCCGCGTGTGAATTAACCAGTTGCCGTCGCCAGCAGGCAGAGTTCACAAAAGCCGATGTTTACAATTACCGGGCATCAGTTGCCTGCGGCAAGACCCATTACTCGGCATTGTTGTAGAGACTTTCAGCGACAATTGCTGTTGGCGCTTAAACATTTTGTATAGCTAGGCACAGATTTGGCTGGTTAGACCGCTTCAAAAGCGGTGAACGATATGTTATAAGTCTATAAATGAGCAATGAACGAGAACAAAGTCGGAACAAAAGGCCTGTGTGGGTCAATGCGCCTGGCATCGGCTGTGATGCGTACGTCGGATGTTCGCGAGAAACAGACAGCGGGCGTGGCGAGATAGAGCGGTCCAACGGTCTGACACGGTCATCCAGCAACTGGAATTCAAGACATAGGATTGGCTCGCGTTGAGCCGAAGGCAAGACCAACACGTCCGGGGCGAACGGGCACGTAAACGTCAGTCCTCGACAGGGTGACTGACGACACGGGGCCACTGTCACCGGGCGCGCAGCTTTATGTCACAATGGATCGCTCGTTTGGTGATCTTCTGGGACGAACCCATGACGGTCCGCGTCGTGTGGAAACGTTGAGTTTAGGAGTGCGTCGCGATGCCGATCAAGAGCAATCAGACAGCAAAATCTGGTCAGACAGCCAAGACGAGCAAATCTGGCGCGAACAAAGTGGTCTCGAAGTCTACCGCATCGACGAAAACACACCCAATTCAAAAAGTGGCGATAGCCCCAAAGTCGACTGCGTCAAGCACAGCTGCAACAGGCACGGTCGCGAAGGCCAAATCGGCTGTCGCCAATAGAGTGCCAGCCAAAACGTCCGCGTCAAAACCGCAGACCAAAACAAACGCGCTAGCCGCGAGCACAGCGAGTGGGAAGCCTATTGGCAGTGCTGTTCCCGCACCTGGCAAGACATCCCCCATTGCAGCAGGGAAATCGCAGGCAAGTCCTCGGCCCGCCGCCGTTTCGACCCAAAAGCATGACACTGTGAAATCATCACTACAACAGCGGACTCCTATGGCCACCTCAACAGCTTCCAAAGTTGCTCTCCAACCGAAAGCGCCGTTAAAAAATGTCGATGTAAAGGCTGTAATGGCTAGGTCCGCAGCCAAGGCTGCGCCGGCTGAAAAGGTTTCGACGGCAAAGCCTGCAGGCCTCAGTGCGGCTGTAGTTGCAGCCACTCAGACTGCTACGGTGCGGCCTGCAGCGGCACGTGCGATGCCTGCGGCCGTGAGTGCGGTCGCAGCGCAGCGAATATCGGCGCCAGCAGCGCCTTCTGCCGTGGTGACGCCCAAAGACGTGGCGCAGAAGGCGCAACAGGCAGCCGCCGGGCCGAAGAAGGCCGTAAGCACGCGTCATGGGTTCAAGATCAATGAACTCGTAGTATACCCGGCTCATGGCGTCGGTCGCATTGTCGCGATTGAAGAGCAAGAGATCGCGGGCATGGCCCTTGAGTTGTTTGTCATCACCTTTGAGAAGGACAAGATGACGTTGCGCGTGCCGACTGGTCGCTCAATGAGTGTCATGCGCAAGCTGGCAGAGGATGGCGTCGTCAAACGCGCGATGGAAACGCTGAAAGGCAAGGCGCGCATCAAGCGCACCATGTGGAGCCGCCGTGCACAGGAATTTGAACAGAAGATCAATTCGGGCGATCTCGTTTCGATTGCTGAGGTGGTGCGCGATCTGTTCCGTGCGGAGACGCAGCCTGAGCAATCGTACTCCGAACGTCAGCTTTATGAAGCAGCGCTCGACCGGATGGCACGCGAGATCGCTGCCGTTGAAAAAATTGACGAACGCGGTGCCGTGCAGCGCGTGACAGAGGTGCTCTCCAAGAGCGCCAAGTCGCGCCGCGCTGAAAGCGACGCCACAGCCGCCGCTGGTGACATTAAAGCGGCGTAAATTGTCGTCTAGAAGCAAATGACAACGCGCGGGACTTTATGAGTCCCGCGCGTTTCGCGTTTTTCAGCGCTCAACGGAAGATCAACGCGATTTCGACAGTGCTGTATCCACCGGCGATGCCGTCGTGATTATGCCAGCCGTAGAAACGTCAACGACGAAAGTGCCTGTAGGACGGCCCTGGCGTTGCTCAAGCCAGCCGCGGAGGTCAATATCGCGGCCCTCAAGGGCCTTGATATCGCCACCGAGGGCACCAATCAAATCTCGATCTCGGCCGTCAATCATGACAACGACGCCACGCCGCGATTGCCATCGAGCAATGCGTGATGATGAGAAGCCAAGCATTATGGAATCACGGCTTTCAGCGATCCATGCCACACGCCCCGTCAGCACGGCGAAGCGTTCCCCCATGCCTTCAAGGTCGCGCGCTCTGTTGGCAAGGCGGATCTGATAGGCAGCAATTGACCAGACCCCGAGGCCGGCCTGTCTGGCCACCTGCTCGTGAGCCAGCAGCTCTTCCGCGCAACCTCGTACATCGCGTTGTTGGCTTGCACGAGCGTGACCGCTACTCAGCATATGCCCCTGCACCCAGGTTTCGTCTTTGTCGGCAATAACGAACACCTGTGCCAGATGCCGGTTCTGACGGTCACGCCGGTGTGCGCCCAGATAGCCAAGGACAACAGTGCGGCCGTCAACCAGGGCTTTGAGTTTGACGGTTGCGGCCACCGCAGCAGGCCATTCTGCGTCTGGCATTCCCGCATCATAGCCGCGCGGTGCGAGCGCGCCCACCAGGCGGACCTCGCTACCATCATCCAGCCGCAGCGTTTCACCATCGAGAACCTGGGTGACAGTGCGGCGAGGGCCCGGCTCCAGGCGGCACTCGGCTTCAGGAGCCGTGCAGGTTATAAGAGCGACAGCGATGACAGTGGCCAAACTGGACAAAATCGGTTTGGTCCGCATCTCTACCTCACACCTTCAAAGGGTTCTGTACTTTGAATGGCAGCAGCCGCGTATGCAACCGGAACGCGCTAAACTTTCATCGCGGGGCTTGTGTTGCGCCGCAGCAATGCTAATCCAAAACGGATGTCAGGGCGTTCCGAAGTCGTTCCCCACCTTGGATTCTATTCCATGAGCCAGACAGCCGCACACATCGTTGCGCTTAACACGCCGACGCCACCGGACTTCGGTGCTGGCGTGACCGCAGCAGACGAAATCTTTAGCGCCGCCCGCGCGAGCGTGCGCAAACGGGTGGCCGCAGCCAAAGACGACGCTGAACAGTCAAGCTTGCATGGGCTGGCCTGGCTCGCGACATATGTTGAAGCGATCCGTCAGCTAGTCGCCTGGGCGGATCACCTGCGCGCACAGCAACGCTTTGGAGCGATTGAAGAGGCCATCCTGGCAATTGGCGTCGGAGAGTACTTGGCGCAGATCGGTGGCGGCATTGCCATGAGCCAGAGCGAGACGGTGCGTCTTGCCGGTCTCGGCGTTCCCGCAGCCGACATTGCGAAATTTTTGGCCAAAACCGATCCACTGGTTGCTTATGGCCTCGATGATGCGCACAAAATCAGCCTGGCAGCCCAGATCGCCAGCCAGCCCTCGGCGACAACCTTTGGCGAGACGGGTCTCGATGAGACCCTGAGCGAGATGCGCGAGCAGATGCGCCGTTTCAGCCAAACGGAAGTTCTACCCCATGCGCACGCGTGGCACCTGAAGAACGAGTACATCCCGCTCGAAATCATCACAAAGCTGTCTGAGCTTGGCGTGTTTGGCCTCACAATTCCGGAAGAATTCGGCGGCCTCGGCCTTGGCAAAGAGAGCATGTGTCTCGTGTCCGAAGAGCTGTCCCGCGCCTACATCGGCGTCGGATCGCTCGGGACGCGCTCGGAAATAGCGGCGGAATTAATTCTGCTGGGCGGCACCGCCGAACAGAAGGCACACTATCTGCCAAAGATTGCCTCGGGCGAATTGCTGCCAACGGCTGTGTTCACGGAGCCGAATACAGGGTCCGATCTGGCTTCCCTCAAGACACGGGCGGAACGCGAAGGCGATGTCTACAAGATCATCGGCCAGAAGACTTGGATCACGCATCCCGTTCGTGCTGACATGATGACGTTGCTGGTGCGAACTAATCCCAAAGAAGCCGGCTATAAGGGGCTGTCGATGCTGCTGGCCGAAAAGCCTCGCGGCACGGATGCTGAACCGTTTCCAGCCAAAGGCATGTCTGGCGGCGAAATCGAAGTGCTCGGCTATCGCGGCATGAAGGAATACGATATTTCCTTCGATGGCTTTGAAGTTCCCGCCAAGCAGTTGCTGGGTGGCATCGAAGGGCAGGGTTTCAAGCAACTGATGGCCACGTTTGAGGCAGCCCGCATCCAAACCGCAGCCCGCGCCGTGGGCGTGGCTCAGTCTGCCATGGATCTCGCGCTGTCGTACGCGCTTGAACGCAAGCAGTTCGGCAAAGCGATCTATGCGTTCCCGCGCGTTGCCAACAAGATCGTCATGATGGCAGTCGAGACGATGATCGCGCGGCAGCTGACCTACTACTCCGCGCGCCAGAAAGACCTAGGGCGGCGCTGTGATCTGGAGGCCGGCATGGCAAAGCTGCTCGGTGCACGCATTGCTTGGGCTAACGCCGACAACGCTTTGCAAATCCACGGTGGCAACGGTTTTGCGCTTGAGTATCCGATCAGTCGCGTGTTGTGCGACGCGCGCATTCTGAACATCTTCGAAGGTGCAGCCGAAATTCAGGCGCAAGTCATCGGACGGCGGCTTCTCGAAGGCGCGAATTGATAACGGTTCGCGCGCGTCCGACATCAACCAATCTTGGTCTCCGGCGTCATCAGTCCGTCTAGCTCTGCATAGTCCGGCAGCGTCCTATCGATCACAGTACCATTCACGAGAACGGTGCGGTCCGACCAGGGGCGCGAGAGCAACTCATTGATGGTGCGCGCACCGACGATCACAAGGTCGGCAGCTTGGGCAGTGGCGATGGTGCCGACATGATCCAGTCCCATAACGGCGGCGGGCGCAGCGCCTAACAAGCGCATCCACGGGCGCGCAGAATGGTCGAGATGCACGATGCGGGTCGCCTCGCGGAAGACTTCGAGCATGTCGAGATCGCCGTAGGCGTAGAATGGATCGCGTGTGTTGTCGGAGGCGATGAGGGCGGGCACGCCGGCCGCATCGAGCTCATGCAGTGGTGTCACACCACGCCAGCGTGGCGTGCGGCCGTCTTGGCGATCCTGCAGGTACATGTTGCACATCGGCAAAGAGACAATTGCCAGCCCGGCTTCGCCGACGCGCGCGATGACGCGTTCGCGGTCCTCGTCTGATTGCAGCGCGAGCGAGCAGCAGTGGCCGACGGTGGTGCGGCCTTTGAAATTGGCGCGGAGCGAGGCGAGCGCGATTTCTTCCAGCGTGCGCGCGTCGGGAGATGCGCTTTCGTCGGCATGAAAATCAACATCGAGGCCGTGTGCGCCCGCTGCCTGATAAATGCGGTCAAGGGCGATGCGGAGTTTGTCGTCAGGTGCGCGGCCGACGAAGGTCAGGCC
>JANNEU010000494.1:0-2169 GCA_031379035.1 Hyphomicrobiaceae bacterium | reverse complement strand
AACGGTCCGATACCCGCTATCGTCGTCGACCAGTTTGGCTACCTGACCGGTGCCAAGAAGGTGGCGGTCGTTCGTGACCCGAAAGTTGGTTATGATAACTTTGCCACATTTGTACCGGGGCCGCGTTATGCGCTTGTCGATTTGGCAACCGGCACAATAGTCAAGGAAGGATCGCCGCAATCCTGGAACGGCGGCGCGACCGATCATGCTTCCGGCGACCGCGCCTGGTGGTTTGATTTCTCAGATGTAACCGCGCCCGGCAAATACGCCGTCGCCGACCTCGAACGAGGGGTTCGGTCAGCGGCATTTGTCATCGGCGATGACGTCTACCGTCAGGTCATGAAACATGCGGGACGTGTGTTCTATTATCAGCGGGCTGGGTATTGGAAAAAGCCAGAATTCGCCGAGAAGGCCTGGGCCGATAAAGCCAGCCATCTCGACAGTGGCCAGGATGCGCAATCGCGTCCATGGCCAGGTGCCGTTGATATTTTGGGCCGTCAAGGTCACGCGCAGCCCAAGGATCTTCGGGGTGGCTGGTACGATGCGGGGGACTACAACAAGTATACGAGTTGGACTGCACGCAACATTATTATTCTACTGCGCGCGTTCGATGAAAACCCGCTGGCATTCGGAGATGACTGGGGCATACCCGAGTCTGGAAATGGCGTGCCGGACATTCTGGATGAAATGAAGTGGGGCCTCGAGTGGCTGCGCCGCATGCAGAACGCGGATGGATCGGTCCTGTGTGTGCAAGGCTTGGCGTCGGCCAGTCCGCCGTCCGCTGCCAAGGGTCCGAGCCACTTTGGACCTGCAACGACGTCAGCGACATTGATGTCTGCCGCCGTTTTTGCCTACGCGTCGAAGATTTTTGGCAAGCGACCTGAAGCGGAGCACAAAGTTTTCGCCGCTGATCTGGCTAAACGCGCGAGCGCCGCTTGGGCGTGGGCAAGAGCCAACCCTTCTGTCGTCTACTTTAACAACGATGATGCCAAGCAGTCTGCCTCCCGCGGGTTGGCGTCCGGCCAGCAGGAGATGAACGACGGCGATCGTCGCCTGGCAGAATTTGAAGCAGCGGTCTATCTTTACGAAATCAGTTCTGACGCGACCCTAAAGACATTTATCGAAGCAAAAGCTGCAGCAATTGTGCCCGCTTATGGCCCCTCGCAATGGGACTCAGAAGGTCAGGAAGCGTTGCTTTATTACGCGCGGATACCAGGCGCCTCGGTGTCGGTGACGTCAGCAATATTGGAAAAGTTCCTCTCGCGTATTGTAACGAGCCCAGCCTTGGCCGCGGCCAATACCTCCGCGCCTTATCGATCGCTACTGAAAGACATCACTTGGGGCAGTAATAAATCCATCGCAGCCCAGTCGCGGCTTATGTATCTCGCCGCCGTGCACAGCCGCAGCGAAGAAACCCGAGCCGAGGCTTCGGCAGCGGCGTTGGATTATGCTCACTATATTCACGGCGTAAATCCGCTCGGGCTCGTCTATCTGACCAATATGACAGCGGCAGGCGAAGGGCATTCTGCCAACACGATGTTTCATACCTGGTTCGCCGCTGGAACCCCTTGGGAACGTGTCCAGCCAACCGCGCCGGGACCGCCGCCGGGCTATCTTGTTGGCGGACCCAATCCCTCCTACGCGCTCGACCGATGCTGCTCAGTACCGGCGGCGATGTTTGGGCATCAATGCGGCAGTCAGACGGCCGCTGCGCTTTGCAAGCCAACCTACGCCCCGCCGCTAGGCCAGCCTGCTTTGAAGTCCTATCTCCAGTTTGGAAGCGGATGGCCCGCAAACTCCTGGTCGGTGACCGAGCCGTCAACTCTTTACCAGGCAACCTATATTCGCGCGCTCGCACCGTTTGTTCGGTGAGATGGCGGGACGGCGGGTCAGCACCTATCGAACCAAGGTCATGGGTCGTTGGTTCAAAAGATCAGCCGGGTTTTCGGCTCGACATGAGACTGAACTTTCGGGTCGCTTGCTCCGCCAGCCTTACTTGTGTGTGCACGCCTAACCGGTCTCCTGCACCACATGTCCCTGGCCGACTTCGCGATACGTCCGCTGCGGCGCTTGATAGCTGGTCGCGCGTAACGCGCTTGGAATTTCATCGACCGCCAGTGATCGGCGCGGTGGCCGCCGCGCGGGATCAGGAATTGGCACGGCCGCCAT
>JANNEU010000484.1:0-2281 GCA_031379035.1 Hyphomicrobiaceae bacterium | reverse complement strand
CATCAGCATCACCTTGAGGGTGCGCCCGATGGAGCGGGTAGGATCGGACAAGACGGTGGCGACGCGGGCCAGCGTCTTGTCTTTTTCGGCGTAGAGCACGTGCAGGATGGCGCCGACGAGGAGAGTGTGGGCCGCCTTTTCCCAGTGGTCGCGGCGCTCTCGGGCGCCGTCTGGATCGACCAGGATATCGGCGATGTTCTGCACGTCGCGCATTTCCATGGGGCCACGGCGCACTTCCAGGAGTGGATTGAAACGCGCCGATAGCGGACTGGTCGGGTCAAACATCAGGCAGTGCGAGAACTGCGACCGCCACCCGGCGGTCAATGTCCAGTTCTCGCCCTTGATGTCGTGGATGACGGCAGACTGGGTCCACGACAGAAGCGTCGGCACGACGAGGCCGACGCCTTTGCCGGAGCGCGTCGGCGCCACCGCCATCACATGCTCGGGGCCGTCATGCCGCAGATAGCGGTCATCGTAGAGGCCGAGAACAACGCCGCGCTCGGACAACAAGCCAGCGGCGGCGACATCCCAGAACTCGGCCCAGCGGGCCGAACCAAATGTGGTCACCTTGGCGCTTTGGTTGGCCCGTCGCATGGTGCCGAGGGCAGCGATGCTACCGCTGAGCACGCCGCCGCATGCGGCTAAGGCCCCGGCACGGTTGAAGACGTCCGGCGCTTGATCGCCGAAGGTCAGCCACCACGGGAATAGATTGGTCGGCGCGTAGACGCTCAACCCAAACATATCGAACCACGGCACGCCGAGCGCTGCTTGATAGCCAAGACTGTGCGCGGCCCATTGCGTGCCCGCCCAAAGACTGGTGACCAGGACGCCCGCAACGAGGGTCAGCTGGGTGGCGATGCTTTTGACGGTGGACATGGTTCGGCTCCCGAGCGTTGTCGCGCATGGGAGCCAGCGTGCGCCGGTCGCGACGTTGGTGTGAATGGGGATACGCGGGCAATCGCGGGAACGGACGGGAAGCGCGAGGAAGTTCTGGGAAGGGAGCAGCGGTGATGCCCAACGCTATCGCATCTGCTGTCGCGGCGGGCACCGTCCCGTGACGATCAGAGCGGACGTGTGTGCCGTCTACCCCGATCAAGCAGTGTCTTGCTCTCAAGGTCACTCAACACACGCGCGCTTGGGTCAGCCCGCGCGGACACTGGTCAGCGGCCTCGCGGTGTATCCAGCTTGCGGGAACCGCAGATAGCGCGGCAACCAACCTTCAACTTTGGTGCGGCCATCACCGGCCAGCGCTTTGCGGATAATCGCTTTTTTCTTGGGGCCGGTTTCGGTGAGGTAGGTTTTGGCGGTTCTGTCGCCAATGACCTCTGCCAGCATGCCGGAGACGGCCTCGCGATCCTTGGCAAGATCAAAGAAGACATCATCGGGCTGCCAGTGCTGCCCGATATCGACGCCGAGCACCTGCCCAAGCTGGTCGATCAACCCGGTGCCCATCGCTAGCGTTTCGGCCATGACGACGGCCAACAGTGCCAGGACGTCGTCGTCGGACCACGCTTGCAATAGTACGAACGCCTCGGCCGTGCGTGCACTACCGTCGTGTTGGTCGATCAGGGCGCCCTCCTCAACGCCGAGCCGCGTCAGCGCCTCGGCCCGCAGCGTCGCAAACGTCGCTTGTGTTGGCAGCGTCTCCCGCCATGCGGCGATGGTATCGGTGTGTGGTGTCTGCCGTTCGGCTTCCACGCGCCAGAGCGACGAGCCGCCTATCATATGAGCCAACGCCAGCCGCAAAGCGACCATGGGTGTGTCGGCTAGCGCGAGCCGGACCACGCTGTGTCGGAGCAGATCAACGGCATTGGCGAGCGGCGCGCTCATCTCGGGGCGCTCGGGCGGCACAGCCTCACTCAGGACCGAGCCGTCCTGTTCGCGAGACAGCGGGCGACAGGCTGTGGCACGCGGCGCCAATCCTTTGTGAATGGTCACATGGCCATCGGCCTCCACATCGATATAGACGGCGCCGCCGCGCGACTTCGGCACCTGATCATAGTCCCAAGCTTGGAAGCGCTGATCGGGCGCAATCACATGAACCTCCGGCCATCCTGCTGCCAGCAGCCGCCCGCGTTCGGCGACAATGGTTTGGTTTTGTAACGCCCAAAAGGCTTCGGGGTCGGTAAAGTAGCGGTTATCGCCGAACAGATCGGCGACGATGCCGCCCTGATAGTGCGCTTCATCGAACAGCGCGGCATTGGTGGCAATTTCGACGCCACCCAACAGCCACGCCTTCAATTGCCATGGTGGTGGCGGCTCCTGCTCGGGATCGCGGATC
>JANNEU010000438.1:0-2999 GCA_031379035.1 Hyphomicrobiaceae bacterium | reverse complement strand
AAAGCGACACGCGCGAAGGCTGGCGGTTTTCTAGACCTCTGCTACTCGCCGGCGATGGCGGCCGAGGTGACGCTCCAGCCGATACGCCGTTATGGGTTTGATGCGTCGATCCTGTTCTCTGACATCCTGGTGGTTCCTGATGCGCTCGGGCAGGTCGTCCGGTTTGTCGAGGGCGAGGGTCCGCGGCTCGATCCACTGAAAAGCGGTGCCGAAATTGCCAGATTGTCGATTTCCGGCGCGGCCAAGAAATTTGCGATCGTGGCAGAGACCGTGCAGCGTTTGCGGCAGGATCTCCCCAAAGAAACGGCGCTGATCGGGTTCTGCGGAGCGCCGTGGACGGTGGCGACCTATATGATCGGTGGGCAGGGTTCCAGTGACCAGGCTGCTGCGCGCGGCTTTGCCTATCGCGATCCGGCTGGGTTTCAGGCGCTGATGGACGTGCTGGTGGATGCGTCGGTTGTTTACCTGGACGGCCAGGTGAAGGCCGGGGCTGATCTGCTACAGATTTTTGATAGCTGGGCTGGGAGTTTACCGGAGGATCAGTTCGACCGATGGGTGATCGCGCCGACGAAGCGGTTGGTGGCCGAAATGAAGGCGCTGCATCCCGGATTGCCGATTATCGGCTTCCCTCGTGGCGCTGGCGTGCACAGCGCGCGCTTTGTGCAGGAGACGGGCGTTGATGGTGTCAGCTGCGACACCGCCATGCCGCTGAGCTACATCCGCTCGTCGTTGTCGGGAAAGACGGTCGTGCAGGGCAATCTCGATCCGCTGCTGCTGGTGGCGGGCGGGGCACCGTTAGAGCGCCGGGTGCGGGAGATCGTGCGGACGCTGGGGGTTAATCCGTTCATTTTCAACCTGGGGCATGGAATCGTGCCAGAGACGCCGCCAGAGCATGTGGCGCGGCTGGTTGAGTTGCTGCGGGATCCGGGCTTGCTGAACTAAGTAAGCGGTCCATTTGGGAGACAATGTGTGGTTCTCTGGCTGAAGGCCCTGCACATCGTGGCCATCATCTCGTGGATGGCGGGGCTGCTCTATCTGCCGCGGTTGTTTGTATATCACGCAGGCGTTGAAACGGGTTCGCCGCAGAGCGAGCTGTTCAAGGTGATGGAGTACAGGCTCTACCGGTTCATTATGGGGCCGGCGATGATCGTTGCCTGGGTCACGGGGCCGCTGTTGCTTTGGCAGATGGGCTATCACAAGGACATCTGGGCGATTGCCAAGCTGCTGCTGGTGGTTGGCCTGTCGGCGGTCCACGGCATGATGGGTGGGTGGGTGAAGGACTTCGCAGCTGACCGGAACACTCGGGACGGCCGGTTCTTCAGGATTATGAACGAGGTGCCGACCGTTTTGATGATCCTGATTGTGGTGCTGGTGGTCGTGAAGCCGTTTTAGGCCGTGTTACCGGGATGCTCCTGGCTGATCCGGTGAAGATTGTTGCGATTGGGCACCTGCCAAAGCGGTTTTTTCCTTTTTTCTCAGAGTGAATTCTGTTATTTAGCGTCAGGACCGAATTGGCGACAGGCCTTTCGCTTCTGTCAGCGCGCATCTATCAGACTGCTGCCCAAGCGGTTCCGAGCGCGAAAACGGCCAGCTTCGTCTCGGTCGTGACACAACCCCTCCCCATATCTTTCTGGCCTCGCCCACCCTTCCTGTCCCCTCCTCACTGGGTCGCGCGCGCCACGATACTCGGACACATGCCATGCAAGACGGCATCAAAGAAGTAAAAGAAGTTAAACTACAGGATCTGAAGGCCAAGAAGCCAGCGGAGCTATTGGCGTTTGCGGAGCTCGTTGGTGTCGAGAACGCCAGTGCGATGCGCAAGCAAGAGCAGATGTTTTCGATCCTGAAACAGCTCGCGGCGCAAGAAACAGAGATTATTGGCATGGGTGTCGTGGAGGTTCTTCCCGACGGGTTCGGCTTCATGCGGGCGCCGGATGCCAATTACCTGCCGGGACCCGACGATATCTACATCTCACCGACCCAGATCCGGCGCTTTGCGCTCAGGACGGGTGATACGGTGGAGGGTCAGATCCGCGGACCCAAAGAGGGTGAGCGCTATTTTGCTCTGCTCAAGGTCAACAAGATCAACTTCGATGACCCCGAGAAGCAGAAGCATAAGGTACACTTCGACAACCTGACGCCACTCTACCCGACAGAGTGGCTGAAGATGGAAATCGAGGATCCGACGATCAAGGACCTGTCGGCGCGTGTTATCGACGTCGTGGTGCCGATCGGTAAAGGACAGCGCGGGTTGATCGTGGCACCGCCGCGGACGGGTAAAACCGTGTTGCTGCAGAACATTGCGCATTCCATCTCGATCAATCATCCGGAATGCTTTTTGATTGTGTTGCTGATCGACGAGCGGCCGGAAGAAGTGACGGACATGCAGCGGTCGGTGAAGGGCGAGGTTATCGCTTCGACCTTCGACGAACCGCCAAGCCGGCACGTGCAGGTTTCGGAAATGGTCATCGAGAAGGCCAAGCGCCTCGTCGAGCACAAGAAAGATGTGATCATCCTGCTGGACTCGATCACGCGTCTGGGCCGGGCCTACAACACGGTTGTTCCATCTTCCGGCAAGGTTTTGACGGGTGGTGTCGACTCTAACGCGCTGCAACGGCCGAAGCGGTTCTTCGGTGCGGCGCGTAATATCGAAGAGGGCGGGTCGCTGACCATTATCGCCACGGCGCTGATCGATACCGGCTCGCGGATGGACGAAGTGATCTTTGAAGAGTTCAAGGGCACCGGTAACTCGGAAATCATCCTCGACCGCAAGGTTTCAGACAAACGGGTGTTCCCGGCCATCGACGTCGCCCGCTCGGGGACCCGCAAGGAAGATCTGCTGGTGCCGGGCGATCAGCTCAAGAAGGTGTATGTGCTCAGGCGCATTCTCAACCCGATGGGTGCGATGGAGTCGATCGAGTTCCTTATTGGCCGCTTGAAGGCGACCAAGACGAACGGCGAGTTCTTCGATTCGATGAACAAGGCTGGCGGGGACAGAT
>JANNEU010000376.1:0-6512 GCA_031379035.1 Hyphomicrobiaceae bacterium | reverse complement strand
GCGCACAAAATTTCGCCATCGTTGTTAGCGCCCGGAACGACAATTTCTGCAACCATCGCGAATGAGTTCACCGAAGCCGTCGGTGATCTTTACACATCGTCGCTGGTGTTTCTCGGGCTGATTCTGTTCGCGATCACGCTGATTGTGCTGAGCGGAGCGCGCTACCTACTGTGGCGCCTCGAAAAGACGGCAGGGCGATAACCACATGAACAAGCCAAGCTTCGACATGGGCGGATTCCGGTCCCGCCGCCGCAAGAGCGGCGTTGCTATGGCTCTGTGCCTCGCAGCGACGGTTGTGGGCCTTGCATGTCTCGCCCTCGTGCTTGGCACTCTGCTGATCAAAGGTATGGCCGGCCTGTCGCTGAAGGTGTTCACCGAGATGACGCCGCCGCCGGGTGCTGACGGTGGCCTTCTCAACCCCATCATCGGCAGCTTGATCATGACGACGCTCGGCGTTCTGATCGGAACGCCGATAGGTATTCTCGCTGGAACCTACATGGCCGAATATGGCCGCCACGCCCGCATCTCGCAGGTCATCCGTTTCATCAACGATATTCTGTTGAGTGCTCCATCGATCGTCATCGGCTTATTCGTATATACGCTTGTCGTTGCGCCAATGGGCCATTTCTCGGGTCTTGCCGGTGCAATTGCACTTGCGATCCTGGTCATTCCGGTCGTCATCCGCACGACCGAAGATATGCTTCGCCTGGTGCCGGATCAGCTGCGCGAAGCGGCAGCCTCCGTCGGCATGCCGCGGGTCGTCATGATCCGCAGCGTCGCCTATCGCGCGGCGCAGGCCGGGATTTTGACGGGAGTGTTGCTCGCGATCGCGCGCATTAGCGGCGAAACCGCGCCCCTCTTGTTCACCGCACTTAACAATCAGTTTATGAAACTGAACATACTCGAACCTATGGCGAGCCTGCCCGCCGTTATCTTCCAGTTCGCGCTGTCCCCATATGCCGACTGGCAGCGGCTCGCGTGGACCGGGGCTATGCTGATTACATTTGCCGTGCTCGCGCTCAGCATCATTGCGCGCCTGATCGGTCAGAAAGGAATTCAGTCATGAGTGCCATGCAAACACTGAACCCTCGCGATGCAGCGATCGTTCTTGCTCCTGCGCACGAGCGGATCTCTGTTAAGAACCTCAACTTCTATTATGGCGTGTCGCGTGCTCTCAAAGAGATCACGTTGCCGCTCTACGCAAATCGCGTCACCGCTTTCATTGGTCCGTCCGGGTGCGGGAAATCGACCCTGCTGCGTGTCCTCAACCGGATGTACGACCTCTATCCGAATCAACGGGCAGAGGGCGAAGTTCTGCTCGACGGCAAGAACATCCTCGCGCCGAACATGGATCTCAATCTTTTGCGTGCCCGCGTCGGCATGGTGTTTCAGAAGCCGACGCCATTCCCGATGTCGATCTACGATAACGTGGCCTTTGGCATCGGCCTCTACGAGAAATTATCAAAGGCCGATATGGCCGTGCGCGTGGAGGAGGCCCTTACCCGGGCTGCCTTGTGGAACGAGGTCAAAGACAAGCTTGCCGCCAGCGGCCAAAGCCTTTCGGGAGGCCAGCAGCAGCGGCTCTGCATTGCACGCACGGTTGCGATCAAGCCTGAGGTGATCCTGCTCGACGAACCCTGTTCGGCGTTAGACCCGATATCGACGGCGCGCATCGAAGAGCTGATTGAGGAACTCAAAACTGACTACACGATCGCTATCGTCACGCACAACATGCAGCAGGCATCGCGGACGTCTGATCACACCGCCTTTATGTACCTCGGCGAGCTCATCGAGTTCGGACCCACCACACAGACGTTTACCAACCCACGCAATCCGCGCACCCAGGACTACATCACCGGTCGGTTTGGTTAAACGGTTCCAGCTGATCTGGAGATGAAAACAGGAGGCCGCATGCCCCATATTGTTGCATCCTTTGATGCCGAACTTCAGAAGCTGGGTACCCTGGTTGTCGACATGGGGGCCACCGTCGGGCGTCAAATCGAGGACGCCGCTGAGGCGTTCAGAACTCGAAACTTGGGGCTTGCTCAGAAAGTCGTTGCTGCCGACAAGACCGTCGACGCCCTTCAGATGCGCATCGAAGAGCGCGTGATTGCGATGATTGCTAAGCGTCAGCCTTTGGCCATCGATCTGCGCGAGACAATTGCGACATTGAAAATCGCAACTGATCTTGAGCGTATGGGTGACCTTGCAAAGAATAATGCCAAGCGCGTCATCGCTATGAGTGACCAGACGCAGCCGACCGGCGCAGGCGTCAATCTCGATATTCTCAGTAAACGCGCTTTCGAGCAGCTGTCGCGCGTAATGCGGGCCTATGTGCGGCGCGACACGCAGTTGGCGCGCGGCGTCTGGGACAGCGATGGCGAGATTGATACGCTGCATACCGCCCTGTTTCGGGAACTGCTGACCTACATGATGGAAGACCCACGGAGCATTGGCTACTGCACCCACCTGCTTTTCTGCGCGAAAAACCTGGAACGCTTTGGTGATCACGCGACGAACATTGCCGAGAACATCCACTATGTCGCAACCGGCGAGTTTCTCTCCGGTGATCGGCCCAAGGGTCCGAATCCGAACAGCATTCGGCCCGACACGCAGGAGCAATGACGATGGCCGACGGGTCGCAGGTCTCGTTAAAGGACGTGCACGTTGGCGTGGTTGAAGACAGCCAGGAACTGTCGTTTCTTCTTGATGACAGCTTGTCGGCCGCAGGTTACTCGGTTCAACTCATGCGGCGAGGGGAAGAGGCACTGTTGTGCCTGAGCAGCCGGGTTCCGGATCTCATGATTATCGACTGGTCGCTTCGCAGCCTCTCGGGAGTTGAACTGCTCCAGCGCTTACGTCAAAGGACAACGAACAAGGCGATGCCGATCATCGTGCTGACGTCGTCTACTGGCGAGCACGATATCGTTCAAGCCTTCGATGCCGGGGCAGACGATCTTGTGTCCAAGCCGTTCTCTGTTCAAGAGCTACTTGCACGTGTCGAAGCGCTTCTACGTCGGCGGATCCCCGACAAGTCCGCCGCCGTGCTGAAGGTCGGTGATATCGAATTCGATCGCGACGCGATGCGCGTGCGGCGTCGTGGACGGATCGTCGAGCTTGGGCCTATCAACATGCAGTTGATAGAGCTATTCCTGGCGCATCCCGGCGAAGTTCTCAGCCGGCAAGAGATCCTGGAGGCCGTATGGGGACATGAGGGCGTTGTCGACGCGCGTACCATTGACGTCCATGTTGGCCGGCTCCGCAAGGCACTGCTCACCGCGTGGAGAACAGACCCCATCACAACACTGAGGGGCGTTGGATATCGTTACGACCCAAAATAGTTTTTTGCTGGGTGTTGCCGCTGAGAGAACCTTACAACGCGTCGCGCCTAAGGGTTCTCATGAGCTACCGCTGAGAAAAATCTATGAAACCCTCTTCGTCTGTATTTCTGTTGTCACATCGGCATGTCACTTGATTCGTCGTCGTTCTTGAAACCCGAAGGCCTGGGAAAGACTTCAAGCACGGCTCCTGTAGTTGGTCCCCGGTGTGCGTAAATATTTCAGTTCGCATATCATGTTGGCGCCGGGGACCAACAAATTTTTTGAAGATCGTCGCCCGCCGCAGTGGTGGTTGTGGAATCAACCCGCTCGGTCGACCCTTGATCAAAAATCCGGATGCGTCTGCAGCAGTAGCTGTTCGATCAGCGAGAGCAGAGACAAGTTGCGGAAGTTGGTAACGGCAAATTGTGTCTCGGGCCGCGCGGAATGTCGCTCGCGGACCCGCTCAACTACAACCCCTATCTCTCTCCGAACACATATCCGCCACCACGCACGGTCCGGATGGGATCTCCCTCGTCACCGTGCACCAGCGCCTTTCGCAACCGACCGATGTGGACATCTACGGTGCGCTCGTCAATCTCGCCGTCGCGGCCCCACACGCCGTCAATGAGTTGCTGACGCGTGAGTACGCGACCCCGGTTCTCCATCATGTAAAGAATAAGTTTGAACTCTGTTGGCCCGAGGCGAAGGTCCCTTTCACCGCGCTTGACCCGATGTGCCGCCCGATCGAGTTCAACGTCAGCGAACGACAGCAGATCAGCAACCAGATCGGGAGCGGCGCGGCGCAGAAGGGCCTTCACACGCGCCAGAACTTCATTGATCGAGAACGGCTTTACGACATAGTCGTCGGCGCCTGTCGAAAGGCCGCGAATGCGGTCGGCTTCTTCCCCGCGCGCTGTCAACATCAGGACTGGCAGATTGCGCGTCTCCGGGCGCTGGCGAATCCGCCGGCAGAGCTCAATCCCGCTGATCTCCGGCAGCATCCAATCGAGCACGACGAGGTCAAAACGCTCCTCGGTCAGCGCTTCTTCTGCTGCAGAACCAGTCATCGCACTACGAACAGCGTAGCCAGCGGCTTCGAGATTGTAGCGAAGCAGCTCAACCAATGCCGATTCGTCCTCTACGATGAGGATCGATGCCATGTTCTCAAACGTGCCGTGCGCACGCCCTCTGTGTTCAGGATTTCGAATCAGCGACGAAAGTGCCAGCCTCGCTGCCCTTGGGTCGGTCGCCGTGCGGCAACGCCCCGTGCACGAGGTAATGAATGTTTTCCGCGATATTGGTGGTGTGGTCGCCGATGCGTTCGATGTTCTTGGCACCGAACAGAAGGTGGGTACACAAGCCGATGTTGCGCGGATCTTCCATCATATAGGTGAGCATTTCGCGAAATAGCGAATTGTAGAGCAAGTCAATCCGCGCGTCGTCGTGCCAAACGGCCATCGCCTTCCCGGCGTCGCGTTCGGCATAGGCGTCCAGAACGTCCTTCAGTTGCTCGAGAGCGTGCTCTGTCATGTGCCGGAGGCCGATCAGAAGCGGCTTCGGCGGTGTTTCGTGTGCAACGGCAATGGCGCGCTTCGCAATGTTTTTGGCCAAGTCACCGATCCGCTCAAGATCGCTTGCAATCTTGATCACCGTCATGACATGGCGGAGATCATTCGCCATCGGTTGCCGCCGCGCGATCATCTGAATCGCTTGGTCTTGCAGATTGCGCTCCAATTCGTCGACGACCCGATCGCTGGCAACCGCAATCTCTGCACGCTTTGGGTCGCGCTGCTCGAGCGCAGAAAATGCGTTTGTAAGCAGTTGCTCGCACTGCCCCCCCATCTCCGCGATCATGCGATCAAGGGCGGCAAGGTCAGTGTCATAAGATGTGACGATGTGGCCGGGCATCAGGTCTGTCCAGAATGTTTCGAGTGAACGAGTATGACAATTACATTGCGCTTTTATGACAGGGGTCATTGCTCCGCCTACGCCGAGCTGCCGGCCAGCGGAAACACTAACGAGAATGTTGAGCCTTGGCCTGGTACGGAGTGTATCTCGACCTGCCCCCGATGATGCGCGGCGATGTGTTTCACGATGGCAAGCCCGAGGCCCGTACCGCCTTTTTCTCGACTGACGGCTGAACTGACCCTGTAAAAGCGCTCAGTGAGCCGCGGCAGGTGCTCCGCCGAGATGCCGGGTCCGTCGTCGATCACGCTGAGGCGCGCCACCATGGCGCCGCGGCGATCTCTGCCGCGTGCGGTCGTAACCACGACGCTTCCGCCAGGACGACCATACTTGAGAGCGTTCTGTATCAGATTGCTTGCCGCTTGCATCAGCTCGTCATGATCACCCGGAAACGTCACATCGGCGTCCGTCAGCTCAAGTCGGAGTTCCACCTTTTCCTTTTTGGCCAATGGTGCAGCAATGCGCCTAGCTTCCGACGCGACATGATTGAGGTCTGTCGCGGTCACCGGGGCGAGGTGAACGCGCATCTCGACGCGGCTCAGGACCAGAAGGTCGTCGATCAAACGCGACATTCTTTGCGCTTGCTCGAACATGATCCCTAAAAAGCGGTCTCGCGCAGCAGGATCCTCGCGGGCTGGCCCACGTAGTGTCTCAATGAAGCCCGAGACGGCAGCGAGCGGCGTCCGCAATTCGTGACTAGCATTCGCAACGAACTCAATCCTCATACGCGCGAGAGCTTCGCGCTCGCTGATATCCTGCAGGATAACGACACATGCCGGCGCGTGTTGCCCTTCGCCGAACCCAGTCAGCCTGGCCACGGTGCCGTCCAGATGTCTATCCGCAGGCGTCTTGAGCGCGAGTTCGAAGGTTGCCCTTGCGCCGGTGGTCTGGGACGTCTTGATTGCTGCGGAAAGTTCCGGGTGCCGAGCCGTTTTGCCAATGTGCTCCCCGACAAACAGCCGTCCGAATGTTTCCTGAGCGCTCGCATTGGCAACCAATAGTGTCCCGCGCTCGTCAAGAATGAGAGCAGGGTCCGAGAGGGCATTGATCAGTGATTGAGCGCCCTCCATGTTGGAGGTCTCTAGCGTCGAACCGGACTTCCCCTCGGGCCGCATTGCCGCAGCCCATCGGTCGGCGCGCTCGCTTGATAGCGGTAAGCGCGTGAGCAGTCCTTTGACTGTGGAAAGTGCGTGTCGATACATTTGAGTCCAGGTCGCTCCCGCAAGC